>CBFIBY010000047.1:0-16378 GCA_965660955.1 Crocinitomicaceae bacterium | reverse complement strand
TTCTTGACACAAAAGAAAGTATCCGTCGTTTTTCTCGAAGCATTCAAAGGCAACAAGAAATGAATAACCGAAACGAAAGTTTCAAACCCTCGGAGTTTGAGGTAAAAGATTATCTAGAACTATTGGAGGGGCACAATTTAGAATTGCGATTTGAAGGTTAGAAATAAATATCAGTTTCACTACCAATTAATGACTAAATCCCTCTGATTCAGAAGCGACTCAAAAATCCACATTCCTTTTCTCGGTGGATCCGTATAGTCTTCCGAAACGATCGCTTCGGTCGTAGCTCCACATGTTTTTACGATGTATTCCGTTTGAAATTTTGATGCTACGGAAGACAATTCTTCCCTATCCTTTTCCGACATATATTGATAATAGTTCTTCAATAAATAGTAAAGCGCATCTTCAAATTGTTCTTGCTTTATTTTGAATGTACTTACCTCTCCTTGACAATCATGTTCTAGGTTAGGAAAAGTAGAATACAGTTGTGAACCGGATATTTGAATTTTGTCCAACGCACGGAGTGCGTCTTCTTGGGTTTCGGTTAAATGGTAATCGAGGTCCCATATGTTTTTTTCTTTTTGAGGAGGATTGGTTGTTCCGTTGGTGCCGACAGCGGAGAAAATTTGAGAAATGGAAACGTGAAGTTAAAAGTATAGAGCTTTACGCATGACTTAAAATAAGAATTGCCTAAAATCATCAGAAATCTACATTGTCGGACCATACTTACTCACGTAATTTATCTTGCAATTCAGCATCATTATCTTGGTGAAACATTCGTACGGATCTATTTGATTAACCATTGACTTTTCAACGTTAGGTTTCAAAACCTCCCAGTTGTCCAATCTGTTAAAATTACTTGCATCAAAAGAAAGTCGATATAGTTTCCCATTCTCTTTTTTGATGATGTCTATACTTCCATTCCCGTAATAGTCTCCAAATGAGAATTCGTATTCATATGTATTTGACTTCGCTGAACTAGTTTTCATGAAGCTATTCTGAGTTGGCTGTGAATTTGCAAAACTGCTATCTATGATAATCTTCCTTTTGGAAATAGAATCGGAAAGGCTATTGTAATAATTATTCCAAACGAGCATATTCCCGTATCCACCGTTTCTGTTTTCTTGCCTTATTGCCGTTTCTGGATCCGGGTGAGCAAATCGGTTTTTTTCAATTCTGCATTGCACGTATGGTCTAGAACGTATCCATATATTCTCGTCATTATTGCGCTGGTATCTTTGACTTCCTGTATCTTGAAAATCATTGTGGTGGATATAAATTGCCCGACCAGCGTTACTTGTTTTTTTGTCCTCGTGCATATCAAAATTATGGGAGGTACTACCTTCTAAAACAGTATTGCAAAAGGCCTCGTATCCACTTCCCTTTTTACCGCTTCCTGCAATATCATGTCTATTTGCTCGAAAAATATTACTGTAAATTCTTGCATAACCACAATCGATTCCAACACCGTATCCAAGCCCCATTTGTCTGTTATTATAAAAATAACAATGGTGTATTTTGTTTCCGTTAAATGAGGGGTAAGCAACTCCTCGACCAATACGAATGGCTTTGTAGGGCCAACCATAAAAAACACAGTTATCTATTTCAATACCATTATTGTTATCAGCAATCTCAATACACGTTTTGTATCGAATTGCGCTAATCGGAGAGTTTGTGCCTTGATCTTGATAAGGTCCTTTAAATCGAATTCCTGTCAATCGTACATTATTCCCATTAGCAACAAAAATTGGTCTACCTACAGATGTTTTGTTATTATAAAAATCAAAATCTTCCGTAAAAATTAGTGCACCTTTAGAAATACCTCTATCACTGGCTATAGTAACACCTGCAGGAATTTTAATTGAGGGTTCACCAGTAATTTCAAAAAGCTTGGTTAAATCTATTGTTAAGTTTCCGTCGATGAATATTATATCACCGTATTGAGCATTCTCGATTTTAGCTTTAAACTCTATAGAATTGGTAAAATTTTCTATTCGGATTGTTGCATCATATGATGAAAAAATTTCATCATAGTTTTCGCCGCCTCCAATTGGATTCGTATCTTTTTGACAAAATTCGAATGGAGATATATTACTTTTTATTTGTCGATCGGAATTTTTATTTTCGATTTGAGCAATAAAGGCAAAACAGTTCAGGATAACAAACGCAAAAACATAAAATAATTTGTGGTACATGTCTCGATTAAATTGACCCTCTTATTCAAGAACTAAATTATTTATCCATAGCATTAAATCCAAATCGGTCTTTCAAAATTTGTTGAATAAACGACAGTACCTCTTCATTAATAATTTTCTCTAGAACATCTCCAACAAAGGCAGCTATCAACATCTCACGGGCCGCTTTGGCCGAAATACCACGTGTTCGCAAATAGTAAATCGCTTCTTCGTCCAATTGACCCGTCGTAGAACCATGTGAACATTTCACATCGTCCGCGTAGATTTCCAATTCTGGTTTCGAATTGATGGTCGCGTTATCGCTCAATAGAACATTTCCATTTGATTGATAAGCATTGATTTTTTGTGCGTCTTTGCGAACGAAAACTTTTCCATTAAAAACACCAGTTGATTTATCGTTCATAACGCCTTTGTACAATTCAAAGGATTCACAATTCGGTTGCAAGTGATCCACGATAGTATGGTTATCGACGTGTTGATTGTCCTTTGTCAAGTACATTCCGTTGAGGTGTGTTTCGCAATTTTGACCGTCCACGGCGATATTCAATCCATTGCGGACCAACAAACCATTTAAGGTAATTGTATTGATATCGAAATGAGAATCGCGGGCTTGTGTCACGTATTCTGAAGCAATCTGCAAAGCTGTTTCGTTTTCCAATTGCAATTTGTCGATATCGAGATGTGCGTTTTCCGCTACTTCAATTTCGGTTACAACGTTGGAAAAACAACCTGTTGCATCGTCCGAAAAATAGGCCATAAGCACTTTCGCGTTACTTCCTTTTTCAGCATTAATTCTGTTGCGAACTTGACTGTGCGTTTGTTCACCCGATTGGATAAAAAGCACCTGCAAAGTTTGTTCGATTTGTTTTCCTGCAGCGAAGCCAAATCCGTGCCAACTGAGAGCATCGATGTTTTTAAAACGTCTCGTATAAGAAACGTTGACATCCCGAAGGGTGGCTATGTTTTTTTATACCTTGTGTGTGGTCGTTTTTTATTATTAAAGTATATATTTTAGTTCTTTAATGAACTTCATTGATTCCTTTTCAATCTTTTCGGTTAAATTTCTTTTATTATTAAAATTTGGTTCTTCAACAATTGTTTGGTCTATAATCGATAAGCTATCATCAATTGATTCTGCTAAATGGTATTTGTTCCAATCGCTACCTTTAAAAATCTTCCAATACTTTTTTCGAATGCTTTTGTTTTGACCCGACAAGCAAATCGAAAAATACAACTCTTTATGATTTAAGATGATAACGAATTTAAGCTTTTGCTTTTTTAATTCTTCTGTTGTTAGAGAAAAGTAAGAAAAATTTGGGTCTCCTTGATAAATCTTTCCGAGTTTAAAAACTGTGTCATACTCTTTTTGAAAAAAGAGTCTCAATTCTTTCATATAGTTTATCAATTGATGATAACCTAAGCTGTTTTTACATTTTTGGTCTTGAGCTTCATATTTGGGCAGATTTACATTGTTGATTTCTCCAAGTTTAATATTTTTAGTCTTTTGTAAAGGAATACAAATATCTATTATGAATTTTTGTTCGGGATGAGTTTTGTGGTCATTGTGATACATTTCAAAATAATCTCCATCTCTAAATTCATAATCATTTTCAATTACCCAAATACACATACTTTTCCACGCTTTTGAAATTTCTTCTCCTTTAATTTCAAAATGTCCAATGCTATAAATACCTTTCTTTAGGTTATGTTGGTTAATTTCTCCATCTGTATTTATATTCTCAGAAATTGTTACACAAGTGCTAAATCTCACTTTTGAAGTTTGGGTAATATTAGGGTTGTCGTGATAAATTGTTATTGCTTTAAAATTTGTAGTATCTAATACTCCTTTCTGATTTCCCCATTCCATTAATTTTTGAAACATACTACCTGCCTTTTCGAAGTTTCCAATATGAGATATACTTGCAAGTTTTAATTCCGGAAGTTCTTTTATTGTTATTTGTGCATTCATTTTGATCCATTGTTTAATGTTGTCAATGGAACAAATATATTGTTCGGATGAAAAAGGTTCTATACCAATCTTGCTAAGTATTTTTTTTCCTTCTGATTTAAATCTAGTTGGGCTAACTCCATAGTAGGTTTTAAATGCTCGTGAAAAAGAATTGTCACTATTGAAACCGTATTTATAAGCTAAATCGATTAAAGGAATTTTTGGTTCAACAAGTATAATTGAAGCAATACGCTCAATTCTTTTTCTATTGATAAATTCATTTAATCTTTCGTTAACTACTGTCGAAAATACTCTATGAAAGTGGTAAGGTGAATAATGGGCTTTCTTTGATAAATATTCAAGTGATAGGTCGCCATCAATATTCTTTTCAATGAAATCCAAGACGAAATTTATTCGTTTGAGATATTCTCGTCTTGTTTCGTTCATTTTATTTCGGTTTTCTTAAATGCCACACAACACTTCACTATGCACAACAGCGCATATTCCCCTTATAGTTCATTTCATTAATTAACTGAAAACCAACAATACATCCGACAACAATCACTTACAAGTATTTGAATTCGGTTGAAGTGATCTAAGGCTTTGGTTTTCACAAGTACCCAAAGATACAAATTTCCAAAAAATAGGATAGGGACAACAAATCAAAATCCACTGATTTACTTACGGATTACAAAAATCACAATACATAGGATCTTCTATCGTTTTCCCATGCGGAAACTTCTCCTCCATTTCGTGCTCACAACCATGACACACATGCACAAAACTCAATGTAGATTTTGTCGCCGAGCCGCACAAACCACAAGGTAAACCACTTTTTACATCGGTTACACCAAAGCCGGGCGTCTCGCAATTTGGACAGCAGGAAAGTATCTTTTCGACTAGTTTTTTTGCGGCTTTTTCAATGACCGACATGCGGGTGGGGTTGTAGAGGGCGCGCATGTCCGTTTCCACGTATACAGAACTCGATTCGTTCATGAGTTCGTGAAATGATTTTTTTAGCAAAACGGTATCGGTGATGCCTTTGGTCATAGACTCGGTATCACTTTCAGTTTTGCGGAGTATCAACCCGTGCGATGGAAACTGTATCAAATCGGCGAAGTCCATCAGTTCTTTTTCGGAGTGTATCTTTTTCGCGTTGAAATTGGTGTCCGTACTCAATTCTCGGGCGATAATTTCTAGCTCGTTCTTTTTGTCTATGAACAGCAGGAATTCGTCGTCGGCTTGAGCAAAAAAGAGGGAAGGGTGAGTGCCGAATGAACCCTCACTGGCGATACCTAAATCACATCCGCTTGCTTCCATCGCGAGGAGGCATTTTTTTCGAGCTGTTGCAATCGGATCTTCTGTCCTTTCAATTTCTCCTGAGAAGGTGCCTAAGGTATCGGTGTCGAAATTTTCAGGGGTAAAGCAATGGACGTTCAGCGCTTTTTCCAGAAGAGGAGCAATGACTTTTTCCTTTGAATGCTTCGTCGCAATGACCAGTTTTCTATTTTCGAATAATGGGTTGCTCACCTGAAAGAAATTTTTCCCGTTAAAAACACAATTTAGGATTCTTGCAATACAAGATGATTCGCGTTTACGACCTTAATCTTTCGTTTGTTTCGGTACATCTGCTCAATGAAATCATCAATTTTCGCCCAAGCCGATTTACTCAAATAATTGACCTCTGTAAAATCAATCACCAAGTCCGACTCACTGGACAAAGATTCGATTTGTTTTTTGAGAGAAACATAGTAATTGGAGAAGATAACTCCACCTCTTACTTTGAGCTGAATGTGGTCACTTTCCTCTGAAATAGTATAACCCGTAGCAAACGTTTTGGAAATTGGAAATCCTTTGAGGTAGTGTAAAATCAATTCTACCACAATTCCAATCACGATACCGATCAATAAATCCGTAACTAAAACGCCTATAATGGTTGAAATAAAGGTGATGAACTCAATGTAGCCCATTTTATAAATCGTAACGAACAGTTTGGGTGCGGCTAGTCTGTATCCTACCATGATTAACATAACAGCCAAAGCAGCAATTGGGATTTGATTGATTAAGGAGGTGCCCAATACCACGAAGAGTAATAAAAAGCCCGCGTGGAAAAAATTTGACCATTGTGTTTTTCCTCCCAATCCAATGTTGGCAGTACTTCGTACGATTTCTGAAATCATAGGCAAACCTCCCAGTGCAGCGGCAAGACTTGATCCCATACCGATGGCGGAAAGATCCTTGTTCAAATCGGACTTTCTTTTCAAAGGGTCTAACAAATCCATTGAAGTTGTGCTCAGCAAAGATTCTAGACTTGTGATGAGTGCGATAGAGATAACGCCTATCCAAAAGGGGTATGAAGTTATTTTTGAAAAATCAGGAAAGTAAACACTTTCACTCAAATCACTCGGAAGTGTGATCAGCGCTCCTTCTGGCAATTGACTGTAATTTCCAATAAGAATGGCAAAGAAAAGCACCCATATTGGCGCAGGAATGCCCTTGAGTATTTTAACTTTCAAGAAAGGATGAAGTATAAGAATGAGCAAACTCACGACTGAAATGAGTGCTATGGAGTAGTTGATATTTGGGATTATACTCGGTAAGTTATAAATAGAATCCAAGACAGAGGAGGAGGATATGTTTACACCAAAAGCAATAAAAAGTTGTTTGACAATAATGATAATACCGATGGAGGTCAACATTCCTTTTACTACGGATGACGGGAAAAAGTCACTTAGTTTACCCACTTTAAAGCGACCCAATAAATAGATGAGGACGCCTGCTACTGCAATGGCTGCTAAAGCGTATTGAAAACCACCCAAAGAGTTTACGGTATGTAAGTTGACGACGATTAGTCCTGCTGCTGGTCCGTAAATCGTAATGTATGATCCCGAAAACCGTGAGGCAAATAATCCACCGATTATAGCCGTAATTATTCCGGAAATAGGAGGGAAACCTGATGCCGTGGCAATAGCCAAACAAAGGGGTAAAGCGATTAATGAGACACCAAACCCGGCCATCAGGTCAGATTTCCAGGTCGATTTAACGCTAAGAGGTTTAGTTGAATCTTTGTTTGTTGTCATAACAAAAAGGTAGTGCGTTTAGCTTGTTTAATTGAAATTTTCGAATCACTTACGATTAGAGTAGCCCGTTTTCTTAAGAAATATTGCAGCAAGAACGATAAAGTCACATGCGAGAATTTGTTCAAAGAAGACAGTATTACTGAAAGAAAGTAGGGTTGTAAGAGTCATAATAGAAATCAAAAAGACGACCGAAGGAGAAATTGTTTTGCTTACAACTTTTTCTTTTTGGATTTGAGTTGAACGCGCATGCGCTTGGTTTGTACCATCTTTTAGTTCGCCACCATTTCTCAAGCGCACACCTTTTTGAAAAAATCTTTTCGTGTATTGAATTGCTGTCATAACTGATTTATTTTTTGATTAAATAATTGTTGTACATTTTCTTTATCGGCGTGAAAAGAGCGTAGCAAATTAGACCAATCACCATTCCCGCGAGAAATTCGCCGAGTAGTTTTGGAATGCTTTTGAGCAGATCGTATAGGTATTCAATATTGTGAACGAATATTCCACCTGCTACGAGTACCATGGCTAAAGTTCCAATCACACCTAAACTTCGAATGATATACGGTAAAGTTTTGACCAAAAGGGACCCCATGCTTTTTGAAAAACTGGTCTTATCGTCGCTTAAGGACATCATTTTATAACCGAGGTCATCCATTCGCACGAGCAAGGCGACGACACCATAAACCACAATTGTCGCAAGGAGCGCTACCACCGTAACCACAGCGATTTGCATACCGATTGATTCTTCCATCACAGTGCCTAAGGCGATGAAAATGATTTCAACGGACAGGATGAAGTCGATGATAATGGCAGATTTAATCTTTTTGTTTTCGTGTTCCGCCATTTCATCTTCGGACATTTCTTTGTTCCGTGTTTGTTTTTTGGCCTGTTTGCGAAGAAAGAGATACTCAAAAATTTTCCCAGCGCCTTCGTAGGCCAGATAGATTCCGCCGACGATCAGAATGGGAATGATAGCCACTGGAAGAAACGCACTAAGTAAAAAGGTGACCGGAAGAATAATGGCTTTGTTGAGTAGGGAGCCTTTCGTAATTCTCCAAAGGATGGGCAATTCTCTAGCGGAAACAAAACCAGAGGCTTTTTCGGCGTTAACGGCTAGATCATCCGCGAGAAGACCAGCTGTTTTCTTCGTGGCTACTTTACTCATGGAAGCCACGTCATCCATAAGTACTGCAATATCGTCTAATAGTGTAAATAGTCCCGAAGCCATTTTCTATCCCAAATAATCTTTTGTTTGATCACCTTTTTTCTTTGGTGAGTATAAAATGAGAACCTGCATCACTAGCGCTAAGAAAATGAGCATGTAAATCTCTATTTTGGAGAATAATTTTGCTGTGCTTACAGCACCACGTGCATTCATTTTTTGGCTTTTGCCTTGAACTATTTGTTCTGCAGACAATTCATCAATATTTTCTTTGATATCTGCAAAAAGGCCAGCACAGTCATTTAAGTAGGATATTTCGCTTGGTCTTGTTTGCTTTTCTAACTGAATTAGTTTCTCATGATTCTCTCCAATTTCATCCAGAATCTTTTCTTCCTCTTGTGTAGCATTCGTACGATCAAATTTGGCGAGTAATTCACCAATTTTGATGTTGATTGTATTGTTTTGAGCTTTCAAATAGGCTGTATCGTTTAGCGCATATGCCATTTCTTTTTTGTGAAATGCTGTGCTAACATCGTGCAACAGTTCTTTTGCTACCAATCTATTGTTATAGATATTTTCGACGGATTGTTCAACGCGTAAAAAGTTCTGTTTATCAATCAGGTTAGTCGCCAGAATGATTAAGAAGACGCATAACACGGCTACAAAGGCTTGAAATTTTTTAAAATTGCTCATCTTTTTGTTTTGAAAAAACGATAAGGTATTATCCAATCGAATTCTAAATTATTCTTGACGACCCTTTCGCTTAATACTACGTCTTCAAAAATCAACGCAATGCACTGGCAGCTTCATGGTTTCGTCATTTTGGGGACAAATAACGGGAAGATTTCTTATAAATTTTTATTTATGTTTTAAATGAATAACATAACATTTACTTATGATATGTGGGATGATGAGAAATCCTTTCGAATAAAGGCTTGATAATAAGAGTATAAATTGCTGAAAATAAAAGCCTTATTCTTTCATTGAAATATTTCTTTCAAGTTTAGAGATGTAGGGTGTTTTTCCTGGAAATAGGAAGTAACAAAACACTATTTAACAAAAAAAGCTTCCCGTTTAAGAGAAGCTTTATAATGAAATTCTTAATTCGTTAATCGAGAGAATCAAAACCGAAGCGGTCTTTCAAAATGTGTTGAATGAACGAAAGTACCTCATCATTTGTAATTTTCTCAAGAACATCTCCAACAAAAGCAGAAATCAACATTTCCCTCGCCGCTTTGGCAGAAATACCGCGTGTTCGCAAATAGTAAATCGCTTCTTCGTCCAATTGACCTGTCGTAGAACCGTGCGAACATTTCACATCATCGGCGTAGATTTCCAATTCTGGTTTCGAATTGATGGTCGCGTTATCGCTCAATAGAACATTTCCGTTCGATTGGTAGGCATTGATTTTTTGCGCGTCTTTGCGAACGAAAACTTTACCGTTGAACACACCAGTTGATTTGTCGTTCATCACACCTTTGTACAATTCAAAGGATTCGCAATTGGGTTGCAAATGATCCACGATGGTATGGTTGTCGACGTGTTGATTGTCTTTCGTCAAGTACATTCCGTTGAGGTGTGTCTCGCAATTTTGACCGTCCACGGCAATGTTCAATTCGTTGCGGACCAACAAACCGTTCAAGGTAATGGTATTGATATCGAAATGCGAATCGCGGGCTTGGGTCACATATTCTGAAGCAATTTGCAAAGCCGTTTCGTTTTCCAATTGCAGTTTATCGATGTCGAGATGTGCATTTTCGGCAACCTCAACTTCGGTAACGACATTCGAGAAACAACCCGTGGCATTATCAGAGAAATAACCCATAACCACTTTCGTATTACTTCCTTTTTCAGCTATGATTCTATTGCGAACTTGCGTATGTGTTTGTTCACCCGTTTGGATGAAAAGCACTTGCAAAGTTTGTTCAATTTGTTTTCCTACGGCAATTTTAATGTAAGCACCGTCTGTTGCGTAAACGGTATTCAAAGCGTTGAACACTTCGTTTTCTAGATTTACTTTTTTGCCTAGTTCTGCATGATTTGCTTGGCTCATTGGAGAGAATTCCACGCCATCGATTGCTGAAGCAGTCGAAAGTTGTTCAGAATAATGTCCATTGACGAAAACCAAAGTTGGTGCGTCATTCAATACTTTGAATTTTGAAATGTCACCCACGTTTCCTTCAGCATTTGCAAAAGTTTGCTTAGAAATTTTCGTCAGACGTGTATACTTCCAAGCTTCCACCCGTGTGTTCGGGAACGGATTGTTCTCTAAAACGGCTTTGGCTTCAGTAATTGTATTTTGTGAAAACGGTAGACTTGTTTCGTTCCAGTTTTGGGCGAATTCGGCTACTGTGTTTTTTGTTAATGTTTCCATTTAATTTTTCTTCTTTGCGCTAACTACGACTGACCTGCCTGTTGGCAGACAGGGCGGAGTCGAAGGCAAGTGTATTTGTCAATTTTTTTTAGCATCTTGGAATCCTCTCCCTCGATCCCTCTCCAAAGAGGGAGGCCTTAAAGCCTCACTTCGGAGTGCATTAATTGTTCATTGATAATTATTCATTATTAATTAAACAAGCTCCGCTTTAATCCAATCGTATCCTTTTTCTTCTAATTCCAAGGCCAATTCTTTACCACCGGTTTTTACGATTTTTCCATCGTAAAGAACGTGCACGTAATCGGGAACGATGTAATCCAACAATCGCTGGTAGTGTGTGATGACGATGCTTGCATTTTTGTCGCTTTTCAAGGTGTTTACTCCATTGGCCACGATACGCAAAGCGTCGATATCCAATCCTGAGTCCGTTTCATCTAGGATAGATAATTTTGGATCGAGCATTGCCATTTGGAAAATTTCGTTTCGTTTTTTCTCACCTCCTGAGAAACCTTCGTTTACCGAACGAGAAGCCAATTTAGCATCCAATTCAACCAACTTTGATTTGTCTTTCACCATGGCCATGAACTCTTTCGCTGAGATAGGCTCTTCTCCTTTGTGCTCGCGAATTTCATTGATCGCAGTTCGAAGGAAATTGATATTCGAAACACCAGGAATTTCGACTGGGTACTGAAATGCCAAGAACAAACCTTCGCGGGCTCTTTCTTCGGTATCCATGTCCAGCAAATCTTCGCCATCAAAATCGACAGCACCTTCAGTGATTTCGTATTCCTCTCGTCCTGCAAGGATGGAAGCCAAAGTTGATTTACCAGCTCCATTCGGTCCCATGATAGCGTGAATTTCTCCTGCTTTCACTTCCAAATCCAATCCTTTCAAAATTTCTTTGCCTTCGATATTGGCGTGTAAGTTGTTTATTTTAATCATTGTTTTATTATTCTCGTTTGCTTCAACGCCGACTGAGCGGAGTCGAAGGCTAGTGTTCTATTCATTTCAATTTTCACCCACCTCAATCCTTCCCTCAAGGGAGGAGGAAGATGTGCTCTTCGTTGTCAATTATTCATTGTTAATTGTACATTATTAATTATCCTACTGATCCTTCCAGACTAATCGTCAATAATTTCTGTGCTTCTACGGCAAATTCCATTGGCAATTGGTTCAATACTTCCTTGGCGAAACCGTTTACGATCAAACTGATGGCTTTTTCCTCGCCGATTCCTCTTTGTTTACAATAAAATATTTGGTCTTCACCGATTTTAGATGTTGTCGCTTCATGTTCTATTTTCGATGAACTGTTTTTACATTCGATATAAGGGAAAGTATGTGCTCCACATTCATCGGTCATCAGCAAGGAATCACATTGCGAAAAGTTTCTAGAATTCGTAGCGTTTTTGTGAATTTGTACCAACCCTCTGTAACTGTTGTTTGATTTCCCGTGTGAAATTCCTTTGGAAATAATCGTACTCTTTGTGTTTTTCCCCAAGTGAACCATTTTTGTTCCTGTATCAGCTTGCTGGTAATTGTTCGTTACCGCTACAGAGTAAAACTCACCAATGGAGTGGTCACCTTTCAAAATACATGAAGGATATTTCCATGTCACGGCTGAACCAGTTTCAACTTGCGTCCACGAGATTTTCGAATTGGTATGGCAAAGTCCACGCTTCGTTACGAAGTTGAATACACCTCCTTTACCCTCTTTGTCTCCAGGATACCAGTTTTGAACGGTTGAATATTTGATCTCCGCATTGTCCATTGCGATCAATTCAACTACAGCGGCGTGCAATTGATTCTCATCACGCATGGGCGCCGTACAACCTTCTAAGTAACTCACGTATGAACTTTCATCTGCAACAACCAATGTTCTTTCGAATTGTCCTGTTCCCCCTTCGTTGATTCGGAAGTAGGTCGACAATTCCATTGGGCAACGTACACCTTTTGGGATATAGCAGAATGAACCGTCAGTAAAAACTGCTGAATTCAAGGCTGCATAAAAATTATCTGTGTTTGGAACAACCGTTCCCATGTATTTCTGCACTAATTCTGGATAATCCTGAACGGCTTCTGAGAACGAGCAGAAAATAATTCCAAGTTCTTTCAACTTCGCTTTAAAGGAAGTCGCGACAGAGACAGAATCCACAACAAAATCTACAGCAACTCCAGTCAAACGTTTTTGTTCTTCCAAAGAAATTCCGAGTTTCTTCATCGTTTCCTTCATTTCTGGATCAACGTCATCCCACGATTCGTATTTCTTTGATTGTTTCGGTGCTGAATAGTATGCTATTTCTTGAAAATTCGGTTTTTCGTAATGAACATGTGCCCACTCTGGCTCCGTCATTTCTTTCCAAATCGCATATGAATCCAATCGAAATTTCAGCAGCCATTCCGGCTCCTCTTTTTTCGAGGAAATCAAGCGAATAACATCTTCACTCAGTCCGACAGGAATTGTGTCCGAATCTAAATCGCTGACAAACCCAAATTTGTATTCTTGGTTTTCTTCAATGTCTTTTGCTAATTCGTGTTCTGTGTATTGTCCCATTTTTTTCACTTTGCCTTCGACTCCGCTCAGTCGTCGTTCAAATATTTATATAAATTAATTTTATCGTTTGTTTTCCAAATCCATCCGTCAGATCCATTGGTTGACTGAGCGGAGTCGAAGGCAAACATTAAACTGAAAACGATTCCCCACACCCACACGTCCTATCTGCGTTTGGGTTTTTGAAGACAAATCCTTTTCCGTTCAGTCCACCTGAATAATCAAGTGTTGTTCCGATGAGGTATAAAAAGCTCTTTTTATCGACTACGATTTTAATTCCATTGTCTTCAAAAGCTTTATCACCTTCTTTATCTGTGTTGTCTAATTCCAATTGGTACATTAAACCTGAGCAACCGCCACCTTCGACACCTACTCGGATGAAATGACCGTCCTTACCTTCTTCAGCCATCAGGCGAAGAGCTTGGTCCTTAGCACTTTCTGTTACGTTTATCATAATTTGAGAACTTTTCCTTATTTAAATTAAATCTAAATAGGGAGTTTATTCACTGCAAAAATACCACTTTTAGGGTATATAACAAGTCGATTTTCGATACATTAACACCGCTTCGTCAGAATTGTTGGTGAAAAAATCCTAAATTCGATGGAATCCTGTGTGTAACTTATGGAAAGTGATACGATTATTTAGAAAAAAGCCATGAAAAAATTACTCGCAATTTTCGGTCTATTGTTCCTATTCTCTTGTGAATACAAAGAGGTAACTGAGGACGCGAAAGCATATTGTTCCTGTAAGGAAAGGGAATACAACAGTGAAACCAAACCAGGAGAATGTGCGAAATTGCTACAATCTTTCAAAAACAAATACGAATACCTTCCTGAACAACAGGAATTACTGGTTTTACGCATTGCTGATTGTATGGGGGAATCCGACAATTGACAATTTGGATGAAATAAGTCTTGAATCATTTGTCTTCGAGTCCTGTTTCCCATACTTACAGATTCATTACCTTTGCCGAAAAATAATCCAGTGAAAATTTTTGATGGTCTGAATGATGCTGTTTCTATCCAAAATCCAGTGGTGACAATTGGAACTTTTGACGGAGTACACATTGGCCATCAAAAAATCATTCGCCGACTAAATGCGGAAGCGAAAAAAATCAAAGGTAAATCCGTACTTTTTACCTTTCATCCGCATCCAAGATTGGTGCTAAATCCGTCGGATACTTCTTTAAGGTTGTTGCAAACGCAAAAAGAAAAGAAGCGAAAATTAGAAATAATTGGACTGCAAAATCTTATTGTTTATCCTTTTTCGAAAGCGTTTTCAAATTTGACGGCTGAAGAATTCGTTCGTGATATACTGGTTGAGAAAATTGGAGTTAAAACACTTGTCATTGGTTACGATCATCAATTCGGGAAGAATAGAGAAGGAGGTTTGGATTTTCTTCGTTCCGTTTCCGACAAGTACGATTTCAAAGTCGTTGAGATTTCGGCGCAGGAAATTGACGACGTGAATGTAAGTTCGACTAAAATTCGACATGCCATAGATGAAGGAGATGTGGAATTAGCGCGGACATATTTGTCTGATTATTTTGAAGTGAACGGTGAAGTTATTGAAGGTCAACAATTGGGCCGACAATTAGGTTTTCCTACGGCGAATTTAGATTTGAAAAACCCGAACAAACTGATTCCAAAGAAAGGTGTTTACGCAGTGGATGTAACTTTGACATCTGGAGAATTGTTTAAAGGTATGATGAACATTGGCTCGCGTCCTACGGTAAGTGTGGAACGAAATTTGCAGTTAGAAGTTCATATTTTTGATTTTAACGGCGACCTTTATGGTAAGGAATTACGGGTTAGATTTCATAGTTTCATCCGTGAAGAAATCGCTTTTGAGAACAAGGAAGAATTAATGAACCAAATCAAAAGAGATGACAAAACTATTCGCACTTTTTTCGCTTCTACTTCTCGGTAATATTGCCTGTAGTCAAACAGAAGAATATAATTATGTGTCCATTGAGGAAGCACGAACGATGAATCCCGAAGATGTCACGGCAATTCGCATCAACAAGAGAAAACTAACACAATTTCCCAACGATATTTTAACTTACCCCAATCTCCGTGCTTTGGATCTATCTAAAAACAGAATCACCGAAGTTCCATTGGATTTGAACAAGCTTAAAAAGCTGGAAACCATAATCATGAGTAAAAATCGCCTGGAATCTTTTCCTGTGGTACTTTGCTCCATGCCCTATTTGAAGTTTCTATCCATTAGCGATAACCCGAAAATTGAAAACATGCCTCCGTGCATTGAATATGCGGTTGGCTTGGAGCATTTGGACATCTTTAACACCGGAATTAATTACTACCCGGATGAACTTATGAAATTAATTAATTTGAAGACATTAGATGCGCGAGGCATCCTGTATGGCCCTATTTTTCAGGAAAGATGGAAAAGATTACTGCCAAATACGGACATAAAATTCGACCGTCCATGTAATTGTATTGAATAATACAGATTTAGTTCGTGAATATAGCATGGCTGCTAATTTGAGCCAGGATTCGCCATGTGTATTTGTATCTATTTTCGTGCATTTTTAAAATAAATCACGACAATATCCAACCTTTTTAATTAAACCTACGTCTTATAGGTATATCAAACTTTCTTCAAAGAAAATTCTGTTTGATTAATGGGTTTTTAGGTTTACTTAAAAGTCGCTTCGTTAGGAGCGGCTTTTTTTGTTTTAAATTTCGAAATAAGCCTACGTTTCCCCCTTTGGAGGGGGACTAAGGGGGAGGAAACTCCAAGTTAAAGGAAGAAAGGAAGATTAATTGAATAAGCTCAGAACATAAAATCTAAACGATAATAATTATTTGGAATGACTGAGGAAACTACGATGGATTATGGCATCCTCCCCCTCGCTCGCCCTTTGGAGGGGTACTAAGGGGGAGGGAACTCTAAGTTAAAGGAAGATTAATTGAAAAACCCCAGGACATAAAAACTCGACGATAATAATTATTTCGAATGACTGAGGGAACTACAATGGATTATGGCATCCTCCCCCTCGATCCCCCTCCAAAGGGGGAAGGTAAAAAATGAATTATCTATTGAAACT
>CBFIBY010000046.1:253-16620 GCA_965660955.1 Crocinitomicaceae bacterium | reverse complement strand
TAGTCCTCGTCATAATCCTCGTCATCGTCATCCGCATTGACAAGGTATTTGCTGTAATCTTCATCTAAATCATCGTCTTCATCGCGACCGAACAAATCAAAATCTTCATCATCGTAATCTTCGTCATCAAACTTGATTTGATCTTTACCGCTTTTCTTGTATGGATTTAATTTCGTCGTTTTCTTTCCACCACGATCTTGTGGGGTATCAAATGATGTGCTTTTGCCTTTGAAGCTTTTTTTCTTCGAGTATTCTTTAATTGGAGCGGCATCTGTTGAAATAGGAGGGACAGGTGCGCCTTCAGATCTTGTATCGGGACGACTATCTCTTGAGAAATCCTTTCGAGGTGCATCTCTGCGGGGCGCAGGACCTCTTGAATTACTTCTGTCTTCAGCTTGTTTAACGGCTATTTGACGGTTGTTGACGGTAAACCCATCTAATTGACGAATGGCTTCTTGTGCTTCGTCGTCATTGAACATTTCAACGAAACCGAATCCTCTCGATTTACCCGTTTCTCTGTCCAAAGCTACTGTGGCTTTGTTAACTTTTCCGTATGTTTCAAATAGGGATTGTAACTGTTGGTTGTCGACACCAAAGTCTAATTTCGCAACAAAAATGCTGGTCATAATGTAATCGTGAACTTATTATTTCTCATTCGTCTATGTCAGTACTAGCACTGAACACGACGAATTTACCATTTTTTTTGATTTTTACAAGAATAATTATTGAAACGGGCAATTCGCTTGAGAAAACGGGCACAAAAAAAGGGACTCCGAAGAGTCCCTGATTTAATTCAATTTATAAGCGAAGATTATTGCTTTTTCAACAAATCTCTGATTTCCGCTAAAAGATCCTCTTGAGAAGGTCCAGCAGGTGCTGCTTCCTCAACAGGTTTCTTCGTTTTGTTGTAGGCTTTAACCATCAAGAACAATACGAATCCAACGATAATCAAATTAATGATTGCATTGATCCATGCTCCATAACGGATTGCATTCTCAGCAATATATCCTTCCTCACCTTCAACTCCCTGAGCTGCAGATAAAACTACCTTCATTGAAGCGAAGTCCATACCGCCAGCGAAATGACCAATAATTGGCATCATGACATCATTAACGAATCCGTTAATCACCAATCCAATGGCTCCTGCTAAGATAACAGCAACCGCAAACTCGATGACGTTTCCTGTTAAAATAAAGTTCTTAAATTCCTTTAACATATTTGTATTTTTTGTGTTACAAGTTCCTCTTACGTCGTATTACGTATTAAAGTTACGTTGAATTGTTTACAAATTAAAGGGTTGCCTGTTGACTAACGAGCGACCAAGGGTCAATTCATCGGCATATTGAAGCTCTGTTCCAACTGCAACTCCGCGGGAAAGACAAGTTACTTTTACACGGAAAGGTGCCATTTTTTTGAACAGATAAAAATTAGTGGTGTCTCCTTCCATATTCGCGCTTAAGGCAAAAATGACCTCTTCCACCTCTTCATTTTCTAGTTTTTGGAGTAAACTTGCTATGTTCAAATCGGCCGGACCTATTCCATCCATAGGTGAAATTATTCCGCCAAGTACGTGATATATACCTTTATAATAGTTCGTAGATTCCAAAGCCATGATGTCGCGAATATCTTCCACAATGCAGATTTGGGCTTTGTTTCGACCCGGATTTTCGCAAATACTGCACAGATCATGATCAGAAATATTGCCACATGAAGTACACTTCTTCACTTGCTTTTTCATTTCCACGAAAGACGAGGCGAAGCGTTCAATTTCTCCATCCGAACGATTGAGCATCTGCAGAACCAGACGTAAAGCGGTTTTCTTGCCAATTCCAGGCAGGGAAGAGAGTTGATCAACGGCTTCATCAATGTATTTCGAAGGAATTTTCACGAGGTAAAGATAAAGAAAGTCGAAGTACATCCTCATACGTTCAGATTGATTTACCAACAAAAAGTTGTGTTCACGAGAATAATATAACCAATGCTTTGCCCTATATTTGCACCTTGATGAAAATGGGAATAGAAATCATAGAGTTTAGTTGGCTAGGTCTTAATTTGCAAGAACCAATGGCGCTTATCACCAATTGGATACTGGCGAGTTTTTCGTTTTTTGCCTTTTGGTCACTTAAAAAAGGAGTGAGTCGTTTTCAAGATTTGTGGAAAATGTTTTATCTCGTGCTTGGAGTTTCAATGCTTTTCGGCGGATTGGGACACTTGTTTTTTCAGTACACAGGAATTCCAGGGAAGTTTCCAAGTTGGACAGGTGGTGTGTTGGCCGGAATTTATGCCTCCTTTGCCATGATCAGTTTGTTAAATACCAGAGAGACACAAAAGAAAATTGAAATACTCGTTCTCATTAAGTCAGTTACCTTATTAATTATTGCTTTTGTTACGCAGAAATTTCTCTTCGTTGCGATCGACACAAGCATTACCTACTTGTTTTTCTGCGGTTATTTGGGAATTCGTTTGTCACGAAATAATTGGCAAGGGGTAAAGTTTATTTATTTGGGTGTTTTGGTGTTGATTCCTTCAGCGATTATTTTCGGGATGAAAATCAACATTCACCGTTGGTTGAATAAAGACGATTTGAGCCATGTTCTCATGCTGGGATGCATCATATTCTTCTTTTTGGGCGTTCGAGCAACGCAGAAATTGAATGCGCAAAAACTAGTGAAATAAAGATGACAAAACCCAATATAAATATCCGCAACAAAAAAGCGCGTTTCGAATACCATCTGGAGGAAACGTTTACCGCAGGTATGGTATTGACGGGAACAGAAATCAAAAGCATTCGCAACAACAAGGCGAGTATTCTTGAGGCATTTTGTGTTTTTCAGAATGATGAAGTGTGGATTCGGAACATGTTCATCAATGATTATAAAAATTCTTCTTTCTATTCACACAAGCCGAAAGGCGACCGGAAGCTATTGTTGAACAAACGCGAAATCAAGAAGCTGGAGAAGTGGATGAAAGATAAAGGAAATACCATTATTCCAACCAAAGTTT
Source organism: Crocinitomicaceae bacterium (assembly GCA_965660955.1). Lineage (GTDB taxonomy): Bacteria > Bacteroidota > Bacteroidia > Flavobacteriales_D > Crocinitomicaceae > UBA2040. Next base: position 13,617 of record CBFIBY010000046.1, on the reverse strand, counting down.
TTATCAACGAAAAGGGTTGGGCAAAAGTGGAAATTGCTTGCGCGAAAGGGAAGAAACTCCACGATAAGCGCGAAGATTTAAAAGCCAAAGACGATCAACGTGCGATGGACCGTGCGATGAAAGGTTAGGTCTAAAAATAGCCCAGTGTGAGTAAATGCAACCAGCGATTCTGTGTTAATAGAAAGAGCACTGTCAATGGGAAAACGAAATAACTACTAATCATATACAATGCGGTGAAATAGGCCGTTCTTTTTTTGTAAAACAGCAGTATAGCTGGAAATATGAAGAGGAATAAGGGAAGAGGCATCAACGCCCACATGGATCTTTCAATTCTATATTTGAGTAGTTTTCCTTGAACAGGATGAATGATTTGTACAGGAAAATGAAAGATGCGGGTCTTTTCGAGGTGAATATTCGTATAAGTTGAAAGGTCGGCGTAATGCACGTTAGAAACACGAAATTGACCATTTTCTGCCGTTCCCACCACAGCTTTTATTCCAATATCATTTTTTTTTCTATCCAATTTCGAAAAGGTTGTGAATTGATCTTGGAATGTTTGTCGAGGCAGGAATGCATCTAGAATAACAGTTAACAGTACAATCCCGCAGGTTATCATCCCGATTTTAAAATACAACCCTCTTCTTCCTGTTGTCAGAGTCTGAAAATACCGTTCATCGCTTTGTTCCTGCCGACGAATATGTTCTTCATATCGTCTACGCGCTTCTCGAGCTCTTTCTTGAGGCGTTTTCTCTTGTCTAGCCGTGTTGTTTTGTTCGCTTCGTGCAGTCGAAGTGGCAGCCGATGGATTCATCAACGCATCATACGAATCTTGTAATTCATTGAACAATTCAGCCGCTTTTGGATCCGGGTTTTTGTCGGGATGCAACTGCATGGCTATCCGACGATATGCCTTTTTAATTTCCGCTTTGCTGGCACCTGGCCGTACTCCAAGGTTTCTATGATGTTGACTCATGGATAAAAATTGGAGTTTGTTCAAACGTATTTTTTCTCAATATCTTTCCGCTTTCAGAATAAACGAATTTTGAAAAGCTGTATATTTTCTTAGGCATTTTCCATGCAGGAAGTTCCTGTTGACTCAAGTCGACGGAATCTTTTTCTAGTAAACAGAGTACAAGCATTTCGCCCCATTTCTCATTGGGTTCTTTCCAGAAGAAAAACGGGACATCAATATATTCGTTACAGGTGCGTTCCATTTCTTCTATCTGAATCTTGTAACCACCAGAGTTCACCACGAAATCTTTTCGCCCTTTCCAGATAAAAGTACTGTCCGAAAGCAATTCAACGATGTCATTCGTTAATAGACTCTTGATATTCAAATGCTTCGCGGATATCACCAAATGATCGTTTTTCGTGGTGAACGAAACACCTGGAAGAGCAGTGAAAGCTTCTTCAGTTTCGGCTCCCACTTTCCGCAAAGCGATGTGACTTACCGTTTCTGTCATACCGAAACTGTGGTAAACCGTGATGTCGTTTTGTTTTAATTCTTCCTTCAATTCAATTGAAATAGGACCGCCGCCAATGAGAATAGTGTCAATAGATTTGAGTTTTGCCAAATCGTGCTGTATGCTTTCTTGCAGTTGGAGTGGTACCATAGCGACAAAATCGATAGGTGAATCTATGTTTTTTAAAGGTCGTGCGGAGGGTTTTGATACTACAATTTCAAAATCTCCTTGAACAGCACGAGCCAACATCATTTTACCTGCGATTGTCTCAGAGGAAAGGCAAAGCAAAGCTTTTGTGTTTTCTGTGAATCGAAAAAAAGTATTCGTGGCTTTCGCAGAGTTCGCTATTGTTTGATAAGTAAAGGTACTCTCGCTGGGCTTACCTGTTGAACCAGAGGATTTTACAGATATTGTCTCGTTATCCCTGAATTGTTCCAGCAAGGAATCCACCTCAGCTTTGTCTAAGAAATCAGAAGAATAGGAGAGCGCGAACATCCTTGGAACGAATTTTGTTTGTTAAAAAGTAAAATTACAATTTTAAATAATTTTAAGCGGCATACGTTTTAATAGAAAGGAATACATCATGAGAAGAATATTTGGAATAGCATTAATTGCAGGCGTGATTGCTTGTTTGTCTTTTATCTCGAAGGACCAATACAGCGAAAAAGAGGTGTCGGCAGGAATAGAGTTTCAAAACATTTCTTTGGATTCAGCTAAAGTTTTGGCGCAACAAACGGGCAAGTTGATTTTTATTGATGTATACGCCGCTTGGTGCGGACCTTGTAAAATGATGTCCAGAGGCCCATTCAAAGATGAAAAAGTAGCTGAAAAATACAATGCAAATTTCATCAACCTAAAAATCGATGCAGAAAAAGATCCGGATGGAGAATTTGTTTCTAGAGCGTATCGGGTAAGTGCTTATCCAACGCTTTTATTCGTTGACGGAAAAGGTAGATTGGTGAAAAGTTTTGTGGGTTACCGATCGGAGGATAATTTATTGGGAATGGCGGGAATGGTTTTGCCGAAGTAGGAGATACGCTATTTTTTGTCCAAAACCATCTGTCTGATTTTCGTCGCCTTCTCGAAATGATCTAGTTTGTGTTTCAGAATCCACCATTGGGCAACTTCCATCAATACTTCAGGATTTGTATTCTTGTTTTCAAAAAAAGCGTAAAAGGAAAGTCCAACGTTAGGTCCCTTTTTCTCAATCTTGGCTGTGCAGACGTTAATTATCTTTTGGGCTATCAACTCATTCATTCATGCTAAAATACATAGAATTACGTGTTCAAAAGGTTGACCAGTGAAATGTGATAAACAAAAAAATGCCTTCCCAAAATGAGAAGGCATTTTCTATATCTAGATAAAAGAAATTTACTTCCCTTTTTCCATTTTCTCTTTCAATGCAGATAACGCATCCAAATCACCTAAAGTAGATTTTTCGTTTGAGCTATTTACATTTTTAACTGCATTCGAAGTGTTTCCACCTTTTTTCGAACCACCTGTTGATTTCTTGGTAGTTGGACGGTCTTCACCTTCTTCGAACATACGTGTATGTGAAACAACGATTTTCTTCGCATCCTTGTTAAATTCAATTACTTTGAAATCTAAAGTATCGTCGATTTTCGCATTGTTTCCGTCTTCTTTACGCAAGTGCTTAGCAGGACAAATTCCCTCAACACCGTATGGTAACGCAACGATTCCAGATTTGTCTTTGTTCTCGATGATAGTTCCTTGGTGTACCGATCCTTCTCCGAAGATTGTTTCGAATACTTCCCATGGATTCTCTTCCAATTGCTTGTGACCCAAAGAAATTCTTCTGTTCTCTCTGTCGATTTCAAGAACAACAACTTCCATATCGTCTCCTACTTTGCAGAATTCAGATGGATGCTTGATTTTCTTTTGCCAAGATAAATCAGAAATGTGAATCAATCCGTCAACACCTTCTTCCAATTCAACAAACACACCGAAGTTGGTGAAGTTGCGAACTTTCGCTTTGTGACGAGTTTGAACCGCGTATTTCGCTTCGATTCCTTCCCATGGATCTGGCATCAATTGTTTGATACCCAAAGACATTTTTCTTTCTTCACGATCCAATGTCAAGATAACAGCTTCAACAGAATCACCAACATTGATGAAATCTTGTGCTGAACGTAAATGCTGAGACCAGCTCATTTCAGATACGTGAATCAATCCTTCAACACCTGGAGCGATTTCGATAAATGCACCGTAATCTGCCATAACGACAACTTTACCTGTGATTTTATCTCCAACGTTCATGTCAGTATCCAATGCATCCCACGGATGTGGTTGCAATTGTTTCAATCCTAATGCAATTCGTTTCTTGTCATCATCGAAGTCCAAAATTACGACGTTCAATTTCTGATCCAATTCAACGATTTCTTCTGGATGATTAACACGTCCCCAAGATAGGTCTGTGATGTGAATCAATCCATCTACACCACCCAAATCGATAAAGACTCCGTACGAAGTAACGTTTTTCACGATACCTTCCAATACTTGACCTTTTTCCAATCCAGCGATGATTGTTTTCTTTTGCTCTTCCAATTCAGCTTCGATCAACGCTTTGTGCGAAACAACTACGTTTCTAAACTCTTGGTTGATTTTCACTACTTTGAATTCCATGTTTTTACCAACATAGATATCGTAATCACGAATAGGTTTCACATCAATCTGAGAACCTGGCAAGAATGCTTCTAAACCAAATACATCAACGATTAATCCACCTTTCGTTCTACATTTAACAAATCCTGTGATGATTTCTCCCGTTTTCAATACATTGTTCACGTGGATCCATGCTTTGTGCATACGAGCCGTTTTGTGAGAAATGATCAACTGACCGTTCTTGTCTTCTTGACATTCAACGTAAACGTCTACTTTGTCTCCAACTTTCAAGTCTTCGTTGTAACGGAATTCATTCGCTGCAATAATTCCTTCAGATTTAAATCCGATGTTGATTACAGCTTCTTTTTTGTTCAAAGCTACTACCGTACCCTCAATTACTTCTCTTTCTTCAATTGATGAAAGTGTTTCTTCGTATCGGTCTGATAACTCTGATCTTTCTACTTGGGTGTATCCATCTAAGTGTAATGCTTCCCAATCGAAATCTGCAGTTCCCTGCGTTTGTGTTGTTTCTGCCATATTGTGGCTTTTAATTTTTGTATCTCAATTCACCTTGCTGAATTAAAAGAGTTTATAATAAGGACAATACAAGGGTGTCCAATTCGGGGTGCAAAGATACAGGAATGATTTTAATTATCCAATAGCTATCAGTGGTTTAGATGTTTTTTTTTACTTCCTACTTTGGGGGAGTCTGATCACTACAAACTACCTACAAAAAAAGGCGAGAATAAATCTCGCCTTATTCCTACTATGTAGAAAGTTTATTGTGCTTCAGCAGCGCGTTTTTTGTATTCCTGAAATTTCTCATTGTTTCCAATTGACTTGTACAATTGAGAAAGGATTTTCAAAACGGGTGCATCATTTGGATTCTTGCTAATGTATTTTTCAAGCGGAGCAGCGGCTCTCGCGAAAATTTCATTACTCTGTGCTAATTTCACATCGTACATGGCATCTCCAAGTTTCAAGTTGTTTGCTTCTGTTCGTAAATCAGCCGCCCAAGATACAAGGTGAGCTCCTAATTGATATTGAGCATCCATATATTCTGGATCAATTTCCAAAGCTTTGTTTAAAGCAATCTCAGCTTTTTCATTCTCCTTCAAATCGATGTAAATCGTACCAATTGTATAATGAAGCTGTTTGTTTTTAGGATCCGCTGCAATAGCGTCATTCAATGCTGCTTCCGCCGCAACAGGATCGTTGGCAGCAAGATTGTTGTTCACCAATTCCAATAACAAATCTCTGTCATTTGGGTAAAGCTTTCGTCCAGCATTGACAATTTCCTTTGCTTTTTCAAGATTTCCAGCGTCCCTGTATGAACCTGCTGCTAAAGCGTAGGACATAGAACCTCTATATCCGGCTAATGCAGCCATTTCATAGCTTTTTGCAGCTAATTCGTGGTCACCATACTTCGATGCGAAAAATCCTGTGTTAAATACAGCGCTTGTATCTAATGCTCCAATAGCTGACATGAATTTAGCACTCCAACCATATGCATCTGCAGCCGATTTGTATTCTTCTGCGTTGTAAGCTGCATTGGCAATTTGATAAAAGCCATTTTGCGCCAAGTAAGCGACATCTTCAACATCACTCTTGTACTTTTTACCAAGCGTAAAAGCATATTTAAGGGCATCGCAACTTTGATTTAAAACTTCTGTTTTTTCACCAAACGTTTTCAAAAACTCTTGATCTCCTGTTGTTGCCGCTAAATTTGCTGCAGCATAATAAATGGCTCCTTTGTAATAATTCGCTTTCTGGTCACCCTTTGTATCTGGATGCTCAATTGCCAAATCGATGAAGCCCTTTGCTGTAATCAAAGATTTCTTTGCCAATTCGTAATCCTGTGATTTTAAAGCTGGCTTATATTTACCTTGAAATTCAACGGCTGCTGAAGTAACGTTCTTCTTTTGTCCGAATGCAAGAGAACTAACTAAAAGAACTCCTACAAGTATTGATTTTTTCATTTTATTGTTTTTCATATTTATAATACTGATGCAAAATTAGTGATTATTCCACATCTGTATCATTTTCAATATTCGTGCCATTTGTTTCATCATTCGAATTTTCGTCTGATTCAGAGCTTGTTGCACCTTCAATAATGTTCCCATCTTCATCTAAAACTACCTCCTCTTCGTCCTCACTTTTTGGAACTCGAGCTATTGCAGCGATAGATTTGTTGCCTTTTAAGTTGATTAATTTGACACCTTGAGCTGAACGTCCCATTGTACGAATCGTATCAATATGCATTCGAATTGCAACACCTGCTTTGGTGATGATCATCAAATCTTCTTCGTCCGTTACATTCTTAATGGAAAGTAATTTACCTGTTTTATCCGTGATGTTCATTGTTTTCACACCTTTTCCACCTCGGTTGGTGATACGGTAAACTGGTTCTTCATCTTCTGGATCATTCAAATAGGTACGTTTTCCGTAACCGTTCTCTGAAACAACAAGTATCGTTGAGAAAACGTCTTCAACAGCAATCATTCCGATTACTTCGTCTTGTTCGTTTTGTAATTTCACACCGCGAACACCAGCAGCATTTCGCCCCATCGGTCTTACTTTCTCTTCGTTGAATCGAATAGCACGTCCACTTGAAGTGGCCAACACAACTTCGTTTGAACCATTTGTCAATTTCGCTTCTAACAATTCGTCATTGTCGCGAATTGTTATGGCATTAATTCCATTGATACGCGGACGAGAGTAAGCTTCCAAGCTTGTTTTCTTGATGACACCGTTCTTTGTTGCCATCACAATGAAGTTGTTTTCAACGTATTCTTTGTCCGTTAAATCTTCAACGCGAACGTATGCTTTTACTTTATCGTCTTGTTCAATGTTAATCAAATTCTGAATCGCTCTTCCTTTTGAAACTTTTCCACCTTCAGGAATTTCGAAAATTCGCATCCAGAAACAACGACCTTTTTCCGTAAAAATCAATAGGTAGTTGTGATTCGTTGCAACAAACAAATGTTCCAAGAAATCTTTGTCTCGCGTAGTTGAACCTTTCGATCCCATTCCTCCGCGATTTTGAACTTTGTATTCAGCCAAACTTGTTCGTTTGATATATCCGGCATGAGAAATGGTAACAACTACCTCTTCATCAGCAATCAAATCTTCGATTCGCATTTCATTAGCAGAATACTCGATTCTTGAACGACGCTCATCGCCAAATTTATCTCTTACTTCCTGCAATTCATCTTTGATAATTTGCATTCTTCTTTCTTCATTCGAAAGGATATCTTTCAAATCGGCAATTAAAATCGTCAACTCTTCGAATTCTGCGCGCAATTTGTCTTGCTCTAGTCCAGTTAACTGACGAAGTCGCATTTCAACGATTGCACGTGTCTGAATATCAGACAAGGAGAATCGCTCCATCAAGCTTGCCTTGGCAGCATCTGGGCTTTTGGAAGCACGTATGATCGCAATTACTTCATCGATATTATCCGATGCGATAATTAGTCCTTCTAATATATGTGCACGCTCCTCAGCCTTGCGCAACTGGTATTGCGTTCTCCTTACTATAACCTCGTGACGGAAATCAACGAAGTAACCGATGATCTGCTTCAGATTCAGTAATTGTGGACGACCATCCACCAAACAAATGTTATTTACAGAGAATGAAGTTTGAAGTGCCGTGTATTTATATAGTTTGTTTAATACTACATTAGGAATCGAGTCGCGTTTCAATTCAAAAACGATACGCATACCATTTCTATCTGATTCATCACGGATATCGGAAATTCCTTCTACTTTTTTATCGTTAACAAGGTCAGCCGCTTTTTTGATTAAATCAGCTTTATTTACTTGGTAAGGAATCTCCGTTACAATTATCGCTTCGCGTCCATTTTCTTCTTCAATTTCAGCTTTCGCTCGCATGACAATTCGTCCACGACCTGTCAGCAAGGCATCTTTAACACCTTCGTATCCATAAATGATACCTCCTGTTGGGAAATCAGGTGCTTTCACAAATTTGATTAACTCCTCTGCTTCGATGTCTTTGTTGTCTATATAAGCCGTGATTCCATCAACGCACTCTGTTAAGTTGTGAGGTGCCATGTTCGTTGCCATACCAACTGCAATTCCGCTGGCACCATTCATCAATAGATTCGGAATCTTGGATGGAAGTACACTTGGCTCTTCCAAACTATCATCAAAATTTGGACGGAAATCAACGGTCTCCTTGTCCAAATCGTCGAGCATTTCTTCCGAAATTTTTCGAAGTCGTGCCTCGGTATATCGCATGGCTGCTGGACTATCTCCATCAACGGAGCCAAAATTACCTTGGCCATCCACTAAAGGATAGCGCAAAGACCAATCTTGGGCCATACGTACCATGGTATCGTATACAGAACTGTCACCATGCGGGTGATACTTTCCTAATACCTCACCGACAATTCTTGCTGATTTTTTATGTGCTCGATTGGAAGCTACACCTAGTTCGTGCATTCCATATAAAACTCTTCTGTGAACGGGTTTAAAACCATCTCGTACATCAGGTAATGCACGCGAAACTATCACCGACATCGAATAATCGATGTAGGCTGATTTCATTTCATCTTCAATGTTTATTTGTATAATTCTTTCTCCGTCTGCCATATTGACAATTTTTCAATTTTAGCACGTGTTTTGTGCTGGTTTATTCAAGCCTCGAAAATAGTCATTTAAGCGCTAGTAAGAGGGCGTTAAAAAAGGCTAATTACTAACAAAAATCTGTGGAAAATTGGCATTTTGGCGCACTTATTAACAATTTAAACGTTGTATATTTGTAAATAGCCTTTTTATATCGTTATTTAGGCATAGAAGTAGATTATATGGAAGCAAAATTTTCACCACGCGTTAAGGATGTAATTAGCTTTAGTCGAGAGGAAGCTCTCCGATTGGGGAACGATTTTATTGGTGTGGAACATTTAATGCTCGGAATGATTCGAGAAGGGGATGGAACAGCAATTAAAATACTGCTTGAATTCAATTTGGATTTGATGCAGATTCGAAAGGAATTGGAGTCAACTTTGACGCAATCTGCTTCTGTAAAAAACGCAAACTTGACGAACATACCGTTGGTTAAACAAGCAGAAAAAGTTTTAAAAATAACGTATTTAGAAGCTAAATTATTTAAGAGCCCGATGATAGGTACGGAGCATTTGCTTTTGTCCATATTAAAGGAGCCAGATAGTGTAGCTTGTCGAATACTAAACAAATATGGAGTGATACACGAAAACGCAAAAGATGAGCTAGAAGCAATTCTAGATGATAACGTACGTTCAAAAGCAGATTTCCCTGGTCAGGAGGAAGAAGGTGGGGGAGAGTCTTTCTCTTCGCAACGTAAACCGGCCGACCCGAAATCAAAAACGCCCGTTCTGGATAATTTTGGAAGAGATTTAACCAAAATGGCGGAAGCTGGAAAGTTGGATCCCATTGTTGGGCGTGAAAAAGAAATTGAACGTGTGAGTCAAATTCTTTCGAGAAGAAAGAAAAACAATCCAATTCTGATTGGTGAACCCGGAGTTGGTAAAAGTGCCATCGCTGAAGGATTGGCCCTGCGCATTGTGCAACGAAAGGTGTCTCGAATTCTTTTTAACAAGAGAATCGTTTCCTTGGATTTAGCTTCTTTGGTTGCGGGAACAAAATACCGTGGTCAGTTTGAGGAGAGAATGAAAGCGGTGATGCAAGAATTGGAAAAGAATTCAGACATCATTCTATTTATTGATGAAATTCATACCATTATTGGTGCTGGAGGAGCGTCAGGCTCTTTGGATGCCTCGAATATGTTTAAACCAGCCCTCGCAAGAGGTGAACTGCAAGCAATTGGAGCAACTACATTAGATGAGTACCGTCAGCACATTGAAAAAGATGGAGCTTTGGAACGTCGTTTCCAGAAAGTATTGATTGAGCCAACAAATGAGGAGGAAACGTATCAGATTCTAAACAACATTAAGGAACGTTACGAAGATCATCATGGTGTAACGTATACAGAAGATGCATTGCGCGCTTGTGTGAAATTGACAGAGCGTTATATCACGGATCGACATTTGCCAGATAAAGCTATCGATGCTTTGGATGAAGTGGGTTCAAGAGTTCACATAACGAACATCAATGTTCCGAAAGAAATCGTTGATATCGAAGGTAAAATTGAGGCCTTGAAAGATCAGAAGAACGAAGTAATTAAATCGCAGCAATATGAAAAAGCGGCGGAACTTCGTGATAATGAACGTCAACTGCAAGAGCAATTGGATGAAGCCAAACAAAAATGGGAGGAAGAATCTAAATCGAAACGAATTACTGTAACAGAAGAGAATGTGGCTGAAGTCGTTTCAATGATGTGTGGAATTCCTGTCACGCGAATTTCTCAAAAGGAAAGCGGAAAGTTGGCCAACATGGGTGAAGATATCCGCAAAAAAGTCATTGGTCAAGATGATGCTGTTGCAAAAGTTGTAAAGGCCATTCAACGGAACAGAGCAGGATTAAAAGATCCAAATAAGCCAATTGGTTCATTTTTCTTTTTAGGTCCAACAGGTGTTGGTAAAACGCAATTGGCTAAGGTATTAGCACGTTACTTGTTTGATACAGAAGACTCTTTGATTCGAATAGATATGTCTGAGTATATGGAGAAATTCTCTATCTCGCGACTAGTCGGAGCGCCTCCGGGATACGTTGGATATGAAGAAGGTGGTCAACTTACTGAAAAAGTTCGCCGAAAACCCTATTCAATTATCTTGTTGGATGAAATTGAAAAAGCGCATCCAGATGTGTTCAATCTTTTACTGCAAGTATTGGATGAAGGTCACATGACAGATGGTTTGGGTCGTAAAATTGACTTTAAGAATACAATTCTAATCATGACATCAAATATTGGAGCGCGCCAATTGGCGGATTTCGGAACAGGTGTTGGATTTGGAACGAAAAGCCAGGAAGAACAAAAAGAAGACAATGCAAAAAGCGTTATTCAAAATGCTCTACGCAAGGCTTTCTCACCCGAATTTCTGAACAGAATGGACGATATGATCATGTTCAAGAGTTTGACACGTGAAAACATTCATGTGATTATAGATATTGAATTAGAGAAATTATATGAGCGTCTGAATAACTTGGGTTATAAAATCAAGTTAACAGAAAAAGCGAAGGACTTCATTGTAGAAAAAGGATATGATGAGAAATTTGGCGCTCGACCGTTAAAAAGAGCCATTCAGAAGTATATTGAGGATCCATTGGCAGAAGAGATTATTCAATCTAACTTGCACGAAGGAGATACAATTACAATGGATATCAAAGCGAAAGCTGAAGAGCTACATTGTACTATTGATAAAGGCAAAAGTAAGAAAGAGCCGAAAACAAAAGATTAGATCAAAAACGAAATATAAATTCGTCTCTCGGTATCACTGAGAGACGTTTTTTTTACCATGAAAAAAGTAATTTTAGTCGTATTCACATTTATTACGCTTCATTCCCTTTCAGCGGTTGTTGTTATGCCACGGGTTGACGCGAAGCTATTTGTAAACAAAGGAAGGGTTGATTTTGATAGTATATTCAACCCAAATCGAGAGAAGGTTGAAGAGGCTGTTCAATGGTTGTTTGACAAAAATAAGCTCGACCACGACTTTTCGAAAGCAGTTGATCCTACGAGTCAGTTTTCTATTTATTGGAAAAATTTTGCTCCCATGTGGAATAGGGTGGATCTGGATAACGATGGGAACGATGAGCTAATTTTTAGTGGTAAACCGATGGGTACGGATGAAAAAGAGTTATTCAGCATATACGTACAATATGGTGAAGTTTGGAAAGAAGTATTTTGGGATGATGGTCATTTAATGGCGTACAAAAAACATCCAAATACCGGTGAAATTTTGTTGTATCATCATAGATATCCATGTTGTTCACAATTCACCCATATGATTCAACGCATTCGTTGGATTAATAATAAGTTGAATTCTACAAAACGCTATTTTTTGGCCCGAGATACAGCCATGAACGGGCAGTTTTTTCCGAAAAAGGCAAATTATCCTCGAAAATATAAAGTGCTAAAATCGACAACAATGCTCTATTGGTCGAAGGGAATTATTCGTGAAAAAGCAGCTCAATTTTCACCAACAAATGCAATCATTCATTTTCCAAAAGGTTCGTACTTCCAGCAATTGGCGACCGAAGGAAAATGGAAATACGTGATGATGGTTTCACCGCCTATCATAGAGGAAAGCATGGTGGCAAACGCCAACAACTTGCAAGAATCGCGATTTTATGGCTGGATTAAAATCTAGATTCCCTCGTCTATTGCTTTTCGGACTGATCCATGTTTTTCTAGTAAGTCTCTGGCTTGGTCGTAGTTTACTCCTAAACTTTTTTGAATCATTTTAGCGCCACGATCTACAAGCTTTGTGTTGCTCAATTGCATATCCACCATTTTGTTGCCGCGGACATGGCCCAATTGTATCATAATGCTTGTAGAAATCATGTTCAAAACTAGTTTTTGAGCAGTTCCAGACTTCATGCGTGTACTTCCTGTTACGAATTCTGGACCAACAACAGGAACCATTGGGAATTTCGGGGTTTTGTGCAAAGGAGAACCAGGGTTGCACGTGATTCCTCCTGTTAGAATATTATTTTTATTACATTCTTCCAATGCTCCAATTACATACGGTGTTGTTCCCGATGCAGCTATTCCTACAACCGTGTCCAGACCTGTAATGTTGCATAATTCCAAATCTTTCCAGCCTTGTTCTTCGTCATCCTCGGCAAATTCAACAGCTTTTCGTATGGCTTTGTCACCACCCGCAATTAATCCAACGACAATGTCTTCGTCAACACCGAAAGTAGGTGGGCATTCGCTGGCATCAACTACGCCAAGTCGTCCGCTAGTCCCAGCCCCAAGATAAAATAGTCGTCCACCTTTTCGCATGCGCTCAACACAAGCGGTTACAAATGCCTCTATCTGAGGTATGATTTCCTGAACTGCATAGGCAACCTTTTTGTCCTCACGGTTGATGTTGAATAGGAGATCTTTAACCGACATTTTCTCAAGTCCATCGTATAATGAATTTGATTCCGTAATTTTTTCCATGTTTTATTTAAACTAAGTACGCTTCGTATGAACCATTTTTGGTAATAATTTCAACTCTTTCTTTTAGCGTAGTAGATAGGCTTAGTCCGACAAAATCTGCTTTAATTGGATATCGTCTGTGTTTTCGGTCAACCATGGCAACCGTTTTAATCGCTTTTGTTGGTTGTTGTAGAAATTTTACTAGTGCATATTGCATTGTTTTCCCAGAATTA
>CBFIBY010000046.1:0-243 GCA_965660955.1 Crocinitomicaceae bacterium | reverse complement strand
TTAAGAACATCGTCAAACAAGAGAATGTAGCTGTTCTTTAGCTCTTTTTCGTCAATTGAAATTAGAACGTCTTCACTCCACGGTTTTTCTTTGTTCACTTTTATTTCAAAGACAACAATAGTTTGCTCAGAATGTTCTTCAATTATCTTGGCTAGAACTTGCGCCATTAAATATCCGTTTCCCGAAATACCGCCCAGATATACCTTCTTGATATTGTAAGTAGATTCAATAATCTGGTGTGCG
>CBFIBY010000045.1:0-16623 GCA_965660955.1 Crocinitomicaceae bacterium | reverse complement strand
ATCTGTTTAAGAGTTGGAGAGTTAAGCCATAAGCAGCGTCCCTATTTTTTGACAATTGGTAATGAAAGCAAATATCCACTGTATACAACGCTCAATTCAGAGAAACCAGTTCATTTAAAAAACAAATCCATTGATTTCATTCCCATAAAAGAACGAATCGGAAATCAAGACTATTTGTCCATACGTGGGAATGAAGCATCCGAGCGTTTAAAAGCGGGTGTATATGACATTATATCGGAATCTAAAATTGGAAAAATTGCATTAAACTACAATCGAACCGAGTCAGACATCGCACATCTTGAAATCGATGAATTAGTTGATCAACTCAAAGACAAAGGTTTAAGCAACGTTTCGCCAATACTCATTAAGAATGGACAGAGTTTAACTAAACTAGATTTAGAGAAACCATTTGAATATTGGAAGTGGGCAATCCTTTTAAGTTTATTATTTTTATTGTTTGAATTGGCGCTTATCCGCTGGTGGAAAAACTAATCAATGAAATGAAAATACTCATTAAAAACGCACAAATAATTGATGCAACATCGCCGTTTAACGGAAAGAAGTTGGATCTTTTGATCGACGAGGGTAAAATTTCGAAGATTGGGAAATCCATAAAAGACAAAGATGCACTGTTGTTAGAGCGAGATAAACTGTGCGTAAGTATTGGCTGGACAGATTTGAAAGCTAATTTTTGTGATCCGGGTATGGAGCATAAAGAAACAATCACTTCAGGACTTGACGCGGCGGCTTTTGGCGGGTACAGTCATGTTGCCATTCTTCCTTCTACGAATCCAGTTGTTGATTCAAAATCGAGCGTTGAATACTTATACAAACGCGCCGAAGGACATGCCACACAAATACATCCCATTGGTGCCTTAACCATTGGTTTGAAGGGTGAAAACCTTTCGGAAATGTACGATATGTATCAAAATGGTGTACGGTTATTTTCAGATGATAACCATCCTGTTTCAGCAGGCATATTGTACCGCGCACTTCTATATGCCAAAAATTTTAATGGCCGAGTTATTTGTTTCGCAAGAGACTATAGCATCGCTGGTAATGGAATGGTTAACGAAGGTTTGGCGTCCATTCATACAGGATTAAAATCGGATGCACATATCGCTGAGATCATACAAGTGGAAAGAAATATTCGCTTGACGGAATACACAAGCGGGTCAATTCATTTCACAGGCATTTCTTGTGCAGCGTCTGTCGATTTAATTCGAAAGGCGAAAAAATCAGGTTTGGATATCACAGCTGATGTACACGTCATGAATTTGTTATTCACAGAAGAAAACGTTTTCGACTTTGATTCAAATTTCAAAGTTTTGCCTGTACTAAGAACGGAAAAGGATAAAAAAGCACTTTGGAAAGGATTGAAAGATGGAACAATTGATACTGTTGTGTCCGATCACCGTCCTGGAGATACTGAAGAAAAGGACAGAGAGTTTGATCATGCCGCCTATGGAGACATTCAACTTCAAACTGTATTTGCAAGCTTGGCGGAAGATGAAAATTTCGATATCAAAGTGATTTGTGATGCCTTAGGAAATCGAGCAAGAGCTATCGCGGACATAACCCCAGGTAAGATCGACGAGGGAGAAATTGCTGACCTCACAGTGTTTTCTACAAACGATAAATGGATATTTGACAAAGAATCAATCATAACGAACACGGAGAATTCCCCATTTATTGGGAATGAGTTTAAAAACAAAATAGTAGCTGTCATTAATCAAGAAAGCATGCTTGTCAACGAGATGGAATATGGAGAAGCGTGATTTTTTTAAGGCCTTTTTCAAGGACGCTAAAATGGTAGGTTCGATGCGACCTAGTTCCAAGCAGTTGACAAAAAAAATGTTGGACAACGTGGATTTTTCTGAGGCGAAGACGATTATAGAATTGGGACCGGGAACAGGGGTTTTCACAAGAGAAATCCTCTCTAAAATGGCTCCTGACGCGCGACTTTTAGTTTTTGAATTACATGATGAGTTTTATCATAAACTTAATTCTTCAATCAAAGATGAACGAGTTCACTTCATTCATGATAGTGCTGAAAAAATTGAAGAATACCTTGAGAAATTCAATTTACACCAAGCAGACGCAGTTATTTCTTCGCTTCCTTTAGCCAACTTCCCGAAAGAACTGCGTTCAACCATCGTTAATGCGGCTAAAAAATCGCTTTCCGACGAAGGACTTTTAACCCAATTTCAATATTCTCTTCAATCCAAGAAATACTTAGAATCGACATTCGATGAGGTGAAAATCAAATATACGCTATGGAATTTTCCTCCGGCGTTTGTGTATACTTGTCGAAAATAAGCAGAAGCTACCGATCACTCCATTTTACTGACCTTACAGAAGGTTTCTCTTTTTTTGGTATAGATTTTGGCTATCTTACTTTAAAACAACTAAAACAAAGGTTATGAAAAAGTCAAAAAAACCAAACAAGCCAATAATACGAGTTGTAAAAACGATTAAGAAAGTAAAATCCTATTCGTTTGATGATGGATTATTATTTTTAGGAGCGCGAAGTCACTCTTAGAAAGAAGTGCGCAGCTTATCCAATAGGTTACTCAATAATTCAGCTTCTTCGCTGGTCAGTGCGTCGGACAAAAACAACTCTGAAAATTTCGATTTATCAATTGATGCAAGTATGTGCATTCCCTCTTTGGTGATTTGAACATAGCTCTGTCTCCTATCTTCCTTACAACCAAACCTTTCGATTAATTTTTTCTCCATCAATTTATCCATCAAGCGCGTCGTATTTGGCGACTTTTCTATCATTCTTGTTTTGATAGTATTTACCGTCAAAGGTTCATCTGCTCCACGTAGGATTCTTAGGATATTGAATTGAGCCATGGACAAATCAAATTGTTGCATGAACTTGTTCTGCGCTAAGGCAATGTGATTTGATGTAATACGAACATTCACCAATGCCTTCATTTGAGGCGAGGAAAAATTCGTCTTGACAATGTCATCAATCTTCATTGGTTCAAATTTAATTACCCTGGTAATAAAATCCTAATTTATTTCCAGAACAACCAAAATCCGATCATCAATTTGGAAGCTTAATCCTTGATGTCTCGACATTTTCTTTTCGATAAAAGACATTCTCGATTTTTGAGGTTGTTCCAATGATTCCTTCAACCATTCAATAAAACGTTTTCTACCTAATTTTTTGTCGCGCTCTCCACCAAACTGATCTTGAAATCCATCAGAGAACATAAAGAAAGTTGTTTTCCCGTCTAAATGCAGGACATGATTCGTAAACCCAGATTTTGGATAAGCGTCTGCCCCACCGATTGGATAGCGATTCGAACGAACAGAATTCATTTCCCCCTTATGGAAGTACACCAAATCAATGAAACCTCCACTGTATTCAACTATTCGCTCATTTTTACAAATCCGAATCAAACTAATGTCCATGCCATCCATACGAAGATTTTCTACTCCAGAATTGATGTAAGACGTAAACTCCTTATCAAAATCATCCAAAATTTCATTAGGATGCAAGTCTTTCCCATCCTTGAAGATGTTGTTGAGCATGGTACTTCCGATAACACTTAACATAGCTCCAGGAACGCCATGCCCTGTGCAATCACCCACGGCTAAGTAGAAATAATCTTCCGTTTCAATAGACCAACGAAAATCACCCGAAACAATATCTCGCGGTTCATAAAGCATATCAAAGAAAGAGAAAAACTCTAGTTTCTTGAAAGGTTTTACAATTGCTTTTTGAAGACTTGAAGCGTATCGGACACTGGCTTGAACTTCACGCGAATAATCTTCTACTAATTGTTTTTGCTCGAGAATTTCTTGATTTATCTTTTCTTCTTTTCGGAGAATGTTTCTAATGATTGGAATTAATAAAAGTGCAATCAGCAATACTCCAATAGAACTGAAAATCAGCGATTTTCTATAGTTGCTTTTCACTTTCGCAAAATAACTGTCTACGTTAACGTCTGCCTCAACAAGAGCTATCACTTCTCCATTATCCTTTAAAATTGGTGAATAGGCACTCAACCAAGTTCCGTTCTCCGTGGTATAAACGGGTATCGTTCCTTTTTTACCATAATTGTCTTTCAACTCTTTCGGGAACTTTCGGTATTTATGTAAGTAATACACCTTTTCGTCGGAGCGAACAATGTATTCAAATACGTCTTTCTCCTCATTATAGCGAATCAAATACATCGGACTTTTCAAACCTTCAGCTTTCGCCACCTCAAACAATAGCATGTTTAAAGCATAATACAATGAATCATCCGTAATGAGCTTCAAGTCATTTTTATTCGGATATTCTTTTAGAAGCGCTTCGAGATTATAGGCTGAAATTTGATTCGCCGTGATATTAACGATGGGTTGTAGCGTAGCATGAATGTTCTCCGCTGTATGCTTTTTTTGGTTAAAATAATTCGCTACAATAAAGAAACTGGACAATAAAACAATGAGCAAGTAAAAGTAGAACAGTATCCTAGCGCTTTTATTCTCAATTATTTGTTTTATTAAATATCCCATAGGCTTACATCCAATTTAGCAAGATATCTTCTTTCGACACTGCACTTTTTGACGTGAAAGAAAACATAACCTTTCCAGGTAGTACGTCAATAAAGTTGTTTTGGATTCGTAAATCGTTATTTCGTGCAGTAATAAACAAGTTTTGAAGATACTCTTTCGTCTCTATTACAATGAAACCAGATTTCATTTGACCGTCTTCATATTCTATCGAATAATCTACGGTTGAACATTGGGAAATCCTATATTTATTGGGCAAATGAGAAAAGGTTCTTGATTGTAACATATCCTCTTCTGACCAGATTTCAACTTGAAGAACAAAGTTTTCTGATGCAAATTTAGGTGACTGTAAAAAAGTTAAAATTTCTGTAGAATTATTCATCAAAACTGAAGTCAATTCTACTTTTTCCGTTAAATAGTCACCTTTCAAATTATACACCTTCGCTCTAATTTGAACTTCATTTCTATTCGGATCCGTTGAAACCAGAAAATATTTTTCTTTATTCAATTCATCAATTCGTTCAACAACAGCCATTTCAGCGTAGTCTCTTTGTGCTTGATAATGAAGTGGTTTCCAATTCCCAAAATAATCTATGCTCGACCAGCTTGGGGCTGTCCAACAGTCGTTGACTTGCCAATACAAGGTTCCCATACACCTTGGAGCAGTTGCTCGGTGCGCCCCAATGGCAATTCCAACTGCTTTTGCTTGGGTAACGAGTGAATAGTAAACGAATTCTTCGAATGTTTTAGGTTGACCATAAAGGATTTTGGCGTGTTTCAGCATCATTCCATTCCCCACATAGCTTTTTTGGTGATGTTTCATTACATCCGATTCAAGATCCCAGTCTTTTTTGGTCGCGAAAGTATGTATGGTCGACATTTGAGGAAAACTCTGAAAACCATATTCAGCATTAAAACGTCCACTTTTTCGTCCAAAATCTTCAATTGGGTCTTTTCCGTGCCAAACACCCCAATAATGTTGCGACCCGTGATTGTAATACTCATCTTTGCCCCAATTGCTCAAGGGAGAGGTATGGATATACGGTACTGTTGACAAAGCATCCACTCTAGCAGGCAAGAATTCTTGAAACAAACGTTTGTAATCTTCCTCTATTTTTTTGGCTTCTTTTCCAACAATCAGGTATCTTGCTTGAAATCCCCAGTTTTTCCAGGCGATGTCTACTTCATTATTTCCGTTAAATAGTACTACCGAAGGATGACTTGAAATTCTCGGAATTTGATAATCAAATTCTTTTCTCACATTTGCTAAAAAGGCTTCATCACCCGGATACATGGCACAAGCGAACATAAAATCCTGCCAAACCATCAATCCCAATTCGTCACATTTCTCGTAGAAAACCTCATCCGGGTAATAGCCACCGCCCCAAACACGGACCATATTGAAGTTAGCAGCGGCCATATCATCCACCATTTGACTGATTTGCCCATCTGTTACTCGAGAAGGGAAAATATCTTGTGGAATATAATCTCCTCCTTTACAGAATATTGGACGATCGTTCACAAGAATTTCATAGCTCGTTCCGACCTCATCTTTAAGCTGACGTAATTGAGCCGTGCGAATTCCAAACTTTATATTTCTTTTATCCAGAACATTACCTTGTCCATCAGTCAAAGTCCAAACATCGGTGTACATTTCTTGTTCACCCTGTCCTCTAGGCCACCATAATCTCGGATTATCGACTTCTACGGTCCATTCCATCGCTGCACTTCCGGACGAAAAACGCTTATCACCAAACAATTCGCTCTTCCAACTCAATTCGCCGAAGACATCACTAACCAAATTCATTTTCAATTTAACTTCGGCTCGATTTTCATCGATTGAAATAGTCTGAACCGAATGACTTTTTATTTTTGCTTCGGAGAACGTTTCAATTTTAACGGGTTTCCAGAATCCCATAGTATTCATGCGCAAAGACCAATCCCAACCAAACTGATACTGAGGTTTTCTTGAATAAGGTGCAACAGCAATTTTGTTAACGTCATTGGGAGCAGGGAGCTTCGTTTTAGCGTTCTTATATATTTCCTTGTGGTAATTCACAGGAGAAGTAAAAACTACTTTAATGTTGTTGTTCCCAACATGAACAAGATTAATGATATTGAATGTATAGGGATGGAATGCGTTTTCTGTTTCGCCAATCAACGAGTCATTCACATAAACCTTAGCATACGTATCGACATTATGGAAGTTGAGCATCATGAAATTCTCGTGCATCATCGATTCCGTTACCTCAAAACGAGATTTAAGTTCCCAATCGTGTTCCTCCATCCATTGGTATAACTCTTCGTTTTTCTCGACAAACGGATCCGGCAATTCTCCTAAACGAAAGAACGTCTCTTGCACGCTCCCCTGTTTACCGAAATCAAGCCAAACGTTCCGCAAAGGATGATACAATTCCCAATTTAGTTCTGTTACTTGTGCGTTGGTTATATTCGATATCATGAATGTTATTGCCGCTAAAAAAAGTGTTTTAATCATATTACCAATTTCTATCAAAAGGTGCGTCTTGCATTTCTTCCAAAACGTCTGTACGAATTGCATAGTTGAATCCATTGTAAACAGAATAACCGCCGTGCTCTCCTCTATTGTTAATTGCAATAAATCCGCATTGTAAACCCGTTAAATCAGAATGCTTATTGATGATTCGATTTACTGCCTCTTTGCAAGCATCATGAGGTGTCATTCCTTGCCGCATTAATTCCACAACGGTGTGACTTCCTGCTGTCCGAATTATTGCTTCACCCAAACCAGTTGCCACTGCCGCACCTACCTCATTATCAATAAATAAGCCTGCGCCAATTATAGGGGAATCTCCAATTCTTCCGTGCAATTTATATGCCCACCCGCTCGTCGTACAGGCACCCGAAAAATTCCCTTGTCGATCGCGTGCAATAATCCCAATTGTATCATGATTTTCATGATTAATTTCTGGCTTTTTGAATAGATCTTTGTTTTCTTTCTTCCACTTTTTATATTCTTTTTTCACCTCTTTAATCGGCGATTTAAACTTTTTAAATCCTGCACTTTTCGCATAATCTTCGGCTCCTTCTCCAACGAGCATAACGTGCTGAGTATGTTCCATTACCGTTCTTGCGATGGTTACTGGATGCTCATATCCTTCAATGAAACCAACCGCACCACATTTGGATTCATGATTCATTATACAAGCATCAAGCGTGACGTGTCCATCTCTGTCTGGCATTCCGCTTATTCCAACACTTCTGTTTGTTCGGTCGGATTCTGTTTGTCGGGCGGCTGCTTCCACAGCATCGAGAGCGGTTCCATTATTGTCATTGATAACCTTCCAAGCTTCTTTATTAGCTGCTAAACCATGTTTCCATGTTGAAAGCACGATTGCCTTTGGTGGAGCCATTCTATCTCCGTTCGTAAAATCCGAAGCCAATTCGGCTGCTTTTGCACGTTGTGTAATTCCGAGCACACTGCCTAAGGCGCTCCATTTGAAGAAAGTTCTTCTTTTCATGAGAACAAATTAGTTATTTTTCGCCAATTCAGCGGCAAGCCAAACTTGAAATTCACGCGCATTGGCACTGTGTTTTGAGTAGTCTTTGGAGAAATTGTGAAACCCAGAATACGTCGGTTGTGCACACATAAAGATATAATCGTTTTTATCTGGATTCAATACAGCGGAAACTACACCAATTGGCGGAATACAAATTGGCCCAGGAGGAAGTCCATGGATTTTATAGGTATTGTAATCACAGTCGATTTCTCGGTGTTTGTTCAGCAAACGTTGAACCGTGTCCAATTCCTTTCCCCAACAAAATTTAAACGTAGGATCGGATTGCAACATGATTCCTTTATTGATTCGATTTAAGTATAGACCTGCGATTATTGGCCATTCCGATGGTTGCTTAGACTGTTCGCTATAAACAATACTCGCCAAAGTCACTGCTTCGGAAGGAGATTTAAGTCCAACGGTTTGAAGTTTCGTTTTTCTTTCTGCCGTCCAGTAATTTTTGAATTCTTGCGCCATTCGATTTAGAAATGCTTCCTCATTTGTATCGTAATACATTTTGTATGTATTCGGAAGAAACATGGCAGGAAATTCTTCCTTGGTGAAACCATACTTATTGAGTGTTTCCTCGCTTTCTAGGAGCGCAATAAATCTTGCGCTGTCTATAATTGTTTTTTTTGCCAATTTCCCTGAAAGATCGGCCAAAAACCTAACGTTCGGAACCACGACATCTACCTCTACCTCAGCATTCCCATTACCGTTTGAATTTAGGGTAAAGCCATTTAATAAATCACGAAGACTTGTTTTCGGCTGAATAGAGTACATTCCCAAGGCGATTTTCTCAGGTGTCAGATTTTTATACTTACCTAGCGCCAACACCCCTTTTTCAGAATCTACAATTCCTGATTCCTTTAAGGTTTTGGCTAATGCCTCTATATTTAATTCTTGATCAATGACGAATGCGACTTCATTTTTATTATCCGTTTTACTCATCGCATACCCTATCACGGATAATTTATTCCAAAAAACTATTACACCGACAATTCCCAGAAGAAGTATTCCAATTCCTATTTTTTTACGCATAAACTCATTTTAATAAGTGATGGCTTAACGGAATCAAAGATAGAATTATCTGACTTGAAGCCACATTTTTCAAATAATCTCACACTGGCAATATTGGTTGAATGAATAGTAACTTGAAAGGTATCAATAGCTAAGTTTTCAGCAGCGAAACGAACGGCTGCCTCTATTGCCTCCTCTGCGAATCCCTGTCTGCGATTGTTTTCAGTGGCAATAAGTATTCCTATGCCCGCCTCGGTTGCAGGTAGGTCACCTTGGAACAAGTCAATCGTTCCTATCGGTTGATTGCTTGAATTCTTCCAAATCATCCATCGTTTTTGTCGGAATTCTAAATAATCATTTGATGAAGCGATTAAAGCTATAATTTCTTCGAGTGTATAAGGCTTATATCTTTCCGAAACGACCCAATTTTGCGGATCATTTTCCCACTCATAAATGAAAGGAATATCGGAATTTTGAACATCCTTTAACGATATGTTCTTTTCATACATCAAAAGGCGATACTTAAAATTGTAGCGTCTATTTTATACATCTACCTCGCCTTTATAAACAAATTCAGCTGGTCCAATTAAGTTGACGTGAATAAAACCGTTCTCTTCTGTCCTATGCAAACTCACGGACAAGTCTCCTCCTTGGGCTTTCACATTTACTTTCAAATCACCTTTTCTATTTTCCTTCATAGCATAAGCTATTGAAGCAGCTGTAATTCCAGTTCCACACGCCAATGTTTCATTCTCTACCCCACGTTCATAGGTGCGAATTGCTAGCTGATTTGTTCCTGTAATTTGCACGGCATTGACATTTATACCAAATTCTGCGTACTGTTCGCTAAATCTGATTTTCTGACCGAAAGTATAGATATCAAAATTGGATACGTCTTTCACGAAATGTATAAAATGTGGCGAACCCGTATTCAAAATGAAGGTATTATCATCAACAACTTCAATTTCATCGAGGTCATTCATCTGAACAGAAACCATTGCTCCAATTAGTTGACCTTCATGAACACCATCAATTGCCATGAACTTGTACTTGTCTTTTTTTAATATTTCTTGGTTAACAAAACGAACCGCACAACGTGCACCATTTCCACAAAAGCTTTTTGAGCCGTCAGAATTGTAGTAATCAACTGAAAAATCCCAATCGTCACTTTTGTCAATTTTAATTAAGCCATCTGCCCCAATTCCAAAACGACGATTGCAAAGCTGCTGAATTTGAGAGATGGTTAACGCATCATATTCTCCCTTCATATTGTTTAAAAAAACAAAATCGTTTCCAGCTCCTTGGTATTTATAAAAGTTGATTTTCATAACTTGTTAAATCTTCACAAATGTAGTGTTTATATAGCTTACAACAAGCTTAAGCTTAACTCTTTTTAACAACGAAAAATGCAACAGCTCCTTATTTTTGGAGTTATAATTGATGTAAAACAAACAATAATAAATTTTAATAACATGATTATATCTTCAACATTAAAAACAATCGGTTTAGGTTTAATTGGGGGACTTATCCCCCTAGGAGTTTATGTAGCGACTGTTGACAATGATGTTCCACAATCAGATACAGTCTTGAACCAAAACGCAAGTGACTATTCGCAAAGAGTCAGTTTAAACAATATACCCGGTGACGCAAACAGTTTTGTAAGTGCCTCGGAAAACACTTTGAATTCAGTAGTGCACGTAACAACGAAAGTAGTGCAAACCTCCTTCCAACGTGATATTTTTTCAGAGTTCTTTTATGGACCTGGCGCAGGCGGACGTGAATTCCGCCAAGAAGGAAAAGGCTCGGGTTCAGGAGTCATCGTTTCAAAAGACGGTTACATAGTAACAAACAACCACGTAATTCAGGATGCAAGTGAAATTGAGATTATCTTGAATGACAATTCAAAATACACGGCAAAAATCGTTGGAACAGATCCTTCAACTGATATCGCGGTTCTGAAAATAGATGCCAAAGGACTGGATGCAATCCCTCTTGGGAACAGCGACAATATGCGGGTTGGTGAATGGGTGTTGGCTGTAGGAAATCCGTTTAATTTGACATCGACGGTAACCGCTGGAATTGTTTCTGCCAAAGCGAGAAATATTAATTTGTTAAGCGATCGAAGTAAAAAGAATATCGTTCCAATTGAATCCTTCATTCAAACCGATGCAGCGGTTAATCCTGGAAATAGTGGTGGTGCATTGGTTAACACAAATGGTGAATTGATCGGCATTAATACAGCAATTGCTTCACAAACGGGATCATACACGGGATATAGTTTCGCGGTGCCAGTAAACCTTGTTCAAAAAGTCATGAGCGACTTAATTGATTACGGCATTGTTCAACGTGGATTCTTAGGTGTTCAAATAGCTGATATCAACCAGGAGATTAAGACGCAAGAAAAATTACCGAATTTGAAAGGAGTATATGTTTCCAAAGTGATTGAGAAAGGTGGCGCTGATAAAGCTGGAGTTAAGGACGGAGACGTCATCCTCAAAATTGGTAACAAAGAAGTTAATTCAGTTGCCAGTCTTCAGGAGGAGATCGGAAAACGTCGACCAGGTGACAAAGCCGTTGTTACAATACGACAAAAAAATGGTGACGAGGTCGTTAAAGAGATTGTCCTCCGAAATTCCGAAGGTGAGACCAAATTGGTGTCCAAAGCAGAAGTGTCGAAATCGGCAGCTTTAGGCGCTATGTTTGCAGAACTATCTAACAAGGAGAAAAAAGAACTTAAATTAGATTATGGTGTAAAAATACAATCCATCAACGCTGGTAAATTGGCATCGGTTGGAATGAAAGAAGGATATATCATTACTAAGATAAACAACGAGCCAATAAATTCGGTGGATCAGCTTACTTCCAAACTGAATGGCAATAACCGAGGTGTGCTTATAGAATTCGTTACCCCAAGCGGCAAGAAAGATTATCGAGGCCTCGGTCTATAGCCGATTAGGCACGATGTTTGATAAGCAAAAAATGTTAAATAAAAGCTCATTTACTTTTGGAAATGAGCTTTTTTTGGTCGTATCTTTGTAGCCGTTTCGATGGTATTTCATCTTAAGAAAACAGAGAAATAATTTTTAGATAATCCAAAACCCAAGAATGAGACAATTAAAAATCACTAAATCCATCACCAATCGCGAAAGTCAATCATTAGACAAATATTTGCAAGACATTGGTAGAGAGGAATTAATTACTGCCGAGATGGAAGTCGAACTGGCAAGAAAAATTAAACAAGGTGATCAATTGGCTCTCGAAAAATTGACAAGAGCGAATTTACGTTTCGTCGTTTCAGTTGCAAAACAGTATCAAAATCAAGGATTAACACTTCCAGATCTTATCAACGAAGGAAATCTTGGCCTTATTAAGGCAGCACAAAAATTTGATGAAACACGAGGATTTAAATTCATTTCTTACGCAGTTTGGTGGATTCGTCAATCGATTCTACAGGCATTGGCAGAGCAAGCACGTATTGTTCGTTTGCCTTTGAACCAAGTCGGATCATTGAACAAAATCAACAAAGCATTTTCTAGACTAGAGCAAGAATACGAACGCCCACCTTCAGCGGAAGAGTTGGCCGAAGCTCTTGAGGTTCCAGAAGATAAGATTAAAGAAAGCATGAACGTTTCAGGACGTCACGTATCGATGGATGCTCCACTTTCCACAGCAGAAGATGGCGGAACATTAATGGATGTAATGGCAAATGCTGATTCACCCAAAGCGGATCATGTGTTGATGGCAGAATCCCTTCAAAAAGAAATCGAGCGCTCATTGAGCACATTAACAGACAAAGAAAGAGAAATCATCCGATTATTCTTCGGAATAGGAATGAACCATGGTTTAACCCTAGAAGAAATAGGCGCTAAATTTAATTTGACACGAGAAAGAGTTCGACAAATTAAAGAAAAAGCAATCCGTCGTCTGAGACACACTTCGAGAAACAAGCTACTAAAAGCTTACCTCGGCTAAAAACAATAAAGGCTAGTTATCCTCTTGATAACTGGCCTTTTTTACTTTATATATTTTCAATCCAAAACAATTAATTAAATGGAAACAGCTTTAGGCTATGAAAAAGAGCTCAATTCGCATGTGAAACGTGAGCGTGCTGCCGTTAAATTGGCAAGCAAAGTAGGAGAACTTTTGTACGACCAAGGAATTGAGTTAGTGCTATTTCGTAATCACCTGCTTGACACAACAATTTCTGAAATTCTAAACCTTCATGCCTATTCGCGCGATGTAGTAAACAAACCAATCGACGTTTTTACGACTTCTGAATTGGCGGATGAACTTCAACAGATGAATTTGGCCCCCGCAAAAATCGACATCGGGAAATTAGCCAATGAGTGGTTGACAGAAAAAGAAGGCTTTGCGAGTCAAAAAGAATTTCTTTCGAACAAATTAGCCTCTTTTGCTACGGCTGGAGATAGCACAATGGAACCTAGAGATGTCGTGCTATACGGATTTGGACGTATCGGACGTCTAGCAGCGCGAGAATTAATCAAACAAGCGGGTAAAGGACAACAATTAAGATTACGTGCGATTGTTACCCGGGGTGACTCTGATGCTGAAATCATCAAAAGAGCATCTTTGTTAAGCAATGATTCAGTTCATGGAGCTTACAAAGGAACAGTTGAAGTTGATTTGGAAAACAAAGCAATTGTGATTAATGGTCACAGAGTTCTTATCATCGCAGCTAATAATCCAGAAGACGTTGATTATACCGCTCATGGAATTAACAACGCATTAGTTATCGATAACACAGGTGTATTTGGAGATCGCGAAGCATTGGGTCGTCATTTGAAAGCAAAAGGAGCATCAAAAGTATTGTTGACTGCACCAGGTAAAGAAGTGCCGAATGTTGTTTATGGGATCAACCAAGGCACATTGGATATTGAAAATGAGAACATTTATTCAGCTGCATCTTGCACAACGAATGCAATTTCTCCAGTTTTGAAAGTAATCAACGATAAATACGGGGTTAAGAAAGGACATATTGAAACGGTTCACGCATATACCAACGATCAAAATTTATTGGACAATATGCACAAGAAACCGCGTCGTGGTCGATCAGCTGCAATCAATATGGTAATTACTTCAACAGGTGCTGGAAAAGCGGTTACGAAAGTAATTCCTGATTTGATGGATAAACTTACAGCAAATGCAGTGCGTGTTCCTACACCAAATGGTTCTTTGGCAATATTGAGTTTAGAATTGAACGAAACAACTTCAGTTGAAGATGTAAATGCTTTGGTTAAAGATGCCGCATTGAATGGAGATTTGGTCAACCAAATTCATTACGCGTATGACCCTGAATTGGTATCAAGCGATATCATTGGTAACACATGCTGTTCAGTTTACGATTCTAACGCAACTATCGTCTCAAAAGATGGCAAAAACGTGGTACTTTACGCTTGGTATGACAATGAATTCGGTTACACGAAACAAGTTATTCGTTTGGCAAAATATGTAACGAAAGTTCGAAGAGCAATCTATTATTAAGAATAGACTAGACATAAAAAAGGCTGTATCATTTTGATGCAGCCTTTTTTTTATTCTTTTTTCTATCTACCTACGCAAACAATTTTTAATTTTCTTTTCGTGAGCCGCTCTTTCTGCAGGTGTTTGATTGGGAGACATGACTAAAAATGCTTTACACTTTTGATCAACTTCTTCAAATCTAGCCATAAATTTTTCGTCTAGGTCAACTCCCGACTTTACAACTTTGTCCAATGAGTCATTCGCCTTTACACAATGGCAAAAGTCCCACTGCTCACCATATTTCTTTTCAATTTTTACTTTATTTTCCGCAAATTGCTCATCCAAGTTACTTGTTGTATCAATTACCTCGAGAGGAATCACTTCTTCTACAGCTGCGCCAGTCATTGTTGCGCCATAGACCAAGTTCTCACCACATGACGGGCAATCCGCACATTCTTTTTTTGACGTACAAGACCATAACATTGTGGAGGCTAGGACGATAAAAAATATTTTTGGCAAAGTTTTTGTCATATAACAATTGTGACAGATTTTCGTTAAATTTATATATAATTGACCATGCGACTATACATATTCATACTGTTTTCTTTAACAACGTTTTGTTCAATTGGACAAGATGAGCCTACTTTGGAGCAAGAACTCCCAGAGGTTCGGTATGACAAGGACTTTCAATTAAAGTATCAACAAGCCTTAAACAAGATAAAAAGAGTTTACCCTCTTGCCCTTCAAGCCAAAAAGTATTTAACGGAATTTGAAAAGGAATACCAAGAAATAGAAAAGCGAAGAAAACAGAAAAAACTAGGTCGACAATCTTATAGAATTCTAAAAGATGAGTTTGTATATGATATTCGTGATTTGTATATCGGCGAAGGTGTCATGCTCATGAAATTGGTTCACAGAGAAACCAATAAAACAGTTTCCGAAATCATTTCTCGTTATCAGGGTCAATTAAAATCAACAGTGTATGAAGGGGTCAGCAAATTATTTGATCAAGACCTTTCCATAGAATACGATCCGTTTGGTGAAGACTGGATAACGGAATTGGTAATTCAAGACATTATCGCGGGTCGCGTGCCATTCGATTTTGACCTCAAACCTTTAAACAAAACTGAGTTTAAGGATACCCAGAAAAAATACAGGAAAACCAAACGTGCTTATCACAAAGATAAACGTAAAGCCAAGAAAAAATACAAGAAGGTAAAACGTCAGACGAAGCGGGCGGCCTCAAAAAGTTAAAACAAAAAGGGATGCAATAGTTTAACCATGCATCCCTTTTTTAATTTTTCAAATTACCTTATTTCTTTTGTCCCAATCCCTCTTCCGCAAAAGAAGATGAAATTGCCGACTTGTCGAAACGAATTTTAGTTCCTTCTGACGAAATTAATATCGTCGAATCACTTATTTCAAGTATTTTCCCGTGAATCCCACCAATGGTAACAATTTTGTCACCTGCAGAAAGATTCTCGCGGAACTTCTTCAATTCTTTTTGTTTTTTCATTTGCGGTCTGATCATAAAAAAGTAGAATACTACTAGGATCAGTACCAACATGACTATTTGCTGACTCATCTATTTGTTTTTGTTTGTTATCTATTCTATTTGTTCGTTACCATCGCCTTTACAATCACTGTCGTAATTGCGGGCTCCGTATTTGCAGTAATTGCAATTGATTTGTTCAATGTACCAATGTTCGCATTATCTGTGTTTACATAACTTCTAATTTTATATGTATCTCCTGGCATAATAGGATCTTCTGGTTCATCCACTACTGTGCATCCGCAAGAAGGTTTTGCACCACTTATGACAAGCGGGTAATCACCAGTGTTCTTAACTTCAAAAACAGCATCAACTTTTTCACCCTTGATTACCTTACCACCGTCAAAAACTTTATTCACAGACATTGTTGTCTTCTTCCCTACTTCTACTTTTTCATTTCCTCCACAACTCACAAATAGCGCAAGTAATGCAAACAGACTTAATACTTTAATCATTCTCATAATATCTCCTTCTTATTTCATCAGACCGCGACCTGATTTTTCTATTTTCTTTTCCTTCGTT
>CBFIBY010000044.1:0-16641 GCA_965660955.1 Crocinitomicaceae bacterium | reverse complement strand
TACTATGTTACTTTGACAGTAACCAATGCATGCGGTACAATGACATTTGGTGATACTATCGTATTGTCTGTTGCTTCAATCGATGAGATTGATGATTTCGGAACAATCAACGTTTCTCCAAACCCGTCAACGGGTATGTTCAACGTTGAACTTGAATTGAATGAAGTAATGAGCCTTGAATTGGTTGTTACAAATGTAATGGGACAAGTAGTTTCAACGAAAATAATCGATGCAGCGACTGGTGCTGAATCAACGCAAATCGATTTGTCGACAGAAGCAGCTGGTGTTTATTACCTAGACATCCTTTCAGGAGATAAAAAATTGACCAACAAAATGTTGATCAAGAAATAAGAGTTAATCTTAAAATAGAATCCCGTCTTGGCTGAGCTGAGACGGGATTTTTTATGCTTGCACTTTTGTAGAGATTCTTTCGTGTTATTTCCACCCCCACAAAAGTTTCCTTACTTTTGCCAAAAAGGAATATCATGAAGCACGTTTCGCTGGCAAGTATTGAAAAGGCAATTCAGAAAGTAGATAATATTGATGACGATGGACTGGAAAAAATTTCCGAAACATTTGCCCTAGCGCAAGAAACTCTATTGGGTTATTTGATGTCTGCTGCAATCGAATACAAAAACGAGCAGCTAGAAGGTTTGAT
Source organism: Crocinitomicaceae bacterium (assembly GCA_965660955.1). Taxonomy (GTDB): domain Bacteria; phylum Bacteroidota; class Bacteroidia; order Flavobacteriales_D; family Crocinitomicaceae; genus UBA2040. The sequence continues at coordinate 15,983 of CBFIBY010000044.1, read as the reverse complement.
TATTTATTACTTCTGTGTTATTTCCGAAGCATTCGTTCAAGAACAAATCAACACAGTTGCAGTGACAGAGGAGGATATTGGCAATTTCGAGCAGCCTTATTTTGAAATGTTAGACGAATATTTTGACAAAGAAGACGGGGATCTGCTTGAAGATTTCTGTGACCAACCCAGTCTAGTTCAATTCATGTCTCTCGAAATTAGTACAGAGGATGAAGATGGAACCTCATTAGATGACGAAACAGCAACGCAATTGTTCATTGTTACACTTGCAATGATTACATTGATGGGGCGGGCAATTCAGGCGTAAATGAGACCAGAAGAGATATACAACCAAATGATGGAAAAGGATGCCTTCTCCCAACTTTTGGGTATGTCCTTAATTTCAATATCTCCCGGAACTTGCTCCCTGCAAGTGAAAGTCACAGGTATCATGCTGAATGGTTTTCAAATTGCCCACGGTGGAATTACATATGCATTATCGGATTCAGCCTTAGCTTTTGCATCAAACGCACACGGTCAGCAATGCGTAAGTATAGAGACGAGTATTTCTCATTTGCAGCCTATCAAATTAAACGATACGATAATAGCCGAATGTACCGAAGTAAATAGAGGTAATTCAATAGGTTTATATGCCGTCAATTGCCGAAATCAAGATGGAGATTTAGTATCTGTTTTCAAAGGAACGGTTAAGATTTCACGCTCCAAATGGGAAAAGTAGCTCACTAATTACCTTATTTTTCTATCGATGAGTTAAATTGAATTTGCTATGTGTGCATAATATAAATATTATGCATATCTTAGTAAAATATTAACTTTTCGCATATGTTTAAACCAAGCGTAGATCTATACGATTTTGTGATACGTCAAAACTGGCACAAAGTGTCAAGAATGTACAATCAAAAAACAGCCTTAATAGACATTACAAGTTCAATTGGATTTCTGTTGATGATTATTGAAAAAGCGGGTACACCAAGTACTCAATTAGGGCCACGTATGGGAATGGAGCCTACGAGTCTTTCCAGAACACTTAAAACGATGGAAGAAACAGGTTATATCCGTCGAGAACTAGATAAAATAGACAAACGCAAAGTTCTTATTTTTTTAACTGAAAAAGGAGTTGAAAAACGCAGGCAAACAAGAGATCTAATTGTAGATTACAACGCTAAACTCAATTCGAAAATTCCAGCTGGTAAAATGAAAACATTTTTCGAAGTGATGGATAGAATTGAGGAAATCACCGATATTGAATTAGAACAATTAAACAAGATTGAAAAATAACAAAAATGAATCGACACATAAATAAAGTAGCCATTTTAGGTTCGGGAGTAATGGGATCCAGAATCGCTTGTCACTTTGCCAATATTGGAGTGGAAGTTTTGTTGCTTGATATTGTTCCGAAAGAACTGAACGATATTGAGAAAGCAAAGAACATTTCGGTTGAGAGTAAAACACATCGAAATAGATTGGTGAATGATGCCTTAACGTTCGCTTTAAAAAGTAATCCTTCACCGATTTACAGCAAAAAATATGCAGCGCGAATTTCTACTGGAAATTTTGAAGACGACATGTCGAAAATTGCCGATTGCGATTGGATCATGGAGGTCGTTGTAGAGAGATTGGACATTAAGAAAATTATTTTCGACCAAGTTGAGGAGCACAGAAAGTCGGGAACGATTGTTTCGTCAAACACTTCAGGAATTCCAATTCACATGATGTTGGAAGGAAGAAGCGAAGATTTTCAGAAAAATTTCTGTGGTACACACTTTTTTAATCCACCCCGCTATTTGCCTTTGCTAGAGATCATTCCAACAGCTAAATCGGATGAAACTCTCATCGATTTCTTGATGGATTATGGAAGGCGCTATTTAGGTAAGAAAACAGTATTATGTAAAGATACACCGGCGTTTATTGCGAATAGAGTAGGCGTGTATGCCATCATGGCCCTATTCCACACCGTTCAGGAAATGGACCTTACTGTAGAAGAAGTAGATAAACTTTCGGGACCTGTTCTCGGAAGACCAAAATCTGCGACGTTCCGAACGTGTGATGTTGTCGGATTAGATACACTCGTCCATGTGGCCAACGGATTAAAAGACAATTGCCCGAATGATGAAGAGAAAGACTTGTTTGTTCTTCCTGAATATATCTCCAAAATGGTGGAGAACAATTGGTTGGGATCTAAGACAGGACAAGGATTCTACAAGAAGGTGAAGGATGAAAATGGAAAAAGTAAGATTCTTGTTTTAGACCTGAAAACATTAGAATACCGAGAACAAGTTAAAGCGAAATTTCCCACGCTTGAGATGACCAAACCTATCGATGATCTGAAACAAAGAACGAAAATGTTGGTTACGGGCATGGACAAGGCAGGTGAATTTTATCGCAAGTTGTTCGGTGGTCTTTTCGCTTACGTTTCCAATCGATTACCTGAAATCACGGATGACCTTTACAAAATTGATGATGCTTTGAAAGCTGGATTTGGATGGGAATTAGGTCCATTCGAAACCTGGGATATTGTTGGTTTGGATGCCGGTCTGAAATGGATTGAAGATGGCGGTCATTCGGTGGCTCAATGGGTGAAAGATCTGAAGGAAAAAGGTCTTACGTCTTTTTATCAAACGGAGAAAGGGGCACGAAAATATTTTAATCAAACTAAGTCTGAATATGAAGTCATTCCTGGAACGGAAGATCTCGTTTTGTTGGATGCCTTGCGTGAAGACAATACGGTTTGGAAAAATTCAGATGTTACTTTGGTGAATATCGGTGACGGAATTCTTAATCTTGAGTTCCACACAAAAATGAACACCATTGGCGCTGGAGTCATTGAAGGTGTCAATAAAGCGATTGATATTGCCGAGAAAGAATACAGAGGATTGGTAATTTCTAATACAGGACAAAACTTCTCAGCAGGAGCCAATGTTGGTATGATATTCATGATGGCGATTGAACAGGATTACGACGAATTGAATTTCGCTGTTAAAGCGTTTCAAGACACAATGATGCGAATACGCTATTCAAACATTCCAGTCATTGTTGCTCCGCACAATATGGCTTTGGGAGGTGGTTGCGAAATGTCTATGCACGCCGATAAGGTGATCGCTCATGCAGAGCTGTACATGGGACTTGTTGAATTTGGTGTTGGATTAATACCAGGAGGTGGTGGATCCAAAGAATTTGCAAAACGATTCTCAGATGAATTGCATCAAGGGGACATAAAAATCAACTTGTTGCGCGAAAAATTCTTGACCATTGGGCAAGCGAAAGTATCCACTTCTGCTGTTGAAGCATTCGAATTAGGATACTTACGAGAAGGAATTGATGAAATAGTCGTTAGTCGCGAGTATCAGCTGGTGCGCGCTAAAGCAGCTTGTATCGAATTGGCGGATATTGGTTACGTACCACCGAAACGAGAAAAGAATATCACAGTTATGGGACAAGAAGGTCTCGGAATTGTTTATGTGGGGGCAAATTCAATGCTATCCGGAAAGTATATGTCCGATCATGATAGGGTCATTTCTGAGAAACTAGGGAATGTTCTATGTGGAGGAGATTTAAGCGAAAATACAGTTGTATCTGAACAATATCTTTTGGATTTAGAAAGACGTACGTTCGTTGAACTTTGCGCTGAGAAGAAAACCATGGAAAGAATGGAAAGTCTCGTGAAAACAGGAAAAATATTAAGAAATTAATCTTCCTCCCTTGAGGGAGGATTGAGGTGGGTGTAATTCTGCAAATTCAATTGTGAACATCCCCCTTGGTCCCCTTCAAAGGGGGAGAACGAAAAAAATATAAGCATGTCAAACAAAGCATATATAATCAAAGGATATCGAACAGCAGTTGGAAAAGCTGGAAAAGGTGGATTTCGTTTCTACCGACCAGACGATTTAGCCGCCGACGTCATTAAGCATATCATGAAAGAAACACCGCAATTGGATAAAAACCGAATTGACGATGTAATTGTGGGAAATGCAACACCAGAGGCCGAACAGGGATTGAATGTTGGTCGAATGATTTCATTGATGGGATTGGACACGGATAAAGTTCCCGGAGTTACAGTCAATCGGTATTGTTCTTCAGGATTGGAAACGATTGCCATTGCGCAAGCGAAGATAGAAGCGGGAATGGCGGATTGTATTCTTGCTGGTGGAGTTGAATCCATGTCAGTTATGGCAATGGGTGGATGGAGAATTGTTCCAAATGCTAATGTTGCAAAAGAAAATCCCAACTGGTATTGGGGAATGGGCTTGACCGCTGAAGCCGTTGCAGAACAATATGGCGTAACCCGTGAAGAACAAGATGCGTTTGCCTTAAAATCACATGAAAAGGCAATTGATGCTATTAAAAATGGACGTTTTAAAGATGACATTGTTCCCATTGAAGTAGAACAAGTTTTCTTGGATGAAAATGAAAAACGAAAGGTTAAAAAATATACAGTTGATACAGATGAAGGGCCAAGAGCAAGCACAATGCAAGGTCTGGGGAAACTACGTCCAGTATTCGCAAATGGAGGATCAGTAACTGCTGGAAATTCATCTCAAACGTCGGATGGGGCTGCGTTCGTTTTGGTAATGTCTGAAAAAATGATGAAAGAATTGGGACTTGAGCCAATGGCCCGACTTCTTTCTTACAAAGTTGTAGGCGTAGAACCAAGAATCATGGGAATCGGACCGGTTGAAGCAATTCCGGCGGCCATCGAAATGGCTGGATTGAAAAAAGAAGACATCGACTTATTTGAATTAAACGAAGCCTTTGCATCCCAATCTTTAGCTGTAATTCGTGAAACTGGCATTAATCCTGATATCGTGAATGTTAACGGTGGAGCAATAGCTCTGGGACACCCTCTGGGTTGCACTGGAGCTAAACTTACCGTTCAGATTTTGAATGAGTTGAAGCGCAGAAACCAGAAATATGGTGTTGTAACTATGTGTGTCGGAACAGGACAGGGCGCTGCAGGCGTTTTTGAAAGATTCTAGCAAGAATAGCATTTATAGAAAGGCAATCAATTCGATTGCCTTTTTTTGTTATTGTCTTTTTATTATGCAAAGAATAACTATCTTGACGGTGCTAATAAGTAAAATCTTCAAATGAAAAGACCTCTAGTACATCCAAAAGACGACGAAAATGATAAAGACCTCAATGAATTGGTCTTGTTTTATAATGAAACATTAGGGTTTTGTCCCAATAGTGTTCGTACGATGCACCATCGCCCAAGAATTGCCTATGCATTCATAGAAATGAATAAAGCGGTAATGGAGAATAAGGGGCGTGTGACCAGTGGTTTAAAGCGACTAATTGGTTACATCAGTAGTCATGCGGCTGGTTGTCGCTACTGTCAAGCTCATACAATTCGTGCGGCAGAACGATATGAAGCCGACCAAGCTCAAATTGAAAACATTTGGTCTTACCGAACACATGAAGCATTTTCTGAGGCAGAACGTGCCGCACTTGATTTTTCATTGGCTGCCTCGCAAATCCCAAATGCCGTTGATGATGCTTTGGCGGAACGCATGCGCGAACATTGGAATGAAGGTGAAATTGTAGAGATATTGGGAGTGGTTGCCTTATTTGGTTATCTCAATCGATGGAATGATTCCATGGGAACACAAATGGAAGGCCCTGCTGTAGAAAGCGGCGAACAATATTTGAAATCAGATGGATGGACGGTTGGAAAACACGAGTATTAATTGACAATTGACAATGAATAATGTACAATTAAGAAGTGTTTAAATTTGATACAATCACTTCGATGCGTTAGCATCAAATTATCAATTGTACATTGCTAATTGTTCCCATAAGTAAGACTCAAATTTCCCGTCAACTTATAAATTTCTAGGTACGTATCAATTCGATTGAACAAGTTCTCGTAATGTTGGAGCAACGTGTTTTCGTAGTTGGTTTGAAATACGATGAGGTCGATGGAGTTTATGCTACCTAATTCAAATCGTTTTTGTGCTAGTTCGTATGCTTCGGTAGCGTAATCTAGATTTTCTCTCGAAACATTGACCAGTTGACTTCTAATTTCGTATAAATTCAGTTGGTTTTGAAGGGACGCACTTAGTGAATTCTTTATTTTGTCAATATTTAACGCTGCTATATCAGTTTGAATTCGAGCCACTTCAACTGCTCGTTTCGATTTCCAATTGTTGTATAAATTATAGCGTAAAGTAAAATTACCCGTGTAAGCTATCGTTTGCGTGCTCAAACTACTGGGTTGATTGGGATTTCCTCCACTCAATTGACGAAATCTACCAAAGGAAGGCGAAGCTGCTAGTTGAAGGTTTAATGTAGGATACAAAAAGCTCTTTTGAAATTCAATATTCGTGTTTTGGAGCTCCAAACCAAGGTATTGATTTTTTAAATTTTGATTGTTTTCCAACACTTGAGCATGTGCCTTTTCTTCATCAATGAGTCCAAGTAAAAAGTCTAAGTTGTCCGACAGTTCAGGAAGTGTATTGAATGTGCTGTCGTCGCTGTTGTTCATCAATAATACGAGGTTGCGTAGTGAATTCTCGTAATTTAATTTCTGTAAAATGTAATTGGTGCTGTCTGTCAAATGTTGATTTTTCAACTGCAACAAATCCAAGGAATTGGAAGCACCATATTTGTTTTTTATTTCGGCATAATTCAATCGTTCAGTCGAATAGCCTAAGATTTTTTCGAATAAATCGCGGCGTTCTTTTTGAAGTAATGCGGAATAGTACGTCCGCAGGACATCCTGAATCAAACCTTCAACAACAACCGCCGTATTTCCTTTCGATTGTTCTTCCAATTGTTCCAAACGCTGCTTACTCATCTTTACTTGAAAGCCAGAAAAAAGATTCATACTTGCCACCAAACTTGGATTGAACCCTTGGTTTAGAATTACACCTGGAGTAAATGTGAAAGGGTTGTTCGTGTTATCTTGAATGACGTTGTTTTGTCCAACTTGTAATGAAACAGTAGGAAATAATCCTGCTTCACTCCAGGCATTGTTCTTCGTAGCAATTTCTTCGTTTTTCTGACTAACGAGAATATCGTAATTGTGCTCCAAAGCATTGAAAACAGCCTGCTGTGCTGAAAGTGGCTCTTGTCCCAGTGATGAGAAAGAAGCGGCAACAGCCAAGAATCCAATAAGATATTTAATGCTTCTCATTTTTATTTCTTTGAAATTTTATGGCGGGTTCAACATCCAATTCACTTACACGATCACCTTTCCACAATAAATTTCTCGTTCGCCCGAAACCATTCCAGAACATAATCGCAGAAGGATAGAAAAATAGGATGAAAACCGTTCCGAACAAAACACCAAAGGCAATAGAAGATGCCATTGGAATTAAGAATTGCGCTTGCATACTCGTTTCTGCAATCATCGGTAGTAGACCAGCAACAGTAGTTACGGATGTCAACAAAATAGGGCGGAAACGCGAGGCGGCAGCTTCAATAGCGGCTTCTCGAACGGTATTACCAGCCAATAATAGTCGGTTATACTGATCTAAAAAGACAATGGCGTCATTTACCAATACACCCGTTAGTGCAATCATACCAAAAACGGATAGAATCGAGACTGGAATACCAATTAATCCGTGGCCCAACATTGCTCCAGCGATACCTGCAGGAATCACCAGCATAATCAAGAAGGATTGCCTTAAACTGTTGAAGTGCAAAGAAATTACAGTAAACATTAGGGCTAGTGCGATAATGGCAATGAATCCCATGGATTTTCCTGTTTTCTGACTCCGTTCAAACTGACCCAGAGAAACTGTTTGAATTTGCGGATAAACTTGCGCTAGTTTTTCAACCGTTTCTTTTCGGATATCGGAATTTATATCTGCAACTTTATCCGGATCCGTGCATTCAGCATCTACTTTTATGATACGTTGTCCGTTTCTTCGTTTTAAACTTTCTGGCGCTCTTCCTAAATCAAAATCACATAGTTCCTTGAGTGGAACTGTTAAGCCAGCAGCTGTGCGAATGCGCATTTCTTCAAGGTCGGACAAACTGTTTCTATCTTCCTTTGGAAAACGAACCCATACTTTTACTTCATCCGTTCCAATAATAACGCGCTGCGCCTCCGCACCAAAGAATCCCTGTCGAATTTGGGTGAGAACTTCGTTTTGGGTTACACCATATATTTCGGCTTGCGGTCGCATTTTAACATATACTTCAAAGCGACCAGCAGGCATATTGTCTTTCACGTTGAAAACGCCTGGCATATCACGAAGTTCGTCTTTGAACATTTCTTTTGCTTTCAACAGAGCTTGTTCATCAGCCGATGTTAGTCCAATTTCAATTTCTTTTCCAAAACGGTTGAATCCACCGACATTTATATTTTGTGCTAACTTCCCTTCAGGTGTTGTCATAAGGCGGTCCGAAACGCGTGTCATCAATTCGTCTGCTGGAGTGGTAGAGCCTTCGTTGTCTAAAAAAACCATTAAAGAGCCTGTATGATTTCCCGCTTGACCTAAATTTTGTGTAAAACCTATGTTTGAAGTGGAATAGCGCACCAAAGTATCTCCATTTTCTTTCTGAATTTTTTCATTTTCTTCTTTTAGGATCTGACTAGCCACTTCAATAAATCGCTCCGTTTTCGCAATATTATCACCAGGTTTATAGGCAACTTCAACATTGAAAAAATCGGGCGGAATATCAGGGAAAAATGTGAAACCAATTGTTTTTGTCGCCATCATTCCAATGGTAATAAAGGTAATCAACAAGGGTACGAAAAAGGTCAAATTGTACATTTTGAAATTCTTCCCTACAAAGGTTTCAACTGAAATTCTGAAAAATTTATCTCGAACATACTTTATGCCTTTGTCTGCATTTCCTCGAACTATTTTTTCCAATGGGGATTGAGAAAATCCTTGCATGAAAAGGAAGGCTCCAATGATAAATAAGGAGAAGGGTAAGAGAACAGTTCCGAGACTTTTTTCTACACTTGACAATAAAAATACGCCTAAAAAAACGGCACCGAATCCCGCTAAAAAGAAAAGAAGACCCTGCTTAATAGAGTACTTCGGGTTTTTTGGTTCGGACAATATACTTTTGTGCCCCAAGTGCGCGGGAAGAATGATAAACGCTTCAAACAAACTAAATGCCAAACAAGCGAGGACCACGAAGGCCATTTCGCGCATCATTTCTAGTCCCTCAACAAAGAGTAAAACCGAAAAGGCAACCATGGTTGTCAATATTGAAGAGAAAACAGAAGGCAAGACTTCCATAGTTCCATCCAAAGCTGCTTGTCTTGCTGATTTGCCTCTTTCGAAATGCGAGTAGATATTTTCGGCGATGACAATCCCGTCATCTACTAATATACCGACCACAAGTATCATCCCGAACAAGGAAATCATGTTGATGGACATTCCATAAAGCGAACCGATAATGAACATTCCAAGGAATGAAAATGGTATTCCAAACGCTACCCAAGCCGATAATTTGATATTCAGGAACAATCCGAGAAAAATGAGAACCAAAATCAAACCGACCATACCGTTTGAGGTCAATAGGTCAATTCTCTGGTTCAACATATCATTGAACTCAAACAAGATGACAAATTCAAAGTTCGGATTCTCCGTATTAAATTTCTTCTGGTACTTTTTGAGCTCATTCGTGATGTTGGTAATATCTTGCTCTGGCGTTTTTTCAATTTGAAAGGAGACGGAGGGGCGATTGTTGTATTCAGATTGTTGCGAACTTTCACTATATCCTATTTCCACTTCAGCAACATCGCCAACGGTAATTTTCTCACCTGTTCTCGATGTTCTCAGAATGATATCGCTTATTTCCTCAACGGTTGTTCCTCTATTATTGGAGCGAATGCTCATTTCTTGCACACCTCCTCTAATGAGGCCAGCTGTGAGATCTAAATTTTTCGCACCAACAGCTACGCTCAATTCTTGAATGGAAATACCATAGCGAACTAAGTCATTTTCACGAACATTAATTGCAATTTCTTTCTCAGGAAATCCGTTTTTTACGATTTCCGTAATTTCTTTCGTGTTTAATAAATCTCGCTCCACTTTTGAGGCCAAATCTGTCAATTCTGCTCCACTGGTTTCTTCTAATCTTGAGGCAATTCCGACAAATGCAACGGTACTGCCCATTCCGCCGGACTTGATCCGTGTAATAATGGGTTTCTCTGCGCCTTGTGGAAAACTAGAAATAGAGTTTACCGTGTTTTCAACTTCGCTTAACAATTCGTCAATGTCTGTATCTTGAAAGGCCTTAATGCTGACGTTCGCCGTATTTTCAGCTGAGGTCGAATTGATTTCATCAATACCATCCAACCCTTTGACAGATTGCTCAATTTTGATGGTGACACCTTCCTCCATCTCACTAGGTGAGGCTCCTGGGTAGAAAACATTGATATTTATCGTTTTTGGATCTAATTCTGGAAAAAAGGATTTCCTCATGGTCACGACCGAGAAAATCCCGAACATAAGTATTATTACAATGAAGGCATTCCCCCAAATTGGTCGCTCAAGAAAGAAGTTGATAAATTTCCGCATCTTTTATCTCGTTATACCTTTGAAGGTTTTTCCTTTTTTATCAATTTCGATTTTGTCCAATATGACTTGGTCGCCATCCTCTAATCCCGAAATATAAACGGAGTCTGGTTTAGTTCCAACAATGGTTATTGTCAAAGGAATTACTTTACCATTTTTTAGAATGTTGACTTTGTTTTCACTTACCGCCATTCTAGGAAGAGTAATGCTTTCAGAAACCACATTTTGATTGATAGCCGCATTCAAGAATAAGCCACTATATATTTTTTGATTCGCAACAGGTCGAATGCTATAGTACACATCGACCGATTGTGTTTGTTGATTGATGACATCCGAAATTCGATTAATTGTTCCCGTCCCAACCATCAATCCATCTGAATTGAAAAATTGGACACTTCCTTGTTTTTGGTAGTTGGCAATATTGTCAAGTGTGATGGGAACTTTTATTTCAAAATCGTTCGTTTTCGCAATTCGGGCAATTCGCGTTCCAGGATTGGCAATAGCTCCAGGTTCGGCATAGGTTTCAATGACGGTTCCAGAAAATGGAGCGCGATACACGTATTTGTCCATGCGCGCTTCTTGACTTCGAATGTTATAAAATTCTGCAATAATTCCTCTTGAAGTCAAAAACATTTTCTCTTTGGTTGTGGCAAGGGATGGAAAACTAGGTAATCGATCGTTCGCCTTGATGCTGTTCATATAGTTCAACCATTTATCCTTTTCAGAAGGGAAATCAAGTTCAATATCCGGCATTGCCGATAAAATTAAGTTTGACAACTGCATTTTGCGTGCGCTCAAAGCGTAAAATGCTTCGTCAGTGTTGACTGTGTACAAAACAGTTCCTTTTGAGAATTTCACCCCTGGTTTCATCAAAAGTCTACCTTTTTCTAATTTCCCTTGAACTTCAACTGCCACATCTATTTCCGCCATCGGGGTCACTTGACCGTAGGAAATAATTTGCATTTCTTTGGTTTCGTTGGTAACTGTTTTTACCGGAACATAAATCGTTGTAGCTTCCGATTTCATTTCTTTTTCAGCTGGTTTCTTCTTGCTAGCAATAGCAATAAAAATGAGTGTAAAAATGAGCAATAGCACGCTCAGTATGATGATTTGATTACGTTTCATTGACGGAAATTTCGAAGTACAAAAATACGCAATGACGCGCAAAATAAAGTGTTAAAAAAGCACATATTGCCCCACTATGTTGATAAGTAGAAAAAAGTATGTTGAAAACTTGGTTGATAAAGAGAATTGAGCGTCCGAAAAATCAATGACATCAAGCCTTATCTTTGTTCAACGCTCAATACCCGATATGCTGAACGCGATACTTAAACGAAAAATCAACGACGACCAACTCGCCAACTTATTTGTGAATATGCTTTTGGACTCGGTAGATTCGAGTTACGAAGAAATCGTAGATCTGATCAAAGACGATGTCGCTTTTGTAACTACCCCTAAAATTGATTCGCTCGGCATGGATCATTTGTTGTTGATTGTGTTTGGTGCGAACATGACATTGGCACAGAACATCCTTGACGTTGAACCAGCTGCAAATCTACGAAACTTGGTTGTCAAAAAGTTGGCGAACATATTTGAAATGAGTCCTGATGAATTTGCTCCAATGTTGAAAGAGTATCAGTCATTCGTGAATCATATCAATTATCCATCTAAGAATTTGGTTTACGGTATGTCCAAAGGGATTTTTGCTAAATATGAGTTAGCACAATACCAAGACGAATATTTTAGAGATTTAGGAGCGCCCAACCCAATGTTCTTGCAAAGATTCAATGAAATCACAGAACTTTTCTTGTGGGATTGGGATGCATTCTTCAAAAAATACCGTCTTTAGGTAAATTAGAAGTCAGAAATTATAAATAAGAATCAATTCAAATTTCTTATTTCATATTTTCTTTTTCCGACTTCAGCTTTTGCGTACCTTTGCGGCATGAAGACCAGAACGCTTAAAAAGAACAAGGTGAATGTCGTAACACTGGGATGCTCAAAGAACATTTTTGACTCGGAAGTGATGATGGCGCAATTGCAGGCCAATAATTTTGAGGTAGAGCATGAATCGACAAGCGATGATTCAGAAATTGTCATCATCAATACGTGTGGTTTCATCGACAATGCGAAGGAAGAATCCATCAATACGATTGTTCAATACGCAGAAGCAAAAGCATCTGGTTTCGTCGATAAGGTCTATGTTACGGGATGTTTATCTGAACGGTACAAAGATGATTTGGAAACGGAAATACCTGAAGTTGACGCTTATTTCGGTACAAGAGAATTGCCACGTTTACTAAAAACGTTAAAGGCAGATTATAAACACGAACTGGTAGGAGAACGTTTGTTGACAACACCCAATCACTTTGCTTACTTTAAGATTGCCGAAGGTTGCGATCGACCTTGTTCGTTTTGCGCCATTCCTTTGATGAGAGGAAAACATGTATCTACACCGATTGAGGATTTGGTGACACAAGCCAGAGGCTTAGCTGCTAAAGGTGTAAAGGAATTGATGCTTATTGCTCAAGATTTAACCTATTATGGTTTAGATATTTACAAGAAAAGAGCCTTGGCCGATTTGCTAGAAGCGCTTTCAGATGTGGAAGGCATAGAATGGATACGTTTGCACTACGCATTTCCGTCCGGTTTCCCTATGGACGTTTTAGACGTGATGAATCGAAAGCCGAATATTTGCAATTACCTGGATATGCCTTTGCAACATGGTTCTACAAATATGCTGAAAGCAATGCGCAGAGGAATTACACGTGAGAAAACCGAAGAATTGGTTAACGATATTCGCGCGAAAGTTCCCGGAATCGCTGTTCGAACGACTTTAATTGCGGGTTATCCAGGTGAGACAGAGGAGGATTTTCAGGAGATGTATGAATTTGTTGAAAAGATGCGTTTCGAACGATTGGGCATTTTTACGTATTCCCATGAGGAAAACACACATGCGTTTAATTTTGACGACGATGTACCCGAAAAGGTAAAGAAAGAAAGAGCAGACAAGATTATGGAGCTGCAATCCGATATAAGCTACTCATTGAATCAGGAAAAAGTTGGAAAAACCTTCAAAGTGCTTTTCGATAGAGCAGAAGGAGACTATTTCATTGGTCGAACGGAATTTGATTCTCCAGAGGTAGACAACGAGGTTTTGGTCAAAAAAGAAAATATATACATTCGCATTGGAGACTACGCCGAAGTTGAAATTACATCTGCTGATCACTACGATTTGTATGGAAAGGTGAAAGAATAAATAATAAAGAAAACAATAAAAAGGGGCTAACATTTGATGTAAAGCCCCTTTTTTTTCTGTAAACCAATTCTATTTTATTCTCTCGATGTAAACACCCGTTCGTGTATCAACTTTAATCTTCTCTCCTGTATCAATAAACAAAGGAACTTTCACTTCAGCGCCCGTTGCAATGGTAGCTGGTTTCATTGTGTTTGTAGCTGTATCTCCTTTGATTCCCGGTTCGGTGTAAGTAACTTCTGTTTCAATGTGCATCGGTAATTCAACAACGAGAGGTGTCTCTTCTTCCGCGTGAAAGAGAATATTACACATCATTCCTTCTGCAAGAAATTCTGGTTTTTCAATCATGTTTTTAGGAATACTTACTTGCTCGTAATTATCCTTGTTCATAAATATGAAATAATCAGGTTCTTCATACAAATACTGATAATCGCGATTTTCAATTCGTACAATTTCAATTTTGTGACCAGCTGAAAAAGTATTGTCCAATATTTTTCCAGTTTCTATATTCCGCATTTTCGTTCGCACAAACGCAGGGCCTTTGCCGGGTTTAACATGTTGGAATTCGACTATCTGAACCAATTTCCCGTTGAAATTGATACAAAGTCCATTTTTTATATCTGAAGTATTTGCCATGTCTTGATTTTAGTTGTCCAAATTTAGAGAATTAATCTGAATTCCAAGATTAGCCAAGTATTTTGATCATTTTTCTCAACAAAATGCGCAAATTTGTATTCATGGCGTGGAGAGATTTCATTAATTATGAAGTAGTTAATATCGGAGATATTGGGGATGCGGATCATCATTATGTTCTTCAAATTTGGAATTTCCTTTTGCTGTTTGCCATTTTATTGGCCACTATTCTGTTCTTAATTGCCGCAAAAAGGACCATCGAAAAACCAAGGCTACTGCTCAATAATGTAGACAAGAAAAGGCGTCATTCCATTTATCTTCTTGTTAAATATTTTGTTTGGGTTATTTCCATCGTTCTCATGCTGGAAGCTTTGGAAATAGGTGTTACCATTTTATTAGGAGCATCGGCCGCTCTTTTGGTTGGTTTAGGTTTTGGTCTACAGACGATATTTGCCGATCTAGTTTCAGGACTATTTTTATTATTCGAAGGAACAATCAAAATAGGAGATATAGTCGAATCGGATGATGGGGTAGTAGGTAAGGTAAGTGAGATTAATTTGAGAAGTTCTGAAATTGTAACACGTGACAATGTTGTCGTAATTGTTCCCAACAGCAAATTCGTCACGGACAAGGTTATAAATTGGAGTCACAACATGGAAAGTGTTCGATTCATGGTTGAAATTGGCGTTTCTTATGGTTCGGATGTCGAAAAGGTTTTTGAGGTATTGCAGTTGGTCATGAATGAGCATAAATCTATCCAAAAGTCACCAGAACCTTTTGTCCGATTCAAGAATTTTGGTGAATCATCGTTGGATTTTCAATTGATATTTTGGACCATGGATATATTTACCGTTGAAAATCTGAAATCAGACATTCGACGCACAATTCACAGACGCTTGAAAGAAGAAGGTATTGTGATTCCATTCCCGCAGCGAGACATTCACATTATTTCGAAGAAAGAAAATTAACCTTCAAATACGATTCTTAATTTTCTATCGTTAATTCTTTGTATGAAAGTAGCACTGCTTTTTTCAATTTTCGTTTCTTTTAAGTTATTGGCACAACCTTGGAAACAATTGGAAGACATTCCAACGGCGGGAAGAGATGATGCGGTTTCTTTTTCAATTGATAATTTAGGGTATGTTGTAACTGGAAACATGTCCACTAACGAAAGCAATCAATTGTGGTGTTTCGACCCAATTTCCAATCAATGGACACAAAAAGAACCATTCCCAGGACAAAATCGGCAATACGCAGGCGCATTTACTATAGAGGGTAATGGGTATGTTATGTGTGGTTACTCTTCTAATAATTTGCCTTTAAAAGACGTTTGGCAGTACAATCCCGAAAGTGATAGCTGGAAGCAAATGAACGATTTTCCTGGTGCTCCTCGTTGGTCTTTTTTTCATTTCACTGCCGATAACTATGGTTTTATTGGAGCGGGAGCCTCACCTGATTCGAGTTTGGCAGATTGCTGGAAATATGATCCATCTTCAGACTTCTGGTCACAGATTGCAGATTACCCAGAAGGGCGAATGCGAGAGGTACTTGGATTTTCAATAGGAGATAGGTGTTTTGCAGGAACGGGGCTAAATATTAATCCGCTTACTTTT
>CBFIBY010000043.1:0-17199 GCA_965660955.1 Crocinitomicaceae bacterium | reverse complement strand
GACTCAGGCGCGATTAAGAAAGCCTCGCACGCATGCCGCTCACATGGGATTCAATTACAATTTTCGTTATAACATTTTGGGGTACGATGCGGGATATTGGTATAAAGTTGGACGATTGGATTTAACCTATGGCGCTAATTTGGCTTTTCGCACCGATTTTGACAACAATGCATTCGGGATTTCTCCAGTTATTGGATTTAAATTTTGGCAACTACATTTACAAACAGGTTATTATTTCTTGACGCGACCAGCAAAGGAATTTGAAACCAACACATTTTTTGTCTCACTGAGATACGTTTTCATAAATAATCGGGATTGGAATTTGAAACGGCAGAAGAAGAAGGATAAGGGTTAATGCGAAGCCTTCGGCATTGAGAGAATGGTTGCTTCGCTCCATTCATTCGAAGCCTTTCGGCATTCGTAAATGTGCGAAGCACTCCCAATGTAACGAGCGCAGCGATGTTACTTCCAATGCCGCAGGCTTCGAATTACTATTGTTTCATTTGATAATTATTCCTAACTTATATTGAAAACTAATATCAAATGGCAACATACACCTCCTTTGAACAGCTTAAAATGTGGCAAACTTCAAGAGAATTGAATAAGAAACTTTATCATCTTTTAATAGACAAAGACGACAAAAAATACGGGTTTTTAATCAATCACATGTACAAGACAGCCGGAAGTATAATGGATAATATTGCTGAAGGTCATGGACGACAAGGGAACAAAGAATTCTTGAATTTCTTATCCTATTCACGTGGAAGTTGTGACGAATTAAAGTCTCAATTATACCGAGCTATGGACTTAGAAATAATCTCAACTTCGGATTTCGAAAAGCTGAATAAGGACTGCACGAGCATTCTTTCTCAACTCACTTATTTTACGAATTACCTAAAGAAAAGTGACCATAAGGGAAATAAATTTATTCGGTGAATTTGAGTTTTTTGGCTCTGATTGAATCTTTATCTGATTAATTCGAAGCCTGCGGCATTGAGAGAATGGTTGCTTCACTCCATTCAATGGAAGCCTCTCGGCATTTTCATAAATGTGCGAAGCACTTCCAGTGTAGCCAGCGCAGCGAGGCTACTCTCAATGTAACGAGCGCAGCGATGTTACTTCCAATGCCGAAGGCTTCGAATTCAAAACAAGCTAGTTTGAAGATCTCTCGGGTCTTTATATTCTAATAACACTTCAGGGCAATTGTGATTGGTCCCGTTTACAATCTTCGGATTCACCTTGTGTGCCGCGAAAATTTCATTTGGTGAGGGTTGAAGTAAATCAGCAATTCCATTTGGTTTTGCGGTGAGCCAACTTTCCAGTTGATCATCCCGTAACATGACTGGTGACCGTTTTTTAGTATTGTGTATTTCGGACATGAACTCATTTGCTGGGCATGTAATTATAGAATACGTCCTATGAATTTTCCCCGTTTTAAGATCTTGCCACGTATCGAAAACTCCAGGCATGGAGAAAAAAGTGTCCTTTGCGGGATATACAAAAAAAGGAACGTTTTCTTTTCCCACTTTTTGATACTCAAAAAATCCGTTCGAAGGAATGATGCAATGATTTCTACCAATCAAATTTTTAAAAGAAGGTTTTTCGAGAATAGTCTCACTTCGTGCGTTCAAAGTTTTGGCAGCGATATCTGAAATTTTTTCTCCTTTGAACCAGCTGGGAATCAGTCCCCAATTCATAACCTGAATTTCAGGTGAGTCGGTTATTACTCGCCATTCAGGAAACGAAAACCCGTTCGCATGAAACAATGGTTCTTCCGCAATTTCACTCGGAATTTCTTTCTTGTATTTCTTCGAAAGGTCGATGTTTTTGGAAGTGAGGGAGCTGGAGTAACACATTGGAGTATATTCGAAGCCTTCGGCATTGGCAGAATGGTCGATTTGCTCCATTCAATAAAAGCCTTTGGCATTTTTGCCTTTTAAGATTGATTTTAAAATTAAGGAATGTGGGGAAGTTACACAAGTTAAACATTATGTAAATAATTCGAAGCCTTCGGCATTGGAAGAATGGTTGCTTCGCTCCATTCATTAGAAGCCTAACGGCATTTTCATAAATGTGCGAAGCACTTCCAATGTAACGAGCAAAACGATGTTACTACCAATGTGCGTAGCACTTCGAATTATTCCACAAAACACGTCAATATAAATTTTTCCAATAACTAGATTCTACCTATATTTGCACACCCAAAACGGAGGTGATATGTCTATCGGAGTAAAGATTTTTTCAGGAAGAGCGTCAATGGATTTAGCAACACAGGTTGCAAACTCTTATGGGGCCTCGCTTGGCGATGTTAAGGTCGTAGATTTTAGTGACGGAGAATTTCAACCTTCTTTTGAGGAAACCGTGCGTGGCCAAGACGTTTTTATCGTTCAAAGTACGATGCCACCAACGGAGAATTTGTTTGAATTACTTTTGATGGTGGATGCTGCAAGACGTGCATCAGCTCGTAAAATCATTGCTGTTATTCCTTACTTCGGATTTGCGCGTCAAGATCGGAAGGATAAACCACGAGTAGCAATTGGTGCTAAGTTGATTGCAAATATGTTGATGACGGCTGGTGTAGATCGTGTTATGACGATGGATTTACACGCTGACCAAATTCAAGGTTTCTTTGAAGTACCTGTTGATCACTTATTTGGTTCAACGATATTCCTGAAGGAAATTCAGGGAATGAATTCGGATAAATTGATCATGGCGGCTCCTGATGCGGGTGGTGCAAAAAGAGCAAATTCATATGCCAAGAAACTAGATTTAGGATTAGCACTTTGCCACAAACAAAGAAGAAAACCAAATGAGGTGGCAGAAATGACCGTTATCGGAGACGTGACGGGAAAAGATGTGATCTTAATTGATGATATGTGTGATACAGCCGGAACCTTGACGGCAGCCGCTGATATGTTTATGTCACAAGGCGCTCTGAGTGTCCGGGCATTTTGTACACACGCCGTTTTATCCGGTCCGGCTTATGATCGAATTAATAATTCAAAACTGACGGAACTTATTGTTACTGACACCATTCCTTTAAAAGGGAAGAGCGACAAAATTCGTGTTTTGACATGTGCAGATTTATTTGCTGATGTTATTCGTCGAATGGTTAACAATCAATCAATCAGTTCACACTTTGTAATATCATAAATAAATAAATAATGAAAAAAGTACAATTGAGCGGTTCGCTTCGAGCGAACGTAGGGAAGAAAGGAACAAAGGAGACCAGAAATGCTGGTATGGTTCCTTGCGTACTTTATGGACTAGGTGAGCAAACGCACTTCGCTGTAAAGACGAACGATATTGAAAAAATCGTATTCTCACCGAATGTTTATCAAATTGATTTGGAAATTGAGGGCAAGAAAACAAGAGCTATCATCCAGGAGTTGCAACAGCATCCTGTTAAAGACACGATTCAGCATGTTGATTTCCTTGAATTGGATGGAGAAAAACGAGTAAAAGTTGGTCTTCCAGTTCGTTTGGATGGTCAGTCTCGTGGTGTGAAGAATGGTGGGCGTCTATTGCAGATTTTCCGTCGTTTGAACGTGATGGGATTACCGAAAGATTTGCCAGAAGAAATCGTAGTTGATATTACAGAATTGCGTATCGGACAATCGATTCGTATCAGCGATATCTACGAGGGAAAATTAGATTATTTAGAGCCGAAAAATGCAGTTATCTGTTCAGTAGCACGATCTCGTGTATCTATTGAAGAGGAAGAAGAAGCAGAAGCGGAAGCAGCAGCAGAAGCAGCAGCGGAAGGTGCTGAAGGTGAAGCAGCTCCAGCAGGAGATGCTCCAGCAGCTGAATAGTCAGAATATATTTTATTTAAAAATCCCGTCTTGGTCTTGCTGAGATGGGATTTTTTTGTGGTAAATTAATTCCTTTTATTACTCCCCCAAAAACAAAGCCTTCAGTTCAGTAGCTTCACTCGGCTTCATCTTACCTGCCAAGATCAAACTCAGTTGTTTTCTTCTTAAAGCGCCTTCATAGCGTTGCTTCTCTTCCTCTGTTTCAGGGATTAATTGAGGAACGTCAATCGGGCCACCGTTTTGATCAACGGCAACGAAAGTATAAATGGCTTCGTTGCATTTTGTTCTTTCACCTGTCACAAAATCTTCCATAAAAACATCAATAAACACTTCCATGGAGGTGCTGAAAGCACGAGAAACTTTCGCTTCTAATGTGACAATGGCAGAATGCGGTATCGGAACGTTAAACGAGACATTGTTCACCGAGGCTGTCACTACAACGCGCTTGCAATGGCGGTGCGCCGAAATGCTTGCTCCAACATCCATCCACGCCAACAATTGGCCTCCGAAAAGGTTGTTGTGTGTGTTTGTATCATTGGGCAAAACAAGCTTTGTTGTTACGGCTAGTGTTTCTTTTGCTGTTCTAGTTTTTGGTGACATGCTTTTAAATTTTTTGCAAAGATACTGATTATTTGAGGTCTTCTACAATTGGGAATTCGAAGCCTGCGGCATTGGGAGAATGGTTGCTATGCTCCATTCATTAGAAGCCTTCGGCCTTGTTGAACGAATGTGCGAAGTATTTCCAATGTAGCAAGCGCAGCGATGCTACTCCCAATGTGACGAACGAAGTGATGTTACTTTCAATATCGTAGACTTCGAATTCCAAAGGTTATTTCAGCAACTCTGGATGTTTCGCCTTAAATTTATTCAAACGAGGAATACTCACGGCACGCACATATCCCTGATTCGGGTTCCGTTTTTCGAAATCTTGGTGATATCCCTCAGCTTTGTAAAACACATCGAAAGGAACTACTTCTGTTGTGATTTTTTTGAATTTCTTGTTCAATAGCGCGTTCGTGATGTAGTTTTCTGCTAATTCTTTTTCCCTATCGTTTTGATAATAAATCATAGAGCGATATTGTGGGCCGCGATCGGGACCTTGTTGATTCAAGGTGGAGGGATCATGTGAATCGAAGAAGACAGTAAGTAAGGTCGTATAAGAAACAATTGTACTGTCATAATAGACTTTAACCGCTTCTGCATGTCGCGTTCTTCCAGAACTTACCAATTCATAAGTTGGGTTTTTCATCTTTCCACCCGAGTAACCAGATTCCACTTCGCCGACGCCGTTAACCGATTCGAAAATAGCTTCAACACACCAAAAGCAGCCGCTTGCAAAATATGCTACGGCGTTGGTATTAACCGGTGTTTCATTTTTTTCGGAAGAAGTATTTACTTCTGAAACTTCCGCTGAACTGTTTTGGCAAGCCATGAAGGTTGTTGCCAAGAGAATTAATAATAGATTTTTCATGATATATAAACGTTTCAAGTGACAATTTGGTTTTGGCAAGTCGTTTAAATTTCGTCATCAGGAATGGCATCGCCTCGTAACTTTCGGAATCGTTTCCTAGCTTCGATGGTATGCATACTGCCTTTGTACTCAAAAAGGATTTTCTTGTAATATTCGGCTGCCTTTTCACTGTCAAACAAATGATTTTGATAAATATCTCCCAATTGGAAAACAGCATCATCTGCTAGAATGTCGTACTGATAAAATTTCAACAACTCATCCAAATATTGGACGGCTTCATTCCACTTTCCTTGCAATTGCATAGCGGCTGATTTTTTCAAAAGGATGTCATCACCCAGCGAATGGTAGTTGTATTTCGTTTGAATACTATCGAAATAGGTGAAGGCAGAATCGTATTTGTGTTGTTCAACGAGTAGATCGCCTTGCGCGAACCAATACATGGCTTCGTAGTTGCTGTCCAGTCCAAAGTTCTCCGTAATCAATAAGGAAAGATCCATCGCGTCATTGGCAATTAATTTGGTTGTCGATTGTTTAAGAACGTCTAACTGCGATTGCGCAAAGTTGAATTCGCCATCGTAGTAGAAAATACGCGCATTTTTAAATTTCGCTTCTTGACCGATGGGTTCGAACTTAAACATCTTATCAATTTGCATGTAATGAATGGAAGCTTCCCAAATGTCTGCATTCAGCACATTAATATCAGCCAAAGCCATTTTGATTTCCGCACGTTGCATATCTGTTGTTCCTGGGATGGTCAAAGCTTTGTTCAATCGATCCAATGCCGAAGCTGCATTATTATTATAATAGGCTTCGATGTGCGCCAATTCCAAAATCAAAGGAATAACGGTTGCTTTATTTCCCAGACGTGACAAAGTTGCTTCGTATTCGTCAACTGCAGCCTGTAATTCAACATCACCGTAATTTCTATTCGTTGTAACTTCGATGTATCGTGTGTTAAGCAAAGCCATTTCAGCGGAATAGAACAATCGCGTTTCAGGACCTAAGTCACGAACATATTTGAAAGCTTTACGAGCTACTTCGTATTCCTTGTTCTCTATACATATTTTACCCAAATCGAATACACGGCGGCCTTCACCTTCTTCACGTCTATCTAACGCTTGGACTTGTTGTAAAGCCGCATTGAAATTTCCTTTTTGCACGAATAACCAGACCAACATATTGTTGTACGTTGCATTATCCGGTTCTTTCTGTACTTTGGTGAGAAGAACCGTTTTCAAATATTCGTATTCTTCATTGTCTTCCTCGGCAAAATCAAGTTGACGAGAGAGAATGTTCTGAACATATTTTAAATAGGAAGGATACTTGTCCAATAAGTCCATGTATGATTCCATCATTTTCTCTGTCTGGCCTGTAGCGCTATACAAATCGGCGAATTGCAATTGAAGTGGGTAGGTGTTTTTGAGCATTTTCTGCCCTTTTTCCAACGTTTGTAAAGCGAAATCGTTTTTACCTTTTGCCCGAAATGCGTTATATACATTGACTACGCTGCTCGCATTATTGGGCAATTCTTCAATTAGTTCTTCGTATACTTTTTGCGCTTTTTCTGGTTCTTCATTGTTCTCGTAAAACTCCCCTAGCATTACTGAATATTCAAAGTCGTAACGGTATCTTTTGACTTGTTTTTTGAGCAATTTCTCTGCAGCATTTATTTCATTCGTTTGAATGTAGCAATCGTATAAACGCAAGAAATTCCCTTTGGATTGATCGCGGTTGTACACCTTTTCACTGTATACTTTCGCTTTTTCATATTCCCCACGGCTGTAATATGCTGCTGCCAATTGAGCGTCGTTTCCTTGTCCGAAAGTCGGAAGTGAAATCAAAATCAACAAGAGAAATACGAGTTGTTTCATGTTTTATTTTAAGCAAATAACATGCCTATTATTTATGTTTTTTCTTCAAGTCCAGTGAGAAAGAATTCCACTTTTCATACAAGCGGTTATATCGGTCTTCGGATAGTTCCTTTTGTTCAATATAGTCCTTGCTCAGTCGGGATAAATCGGCGAGTTTACTTTTTTCAAAAGAAAGATATTCATCATAACTTTTTCTATCTCCATCACTGTTTTCAATATCATAACGCAATTGACGGAGACTTTCTTTCATTTCTTTACAGCCCGCGGTAAAATTGGTATGGTCTTTATTTAAGTGAGAAAACGTTTTTCTCGCTTGCTTCAAGTCGTTTATTTCTTGATGTACTTCTCTATCTATCGTATCCGGTATATAATATAATTTGAAGCGATTTTCAACTTCTACGATAGAATCGGCCATGGCACTTGCTTGCGGGATTGGGTTTTCTTTCAAGATAATAGAGATACTATCAATCGACGTGACCAATGCATCAACTTGTTGCAATTGATTTTTTTGTTTGAGGTCAACACACGATGTAATTAGAAATAGAGCAGAGAGAAGAAAGAATCCTGTTTTCACTTTTTTACGTAAATGTAAGCGATTTATTCCCTTTTTCAAGGTATTTAGGAATATTTAAGAAGGCTTAATCTATGCGATCAAATCCTGTAAATGGTCTTAATACTTCTGGAATTTCTATACCGTCTTCTGTCTGATAATTCTCTAAAATTGCCGCAACAATTCTTGGTAAGGCAAGGGCAGAGCCATTTAGAGTATGACACAATTGTGATTTTTTGTCTTCGCCTTTAAAACGTAATTTCAATCGGTTAGACTGGAAGGTATCGAATCGAGAAACGGAACTCACTTCCAACCATTTTTCTTGCGCGGCAGAAAATACTTCAAAGTCATGTGTTAGTGCAGCGGCGAATCCTGTATCTCCGCCACATAGGCGCAAGACGCGATAATGCAGACCTAATTTTGCTAATAAACCAGTTACATGATCTGTCATTTCTTCGAATGCTTTCGCTGAATTATCAGGATGTTCGATCCGAACGATTTCAATTTTGTCGAACTGGTGCAAACGATTTAATCCGCGTACATCTTTTCCATATGAACCTGCTTCTCGTCTAAAACAAGGTGTATATCCTGTCATTTTAATTGAGAAATCTCCATTTGGTAAAATTACATCGCGATAGATGTTTGTCAACGGAACTTCCGCTGTTGGGATCAGATACAAATCGTCGGTTTGGCAATGGTACATTTGTCCTTCCTTATCGGGCAGCTGTCCAGTTCCAATTCCAGATGCTTCGTTTACAAGCAGGGGAGCTTGAATTTCTTCGTATCCTTGCTTTTCAGACTCAGCCAAGAAGAAATTAATCAAAGCTCTTTGGAGTTTCGCTCCTTTTCCGCGGTACACTGGAAAACCAGCTCCTGTGATTTTAACACCTAGTTCGAAATCAATGAGCTTGTATTTTTTTGCCAATTCCCAATGAGGGATGGGTTCAAAATCAAACGTTTTTGGTGTTCCAGCTTCTGCAAGTGTTTCGTTGTCTTGTTCGCTTTTTCCAGCGGGGACAAGTTCGTTTGGAACATTCGGCAATTGGTAGAGCAATTCTTGGATTTCATTTTCCAAGGTATCAACTTCCGTTTTCAATGCAGCTTCGCTGCTTTTTAAATCACTCGTTTTTTCCTTTGCCTGATTGGCTTCTTCCACTTTTCCTTCTTTGAAAAGTAATCCAATTTGTTTCGCCATGCTGTTCAATTCAGCACATACGTTATCCATGTCCGTTTTTTTCGAACGCCAAGAAGCATCTTTTTCGAGAATTGAATCTAGAATAGAAGTCGCGTCAAAATGACGTTTGTTCAAACCTGCGATAATGGCTTCTTTTTCGTTTCGGATGCGGGTAATTTCGAGCATTGCATTTACTTTTTTGGAAAGGCAAAGTTAGGAAAATGGTATTGATTATGAATAGTGTTTAGTAAACAATCTCAGCAGGTTGGGAAGGTAGGCTGTGTATACCAGTTTTGGTGATATATTTTATATAGTATTTGTACTGACGACCGATGCGAATGTTCTTGTCGATGAATATCAGTTCCGTCGGTGATTCAAGCGTTTTTATTAGATCAAATCCACCGTTTTTATTTGATTTGTAAATCTGGTAATTGAAGATTTCTTCATTCGGTTTTTGCCAATTTAATTCTATTGTTTTGTCGGTACGATTTGCAGATATAGCAGGTTTTGATAATGGTTTTCGATAGCCAGGTTCGAAGTAAAACGAGCGTATTTCACCTTCAGTTTTATTCCCTGAATTATCAAGCGTGATAATTTGAAACGAATGGTTCTGACCTGGGTTTAATTTCGAATATTCAAAAGAACTTTGCTCGTCAAACCATTTGAAAAGGGTGTCTGTTTTATCTTTATGTGTATGAAGCAATACGTTCATAGCGACATCTGAACTTGAAGAATTCGCCCAGGTTAAAATGCAGGTAGTATCTTTTCTTTGGGGTTTGTATAAATACCCAACAACCGGTGCAATTGTATCTGGTTTCATTACAAGAAGAGTATCTGAATTAATCGAGTTGTTGTAGTTATTATCGACTGATCGAACGAAGTAATAAACTTCTGGCGTTAAGTTGTCCAAACGGATTTTGTCAGTGTATGCAGATGCTGGTGAAAGCTCTTTGTTGACTTCTTGGAATTCTTCGTCAAGGGCGTTAGCGCGAAAAATACGGTAACCTTTAATATCCTTGTCCGTCGATGGTGTCCATACTAATTCAACAACTCCGGACGAATCAATTTTTCCACTTTTCATTGCAACCGGTCCAGGAGGTTCTTGGTCGAGTGTGAAAAAATAATCTGCATTAGAAAAAACGGTGTCGTTGTCTGAACTGATGGCTGCAACTCGGTAATAAAATTGATCTCCAGTTAGCGGCATATTGACCGTAAATCGGAACGTTGAATCAGCAAAGCCAAGTTCATCAATTTTTTCAAAGTCTTTATCACGGGATTTCGATTGTTCCAAAACAAAGCGATCTACTTTCATTTTTTTCGGTCCAGATTGCATGGCAAATCCTTCAACTATCCTTGTCATTCCATCTCTGTACAATGAATCAATATACACCTCGGCATTAACATGGTTGGGGACATAAATTCTTTTCCATGGGGAATAAAAAGAAGGCTCTCCAAAGTAATTTAAGCCTGTCAAGCGATAATAGTGGTATTTTCCTTCGGTCAAATCTTCATCGCGATAACTATCCAATTTCCCTTCTTTTTCTGTATCGGTTTTTACAGGTACTATAGGTCTTTCATTGAGAATATTGCCACTTAACGGTGTGTCGAGTGATTTTTCAAGTTGGAAGCCAAAACCGTATTCGGTGTAAAGTTTTGCATTCCACTCCACATCGACCGTTTTCTTCTTGTCCAATTTTAAACTCAAGTCACTAATTTCTGGGTAAACTGTATTTTCGGATGCGTCCACTTTGATGTACATGAGGGGCATTCCTTTTACACTTATTCGATAGGCGTACGTGCTTTTTTTATCGAAATCGGTGTCTGTATGAGAAAGACCACTGATTTCCGCCAATTCAGATGAAATGGCATTTTGTAGGGTGAACAAAGCGAAGGAATAATCTTTTGCAATTGCATCTTTCGGTGGGTTTTTACTAATGAATGGATCTAAAACAGCTCTGCTTTCTTGCGAAATCGTATCCTCTAAGTCCATTGCTTGGAGTTTGATTTTTTGGGAGTTAAATATGACTTTTTTGGAGTTAGAAAAATCCGCCATCTCAGCCTTCAGTGCAGGTTTTATTTCAGCTCGATCGATCGTATAACCATGCGTAATACACGCTTGAATTTCTTCATAAGAAGAGGGAAACCATTTTATGCGAATCTGATCATCTTTTACTACCGAAACAACCGAAGCCTTGTTTGTTTGTCCGCACAAAGTATCGACAAATGTGAAAAGAAAGACGAATAATAAATACTTGATCATAGGTTAATTCACGATTTGACAATTGTTACCAACTTCGGCATCAACAGTGACATTGAAGTTAATCGTTAAGAAAGAAAATTGGAGTCCAATTGCTCCATAAACGAAAGTGGGTTTTGGTAAACGACCTTGTAGGAGGCAAGCAGCATTAATGCTAATCAGATTAACTGTATTTCCATTGTTCGTATTCTGAGCTCCTAAACTACCGTTGATATAAGCGTAAACTTGACCCATGCAGTACCATCGGTTAATGCCAATTGGATCCGAACTACCAACACAATGTGCTGTTGGCGACATTCTTGTTAAAATCAAATCAAAACCACCCCCAAAGTTGGCACTTGCGCAGGCGTCCCAGTTGTTGGTAATGCCAATGCAATTGCTAAATCCTGCATTGAATTGCATTCCGGTTAGAAATCCATTCCCCATTGAAACAGAAGTGAGATCAATATTCGCTAATCCACCCGCACCAACAATGTTCGTAACATAAGCTGGGGGTGGCGGCAAAGGGTCAATAATAGAACCTATTTGGAAGTAGGCATTGGCAGAAAACAGACCAATTAAACTAACTGTCGCTCGATTTTGAGGTCGATTAAGCCAAAAATACCAATCGTTCTGATCTACGTGAATTTTTAAGTTGGCATTACCCGTTAATTTGCCTGGAACTAGAATAGCAGCATCCACTGAGGCATCGAATATTTTACCTACATTATCGTAGTTCATGGAAATGGATCCATAGGCCTTTGGAGCGCTTGGGTTGGTTCGTTCACTTCGTTTTACCATCATGTAAGCGTTTCCAACGAAATTAATGTAGGCCAATCCACCGCTCGAATTAAGGGCGACCGTTAGAATAGCCTCCCCATTAAATGCCTCTTCACTTGACGTCGATTCAAGACCAACTCCTGCTCGGAATATTAAACCAGCATTGGGGTTAGGAACAAATGGAATAACCGCGCCAGCTCCAGGGTTAACGGTGATATTGCCTATCACACGATCAATTAATTGCGTATCTGTCAATGTTGAAGTTACACGTGACGAAACACCTCCGTAAAGATTAGTGATCGCCAAGTCTCCGCCAATGGGTATGTTAACTGGAACAGATGCATCAACGTACCAATATTTGTACGCTGGGAACTTTCCAAATCCGGCTGAAACCATCATAGGTGAATTCATTACATCATTCAGTTTGAAAGATATGCTCCCGTAGAATAAATCTCCAAATACTGGATCGTCATTGCGAACAGAAATCACACCACTCAAATTGAAAGGTGTTGTGTTTATAGCGAAGGTAATGTCATCAACAGTGATTTTATCATAGGCCAGTGTTGTGCGCCCTTCAAGGTTAGGTTCCGTTTTTGAAACAACGTTCAATCCTGTATTTACAGAAAATCCATTGGCGCTATCTCCTATTGTAAGGCCAACCATTGCCCTCAACATGAGTTCGTTTTGTGTATTTGTATTGAACCCAATTTGACTAATAGAAATGGGAAACTTCATCAAGTTGTTATCCGAATTAGAGCCGGAGCTGGTCAACGAAAACAAACCTTGGGTGATATAGGGAGCTTCCGTAACGAAAGTCAAATCTTGGTAGGCAATACTTTTGATTTTTCCTTTATTCGAATCATAAGTCCAAAGTCCGTTTAGAATAGCTTTGGGTTTAAAGTCACCGTTGACTACTGTAATTGAAAAATTGGAGCTAGGGTTGATGTTTATCTTCGATTTAAAGGCTGGAATTTGAAATGACATTGTATCCGTCGGATTCATAGAAAAGAAGTAATCCAACTTGTCATAGTTCGGATTTTCATCAATTGAGGCTACATAAGACAACGAGTTTTCGTTCATAACGGGAAGTTGAATTTTCCCAGCCATGCTGCCGCCAATGAGATGATTGGCTTCAATATCGACTTGAATATTTGTGATTGAGAATCCCCATCCGCTCATTTCGCCTTCACTTGTGCTAAACAAATTTGTCGCACCAAATGCACCACTCACTCCTGCATCATCGATAATTAAATTGGTGGCGTATATTTTCGTTTCCTGTCCAGTTTTAGATAATTTATCGTCAAGCGTCACCGCAAAATTCCCCGCGTAAAAACCTTTCCATTCATTGATATTCCCATTATACAACTGACTTGTTATACTCGGCAAAGCGACTCCTGGAGGATTCATAGAAGCGCTTCGGTCAAGAACTAGGTTGGTCAAAGAAAAGGTGAAATCTTCGGCTCCTTTTACGTAAAAGTCGTCAACGGAAGGAATGGTCACATACAAATCCTGTAAGTTCGTAATTACCGTTGTGAAAGATGCCTTTACGGGTTGTCCAGGTGAAGTCGCATTGATAATGACATTTGGGTTAAAAAGAAAATCCAAACTTAACCCACAACTTTGATAGCCTTCACAATTCCAATTGATGAAATTCCCACCGTCATTTTTGAATATCAGGCTAGCATTTGGACCGAGATTCACGGTGTCTTGACTGACGAGTTTTAACCGCGTTCCTTGAGAAACCAAAACACCTTTTGGATTGAATTTGATGTTTTTCGCAGCAAAGGCAATCTTCCTGCCTGCTCCAGGAAAATCCATGGCCATATAAACCGAGAATTCAGCACCTGTTGGACTGAAGCGGGCACTGTCTATACAGATGGCGTATTTTACACCACCAATATCGGTAACTATGCCAATCGGTAAGGAGGAAGTGTCAGTGGGATTAAAGCTGGTTGTTTGTTTACTTAAGTCATTTCTGATTGTTGAATCAAGCGAAAGTATGTGGTTGTATAGTGTATTTGTAGAAGTGGAATCCGTTTGCCCTTGGGCGTTGGAAAAGATAATAACAGCAATCAGTGTAAGAAAAAGTGGTTTTAGGTATTGCATGCGGTAAAATTAAAATATATTTTTGTTCGTACAAGTTCCTTATGGATAACTTAACCACAACATGAAAAAATTGCTTTTCCTTTTTCTGTTTTTTTCAATAGCTGGGGTCTCATATTCACAAATTTTACGGAATGTTTCGCTGAATTTAAATGCAGGTGGAGAAGTTTTTGATGCAGTATATATCCCAAATATTAAGAGATATTTAATTGTCGGTAATTTCAGCTCTGTGAATGGAGTAACTAGACCGAGACACGCATTTTTGAATGAAAACGGAACATTAGATTTGACGACAACCTTAGGGATCTCTACCATTTCCGGCAGTTCTGTTAGTTCAGGTGCTTTTTATAGTGTTGAGTTAGTATCGAATCGAATTTATATAGCAGGGGATATCTATTTAATGAATGGAATTGCTAGAAATGGATTGTTGAGATATGACGTTAGTGGGAATGAAATTTCCCCAGTTGTTAACAATAATACAGCAAATTTACCCTCCTTTTTTCAGGGCACAATTTTATATGATTTAGAAAAGTCAGGTACATCTTCCTTATCAACCGTAGGTCAATTTACACTTACAGGTCCAGGACCGAACAATTACGTATATGAAACACTTGCTGAGTTTACCTTTGGCGGTTTTTTTACTTCTCGATTTTCAAATCCTTCTGCTGAGACTCAATTCTTAGGTTACATTAATTCAACGGATACTAAACCTCAGATTTTATATCGAAACGCTAATTTTTATATTTCTGGAGGTAGGCTGACATCAGGTGGTTTATTCCATTATGGAATTAAACTAGATAATTCTGGGCAATATCTTTTTGATCACAATTATTATGGTCTTTCTAGCAGCACGGCCGATTCAAAATCGTTTTCTTTTTTAAACGATACCGCAATGATTGGCGGAATGAGCCAAGGGGGTTCAGGAGGACTTTACACTCAATATGTTCAAGTTAATTCACAAGCCAACTTCTCAGACCCATATCCATTTGTTCAAAGGTCGGGATGTTCAAATGTCACTCAATTTGTTGCTGTTGAAACGTACAACAATTCTGTTTTCGAAGTTCTTCGAGCGACCACAAATAGTCAAGATTTTAGATTTAGTCGTTCTAATTACTCTTTTATTACTTCCAACATCGGATCGCCAATTACTCCAGTTCCTAACATTCAACTAACAAGCACCTTTTGTCAAGATTTGTATGAGAATACGACTTATAATTTCGAAGTGAATCAATCCAATCATTTGTTTCGTGCTAAAAACCGACTCTTTTTATCTTCACCTAAGATTACAGGAGCAGGCAGTGTTTTTTCCACTGGTCTTCTTCAATATTGTCTTGAACCAGAAAATCCTAAGGCAATGAACAATCTTTATAATCAAGTCGGCCAAGTTGGTCAGCCACCGCCCTTCCAATTGGATACAGTACTTTGTCCCGGTAAATGGGCAAAATTTACGGTTCCGCCTTCCACCGGGGCTGAAGGTTATGTCTGGCAATATTCGGGGACTGGATTGAACGCTACGTTCATTGCTCCACCTTCTGGAGGTTATTTTGATGTGAATAATTATCCTTTTGTATTGGATTCGTTGGGAAATACTTCCAATATAATCTATGTCTACGTAACAGATAATTTCACTCCAGGCGATTTGTCCGTTCGGCCATACAGCACATGTAACACAGCAACTGATTATCTTTTTGCAATTCCAGAAACGGTGCAAATCAGTGCTTTGCCCCTTCCAGATGTGATATTGGCAGATTCAATGAGTTTCACTTGTCTAGTTGATACACTAAACTTATCGGCTAGTTCCTTGACACCTAGTGTTAGTTACGAATGGTTTTATGGAAATGCTTCTATTTCGAATTCGTCAAATTATCAACTTACCGGGAGTAGTAATGCTTCAATTCCTTCCGATTCAACGGGTCTTTTTTACGTAAATGTAAAAAACAACGTTACGGGATGTGTGTCTTCAGATAGTGTGCTTGTTTCTGATCAAAAGTATTACGACACACTTCAATTACCTGCCAATTTGAACAGTAGTTTTTATTGCAACACCGATAGTTTGGAGTACAATGCCACGGTCTACAACGCCTCAGCGCAGACCAATAGTACGATTACCTGGCAATACGGAAACAGTCCCACTATAAGTTATCCGAATCCGCTGTGGGTGTACAACGGCGATTCAACTTTGACTGTTTATGCACTGCACAATATAACGGGTTGTTCCAATTCTTTGTCGGCGCCATTAAGTAATGTAACTACCCAAATCCCGGGCGTACTGAGTTCACATCCTTCTTATTCTGCAGGCGTTGTTGATACGATTTCTTGTTCTTCCAGTGCATTAAATTTGATTTGTGCACCAGATCCCACACAACCTGCGGCTTCGTCAAGTTCGGCTGAGTGGCTGATAAATGGTTCGTTGGCCGGGAATACCTTGAATCTGACAATTGCCGATTCGGCTGGGATGAATACGAGCACAAATACAAAAGTGTATACATTTCAAACGGTACATGGTGTAACGGGTTGTCCTCAAAATGAGGATGTTATCGTTCTTTTCGATTTAGAAGAACCGTTCGTCGACATGTACCTTGGACCCAGCTCCACAAATTGTTCTTATGACACTCTAACCCTTTCCCATGTGGCGACAACAGGAAATGTAACCCAAGGCTGGTTAAACGGTTCGATAAATACGATGAGTCTCGACACGTTAGTTCAGAATTCAGGGACCTTCGTTTTTGAGGTTATTGACATTGTAAATGGTTGTTCAGCGTATGACACAACAACCGTAATTCAAAATTTAGACATGGTTCTTCTGGGAACGCCCGATACTTTGGTTTGTCCGAATCTGCCGTTTACAGTCGGAGTTAACGCCCTGAATATAACAGACCCCGTGAGTTACACTTGGTCAACTGGTTCCACTGCAAACAGTGCATCGGGAATTGGAGGTGTTGATACTGTTTTAACTGTCGTTGCGACAACTTTGGCGGGCTGCTCGGGAACGGACACAATTCACGTTTCTATTTCCGCACCTGTTGTATCCACTTTTCAAGGTTTCACGCAATGCGGATCGCCAAATGGAAGTATTCAAGTCATAAGTACAACAGGCGGTACGGGAGATTATTCCTAGTCAATTGATAACGTCGTCTATAGCGATTCCACAACATTTGAAAATCTTCCGATGGATTCTACCTACACCATTTACGTGCAA
>CBFIBY010000042.1:0-17361 GCA_965660955.1 Crocinitomicaceae bacterium | reverse complement strand
AACACGCCAAAACTCAGCGAGTCGAAATATTCCCCATCCACAATCCTCGCTTTGCGAATGACAGCTTCTTGCTTCATACCAAGTTTTTCAGCGAGTTTAACCATGCCCAAATTTCCCGACCATGTCGTGAAACCTAAGCGAACCAAATCGGGTTTTTCCGCGAACAACTCGCTTATCCACATGTGCATCGCTTTTGATCCTAGTCCTCTGCTCCAATTCACTTCATCGAAAATGACAATGCCGACTTCCATCCAATTTGTTTCTTGAGATTTCCAGGTCCAACTCACTTCGCCTAAAATCTGGTCGGTACTGTCGACTATCATTTTTTTATTGGGCATTGGATCATCATTTCCGTTTTCGAAAGAGGTGAACAAGAAATGAATGAATTCGGTTATTTCATCGGAGTTTTTCTTTGGGTAGTAGGGTCCATTTAATTTATGATACGCGTGATGCGGTTCCAGCCAGAATGCATAGTCTTTTAAATCAATGGCTTGAAGTTTTCGAAGTGTCATCATAATTGCGTCTACTCTCCTTGTGGCGTGTACATTGTTACCCCCTTGTCAGTGTATTCAGCAATCATTACTTTGAGCATCTTATCGGCATCGAGCACCCATGTTTCTGCTTTGCCTAGTTTTGATCTGCTCGCGACTCCTTTTTCAGTGAACATTGGCAACAAACCATCGCACTTGCGTTTTTTGGACTGTTCCGGATTGTGCACTTTGGTTTGAATGGATCTGAACTCAGAGCCTTTCTTAATCTTTACGCTGAAAACTTCGTCCGCGTAAACAGGATATTTGAAATCGACTACTGCATCTTCCAGCACATGTAAACTCGTTCCCGCATTGTCCAAAGTCACACCGATGTAGAGTATCTTGCCTTTCTTCTCTGTGAGCTTGAAAAATGGACTGTTCATACCATAAGCTGTTCCGTCAGTTTCGTGTCCCGTAGTGTACCATTCGGCCTCTTTGCCCCAAACACAAACAGGTTCAGTAGGATGAGCGGAACGCAGAACATCTTTATTTTTCCGAAATGTCTCGCTGACAGCCCCCATTTTTGACGGTTCATTGTCTACATCAAAAATTTCTAACTTTTGAATGTAATCGAGCTGAAACGAAGCGTTTGGCGAGGAAGGCATCAGAAGATTTCCCTTTTCACCAATAACTGATTTAAAAGCATCGATTAAGGTTTGTGGCCCGCCTTGAATTGCGCCCAACTTTGAAAAAGCACAATGCACGAGTACATCATCTCCCGCTACTATTCCTAGTTTTTGGATTTGCTTTTCGAGGTCTTCTTGCGTCAATACATCCCCTTTTTGCAATTGGTCTTCAATCGCTTGACGGGTCTTCTTCCGTTTGTTCGCTCGAAAAAGTTCGAGGATAAATTGAGGAGTTAGTGCTCGAAGCGTGTCACGGAAAGCCATTTACTGCGAAATAAAAGTGTAATAAATCTTTCCTGACTGAGAATTTGGTGCCGAACCGTCATAATTATATCTTGATTTCATGGCATATTTCTGCGCATTTTCAATCATACAATAATTTGAGCTGGAACTTGCACCTGAATTAAATTTCGCGCTGACCACGTTCCCACTTTTGTTTACCACCACATTCATTACGATGGTTCCTGAAGCTCCTTTTCCGCACATATATCCGGGAATGGGCAAGCGGCTAGGATTTCGTCCCGGCACATCTGATTCCACAAGGACATTTCCACTATATTGGGTGTTGGTTCCTCCGTCTCCTTTGTTTCCTTTTGCCTTTTCGGCGGCTTCTTTCTTCTTCCGTATTTCTTCTTGCTTTTTGAACTCTTCGTATTGTTCTCGAATCTCAGCACGCTTGGCTTCTCCGCCAGTTTCATCTTTATAGGTCTGCTCCAAAGCTTTAGCATACGCTTCGCCATCCATTGGTGGATTTTCAGACCAGTCTTTATCGCCTCTCTCTCGTTGGTCGTTTCGGTCTCTGGTAATGTTCTTGTATTCACCGCCAAAATCTTGCGGTACTTCTATCTGATCTTGTTCCAGAAGAATTTCTTCGTCCGCTATGATTTCAGGTCCATCAACGAAGGGATCAATCGGATAATAACGCGTAAAGGAGGACATCTGCAAATAGGAGAAAATAAAGATGTAGCCCGCTACCGTAGCAATAAGGCCAAACTTATATTTTTCGATCCAGTCAAAAACGCGATTCATTATTTTAATTGTACGATTCTATTTTCAGGAAGATACAAATATTCCAATTGATTGTCCATTACCAAAACGAAAGTGGACGAATTTAATTGTCTAATCTCCTTGTATTCAAGCGGTACAACTATCGTACCCGTTTCGTTCGCTAAACCAAACGTTCCGTCTTTTTCGAGTAAGAAAAATTGATTGTCCAAACGCGTTATTTCATCATACGCTAATGGAATGATTTCTGTATTCGTCGGTGAAATCAACCCTTGCTTCTCTTCTTTCACCACAATGGCCAATCCATTCTCAAAACTTTCTGCCCACTGATAAGTCGGTGCAATTTTTGTTTTCCCTTTCGCATCTATGAAGCCCCACAATTTGCCTTTGTTGTAGGCCATCAATTCACTATTCTTTCCAATTTGGGTGAATTGATTCTTGACGATGAACTTTCCAGCACGATCTATCAGTCCCATTTTCCCCTTCAACTTGGCTATGGCCATTCCGTTCTTAAATTGCCCATTAATGATACTATTGGCAAAGGTTTCGAATTGCGGTTTAATAACTTCTCTTCCCAAAGAGTCGATATAACCAATTTCTCCCTCCAAGACGATCATGGCAAAACCTTCATGCAAAATGCTGATTTGATCATAAATCGAAGGTAACAAGGCCTCTTGTTTTAGGTTCATGAGCCCGTAATACTCCTCACTGTAGAAGATGAGCAAGTCGTCCGTAAAAAAATTGACTTCCTCGTATTTCGGTGGAAAAACAAATTCCCCGAGTATGTTAATTAAGGCTTGTGATCCATCGATTTGAACTTTCGCAATACCGTTAGAGAAGCTGTAGGCCTCAGTATAATTACCTGATATTCGTTGTTGTCCAAATTTATCGTAATAGGCGTATTTACCATTCTTTTCAGCATAAATTAATCCTTCGGAGAAAGTCCCTATGTCGTCAAATTCAATGGGTAGAACAATTTTTCCAGTTCGATCAACCAAACCATATTTTTCGTTGACTTCTACAATAGCGCGACCTTGTTCAAAATCGTATCCAGACGAAAATTGAAAGGGAACGATAACTTCATTCTCCTTGTTGATATAGCCATATTTACCATCTATACTTGCCAAGGCCAAACCTTCGTAGAATAAGTTCAAAGACTCATATGTCGGAGGTATTTTTACATTTCCCTCGAGATCCATTGCGCCAAACTTGTTGAATACTCGCATAGGGAACAATTGCAACTTGGACATTTGTAAATCCGTTTTCAATTCATTTTTAAACGGGTAATCGGCAAATTCTGTTTCAAACTGTTCAATTCGCTCATCGGAATAATCATACATATACACCTGATACAAACGACGCCAAGCTTCTTCCACATTTTTGTTTTTCGGGTGCTCATGGATAAATTTATCTAGATCCTGAACGGTGTTTTTTTCCGTCATCAGTTTGTAGACCTCGTCTTCTGCCTGTTGAACGAAAGGATTACCGGGATAATTCTTCATAAAAAGGACATACGAATCTACCGTCCCATTTTGAGTTTGTTCTCTGTACTGCGCCAATTGATACGCCAAGGTTCCCTCTTTGTTCAATTCACTATCTGGATACATCGTCAAGAACTGTTTGAATGCAGCTGAAGTATTCGCCGCTCTGGCTTCGCTCAAGGCCAATGAATCACGTGTAAAGGTTGCTTGCTTCACTTCCAAAGCATGTGGATTGCGCAGGAGAAATTTGGTCCATTCGGCTATTGAACTTTTTTCATTCAGTTTCTGGTAATAAAATGTGGCTATTTTGTTTTTTAATTCGCGAATAGCAGAAAGTGAAAATCCATATTCCGCGTAGCGTTCTACTTTCTTTTCTTTCAATTGATCGAATGTATTTTCCGCAACAAATACCAAACGATACGCTGAATCAATATTGTGAAACGGATTGTCCTGTCGATAGTAAATCGTAGCTAAACCAAAAGCTGAAGGTGACGGAACTTTTTTCAGCTTCTTTTCAAATTTCTGTTTCGCATCGAAATAATTGTAAATCTTCAGACTTTCAAAAGCCTTATCAATCTTTCCGGCGCTTGAAACGAAAGTCGCGAAGAGAAATAGAAAACTCAAGAAGAAACGTAGGTTTTTCATACTGCAAAGATAGAATGGCAAATGAATTCACCATTCGATTAAGAATTTTTGAACACAAAAAATCCCGTCTTGGCTGAGCCGAGACGGGATATTATATTTTATAAGAAAATTACTTCTTTCTTTTTCCGAAACGGTTGTTGAACTTGTCAATTCTTCCTGCCGTATCCACAAACTGAACAATTCCAGTAAAGAACGGGTGAGACTTGTGTGAAATGTCCAATTTAACTAAAGGATATTCATTTCCATCTTCCCATTTAATTGTTTCAGAAGTTGGTGCACATGAAGGACACAAAAACGCGTAATCGTTTGACATGTCTTTAAATACAACTGGTCTGTAATCTTCTGGGTGTATATCTTTTCTCATCTTATTTCTATTAAAATCAATCTTTCCCCATAAAATGGGAGTGCAAATTTAGAGAAAGATTTTTAAATATCCTCAATTCTCGCTCAAATAAAATAAACTTTCTACAAATTACGTTATTTTTGAAATTCCATGCGGTATATGCGATACTTTTTTCAAGCCTTTCTTTTGATTTCATTGATGATTTCGAGTTTATTCGTCGGTTCCTGTAAAAAGAACAATGGTTTTTCCACCGGAAATCTTGATTTTTCAAAAGATACAGTCGTTTTCGATACGGTTTTTACGACGATTGGTTCGACAACGCAGCGCTTAAAATTGTACAACAACGGCAAAGGAACGGTCAACATCCAAGAAATTCAATTGATGGGTGGAAGTAATTCTCCTTTCCGTATCAATGTCGATGGACTAAAAGGAACTAATTTTGCTGATTTAGAAGTAGAACAAGGCGATAGTTTATTCGTATTCGTTGAAGTTACCCTTCAGGTCAACAATGCAACTCAACCCCTCATAGTTGAAGACCAAATTCGTTTTCGAACGAATGGAAAAGATCAATTTGTGCAATTGGCCGTTTGGGGACAAGATGCTTATTTTCACTACAAGGATGTTAACTCTGGAACTTGGCCGAATGACAAACCACATGTTGTTTATGGCTATGCAGGCATAGATGAAGGTCAAACCTTAAACGTACAAGCCGGGACGCAAATCTATTTACACAAGGATGCTCTTATTTTTAATTTTAAGGGCACTTTGAACATGAATGGTACGAAGGAGAACAAGATCGTTCTTCAAGGCGATAGATTGGAGGATTTCTATGATGATAAATCTGGGCAGTTTTATGGCATCTATATGCAAGAGGCTCAGCCTTCGAACATTACACATGTGGAGATAAAAAATGGAACAGCGGGAATTCACATGTTTGGCCGAGCACCAGGATTTACGGCTCCTACCCTCACTTTGTCCAACTCAGAAATATATAACAACAGCCGATATGGTGTATTCATTTATGCTGGAGCTGAAGTAAAAGCGGAGAACTGTTTAATATATAAAAACGAAGTCCACGCCCTACTCGTTCTGGAAGGTGGTGATTTTGATTTCAACCATTGTCATTTGCTCGGGTACAAAGCGTCGACACAAGTTCCAGCGGTTGGTATCAACAACTATTTCAAACCCGATCCAGATGGCGCCATAAACGTTGGGAACATTAATCTCGGGAGAATAACGAATAGTGTGATAACGGGTAATCAACTAACGGAATTGGTTATTGACACCTACAACCCGAATGGAACTGCTGTATTAAATTTTGAATTTAATACAAACTTAATTACCTCGGAAGAAATTCCAACAGACGCGTTTTATATGGGTAATTTATGGAATGAAGACCCATTATTCGTTGATGTAGCAGAGGATGATTTCAAATTCTATTCTTCATCACCATTAGTTGATTCCGCAAATCCAGCTTACCCAACCTTTATTGATTTTTGTGATCATCCACGGACTTTTGATCTAGATATTGGCGCTTGGGAGCTGTTTTAAACTTGTTACATCGAGACAACAACAAATAAAAAAGCGCCTTGGATACCCAAGGCGCTTTTCTTTATTGCGTTTATTCCTTAATGAATAATAATCTTTTGCGAACGTTGGAAGTTGTTTCCTCCAACCGTTACGATGTAAGTTCCTGCTGCTAA
Organism: Crocinitomicaceae bacterium; assembly: GCA_965660955.1. Taxonomy (GTDB): domain Bacteria; phylum Bacteroidota; class Bacteroidia; order Flavobacteriales_D; family Crocinitomicaceae; genus UBA2040. Next base: position 11,028 of record CBFIBY010000042.1, on the reverse strand, counting down.
TGAACTAACGTCAAATGCAACATTCAATTTCTCGTCTTGAATTTTAGATGTAATTACACGAACTGATTTTCCAGATATTTCCATCAACTCAACACGAAGTTCATCTGTGAACTGAACACCTTCCATTTGAACATTTAATTTGTTTTGGTTTTGGAAAGCCACCATCGTTAAATCGTTGATCGAATTCTGTGGTGTACTAACTGTTGCGTTAATATCGAAAGAGAAAATTCTCGTTTTTCTTGAACCATTCGTTCCTAAATATTCACCTGTATACCAGAATGTAGAACCATTTGGATCTAATGACATATGAGAATAATCACCAAATCGATTTCCTCCTGTCTGGAATCCAGTTCCATCAATAGCAATCACTTCCTGCAGTCCCATTGTTCCAGGTGCATTCCAAGGGTATCGTCCTGTATATCCAATACTCGCATAACGGTTCGGACCAGCAATCGAAAAGCCCATTCCAATCATTCCATTCAAATCCATGGCAATACTTCCCATCCAACGATTATCGTCTCCTGCTGGTGCATATGTACCTTCTTGATGAATCGTGAATTGATCCGTTGCTTCGTCTTGACGCAACTCAAACCATCGAATACCTGCTTGATTCGCATTATTAATGTCAACAGGCATATTCAACATTACTGTGTTGTATGTTCCCCATCGAATGTATTGTGCTCTGTAGTTAAAGATTGATGCAATTGCATCTAACTTTTGCGATGTCCCTTTTTGCGTAATGTCGTTCCAGCTGTTTGTGAAAACAGAGTTGAAAGATTGCGGAAACAAAGTTTGGTGTGTTGTAATTGTACTCGCTCCTGGATTAGACCAATCAATTGACATTTTCAAAATCTTGATGACATCTGTTGACACCCCATTCCACAAATTATCTTGGAAGTAAAACATATAGTTTGGTGTTCCGTATGGAGGTAAATCTCCATCTGCATCTGCCGGAAGAACACTTTTAAATCCGTATTGAGTTGAAAAACCAGGTAAATTCATCGCTATACTTGCAGCCGTCGAATTTCCAGCTAACATCGCTGCGCGATCAAACGCTACTACGTTTTGGCTATTTGAATTCGCCGTCATGTAATACGCATCAGCCCAAATTGAATATTTCGGGTAATCAGGGAAACTTGACAAGGAATAGGCGTATGTGTTATATGAACCCAATGGATCTGGTGAATCTGAAACGGCAAATAAAATTTGGTTTCCAGAAATTTGAAATTGCGTAATCACCCAACGATCAGCATGTCTATCCCACATAACAATAGGGTCTCCGTCACTGGTGCTTCCTGCCCATAGAGAGGACAATGGCATTTGACCTGACATTGGTGTTCCTGTTTTGCTGTATACTCTATAAGAAGAATTAACCGCTTGAACGTAATGATTGGGTCCTGCAGCTCCTGATGGATCTGGTGGAAAAGCACCGTTCATACCATTGAAATTAACAATTGGTGTTTTGTTGGGCGCCGTACCATATGTTTCTTGGATAACAGGGTCTTGTTCTTTCGATTTACCCTCAGCAATCTCAGGACGCTTTCGGTTCTCTTTTACATTTCCTTCCTTAGCTTTCACATTTGAAAAGTCAACATAAGGACCTGTATAATCACGAATTGGTGCAGTTTTTCCTAAGAAGACACCCTGTGCGTATTCAACTTCGGGATTTTCATTGGATTGACCGAACGCGCATACAAACGCTAGAAAAGACAACCCTAAAAGGAAGTAATTTTTTTTCATAGTTTCTTTTAATTGTAAATGTTCTGCAATTTCGTGAAAAAATCTCAGCTTTTAATACCATATCAGATTAAATCTTTGAGACCTAACTGCTAAACATATCTTTAACGCGCTGAAAAAAACCTTTTTCCTGACCATCTGGGTTTGGAATAAAGTTTTCACTTTCTCGCATTTTCTCTAATAATTCTTTTTCTTCTTTCGATACCTTTTTAGGGGTCCAAACGTTCACATGTACAAACATATCTCCTGTTTGATGACGCTGAAGGACAGGCAATCCCTTTCCTTTCAAACGCAACATTTTACCACTTTGGGTACCCGGTTCAATTTTAATTTTCGCCTTTCCTGATACGGTTGGAATTTCTATGCTTTGTCCCAACACAGCATCTACAAAATTGATATAGGCATCGTAATGTAAATTATCCCCGTCACGACGTAAATCTTCGTGCGGCACTTCTTCTATTACGACGATTAGATCACCTGCAATTCCATTGAACGGTCCTGCATTACCTTTTCCATTAACGCTTAATTGCATTCCCTCTTCTACTCCAGCTGGAATATCAATTTCAATTACTTCTTCTTTACGGATAAGACCGTTTTGATCTGCACCGGCAGGCTTTTTATCAATTGATTTTCCTGCACCTTGACAAGTTGGACAAGCGGATTGGGTTTGCATTGCCCCAAGAAAGGTCTGTGCTACCCGCGTTACTCTTCCTGTTCCGTCGCACGTGCCGCAGTTTTTAAACGTTACTCCGTCGGCGTTTACCAGCTTGTTTACCTTAATTTTCTTTTTGACTCCATCGGCAATCTCTTCTAGCGTAAGCTTCATTTTCACCCTTAGATTGGTTCCACGAGCAACGCGTGAACCTCCACCTCGAGATCCACCAAAACTGCCTCCGAAACCTCCGCCACCGAATATATCACCGAATTGTGAAAAGATATCATTCATATCCATTCCACCGCCACCGAAACCAGAAGCACCGCCTAAACCAGCGTGACCAAATCTGTCATACTTCTCTTTCTTTTCGGCATTTGATAATATTTCGTACGCTTCAGCAGCTTCTTTAAATTTAGCTTCAGCCTGTTGATCATCAGGGTTTTTGTCCGGATGATATTGAATGGCCAATTTTCTATACGCCTTCTTAATTTCGGCATCAGAAGCACTCTTTGAAACACCAAGTACGTCGTAATAATCTCTTTTCTCGCTCATATAAATCTTATTGACCTACTACTACTTTAGCGAATCGAATAACTCGATCATTCAAATAATATCCTTTTTCAATATTGTCGACAATTTTTCCTTTCAATGCTTCTTCTGGAGCTGGAACATTTGCGATAGCCTCATGAATTTCACTGTCAAAGACTTCTCCTTTGGTGATCATTTCTTTCACACCTTTGGTTTCCATAATTCCTCTGAACTTCGAATAAATCAATTGAAAACCTTCCTTTAGCACATTCTCATCAGTAATATCTTTGTTGTTTTCAATCGCACGATCGAAGTCGTCCATAACAGGCAACAAATCTTTGAGAACTCCAGCACTGGCATGACTCAACAAATCTACTTTTTCCTTATTCGTTCGTTTTCTGAAATTTTCGAATTCCGCATACAAACGAATGAATTTTTCATTCGCCTCCTTCAGTTCATCCTCAAGACTTGGCTCTTCCACTTTCTCCTGCTCTTCAACTTGATCTGCAGCAGTTTCAGCATCCATGTTTTCATTCATTTCCGCTTGGTTGTCCTTCAATTCTTCTTCAGAAATATTTTGCTTTTGTGACATTACTATTTTTTTTATTTGAGTCTGCAAAGATACTGCCATTCAGTTAAAATGGACACTCTGTCATATAATATTAAAAGTTGCGATGAAAAGTTGTCATAAAAAAATCCCGAATTGTCAGACAATCCGGGATTTCAAAATATTTTTAAACCTTCTTAGTTATCCTCAGGTTTTGGTCTAAGAACTTCATTACCACGTGTTGAAAGAATCAAATCAGCCTCAGCGATTGTAATTCTTCTTCCATTGTAGTAAGCTGTGATGAATGAATCCACCAAGCCATTTCCTTTTGCAGTAGCTAACTTAGGACGAGCCTCGTCTACTGAATGGAAAATCCCAGAGAAGTAACGTGTTGTTCCATCTTCAATTTTCAATCTGTACATTGGTGTGATACCTTTCCAGTATTGCTCAGGAATTTGCGCTGAGAATACACCCAATTGAACTGTGTAGAACAAACCTTCACCGTTACCACCAATTAAGTCGTCTACATCCGGCATTTTAACTTCTTGACCTTTTGTATTAACGGTAACACCTTCTGGCGTATTTGGCTCGATATCCAAGTAATTTGCTACACCATCGTTGTCGTCATCTTGCATTTTAGTTTCAATAGCTTTTAAGTCTTGTTGAAGCAAATCAACATCACCTTTTGTATTTTCCAAATCTGCCTCTAACGCTTCAATTCGTTTGATTAACTCATCACCCTCGAATTTCCAATCCATATGTGTATCGGCTTTTCCTAGGTAAAAGGTTAAACCGATCGTTGCTGTCGCAAAATAAGCATCTAATCCTGAAACTTTGTTTGATGAATTAAAATCAAAAGTACGATCTTGCTTGAAGTTACCATGCATTGACAAATCTGTCATCAACGATACTCTATTCCCTAATTTAAACATTGGAGTAATACCGAGAACAACCGTTCCAAACTTATCTATTCCGTCTAACTTATTCGTTGAAGACGCATCAGTCAAAACATGGATTCCAGCACCACCGTGACCCAACAAAGAAATGTGCTTTGTCCACTCTTCAAAGTTACATACACGACCGATGTTGATTACACCTTCTATATTTCCTCCAATAGCTTGACTAACGTATTCAACCGTGCCATTTTCAGAATTGAAACGGTTCATCTCACCATTCAGACGCAATCCAAATTTACTATTGAACATGTGGCGAACTCCAAGTTGGGCGTTGAACAAGCTAGCTGTTGGATAAGAAAATCCGTTCGTTCTAGGTAGCATTGGCTTTGTGAAACCACCAGCCAAATCGATAGACCATTTATTGTAGTCTAGTTGCGCATTAGCCATACCGCTAAACAATAGCGTGCATACGAATGCAAATAAATAGGTTCTTTTTTTCATAATGGCACAAAGGTATATCTTATTAATTAAAGTAGCCTACTTTTGATAAAAAAAAATTATCCATAGCTTTTTGTTGCAAACTCTATTTAAGCTGTTCTTTTAAAGCTTTTTGCAACCCTTTCCCTCTCAACACAGTTCCGGAAGAAACAATGTTTCCTTTCCCATCTATTAGGAAAGCCGAGGGGATTGATCTTACCTTGTATAGTTTTGATGCTTCTCCTTTACTGTCAATAACGTGAGATGTCCACAAAAGACCATCGGCTTCAATAGCCTTTATCCAAGGAGCAGAAGAGCGATCTAAACTTACAGAAAACACTTCAAAACCTTTGCCGTTCTTGAATTTTTCATCTTTGAATTCTAAATACGCCTCCACGACATGTGGATTTTCTGCTCTACAAGGTCGACACCAAGACGCCCAAAAGTCGATTAGTACCATTTTCCCCTTTAACGAACTCAATTTGATTGTCTTACCATCTGGTCCAGCCAATTCAATTTCTGGAGCCTTTAAGGTTTTCTCCTTTGTTGAAAAAGAAAATGCGAAGGCAACAACAAATAATAATCCAATAACTTTTTTCATCTTTTTAGTTTATTCTTCTAATATCAGCACCAAGGTTATTCAATCGAATATCGATATCCTGATAACCTCTATCGATTTGTTCAATATTGTGAATAATACTTTTCCCTTTTGCCGACAAAGCAGCAATTAGCAGGGAAACACCAGCACGAATATCGGGTGATGTCATTTGAATTCCGCGTAAATCATGCTTTCTATTCATTCCAATCACAGTCGCACGATGGGGATCGCACAAAATTATTTGCGCTCCCATATCAATTAACTTATCCACAAAGAATAGTCTTGACTCGAACATTTTTTGATGCACGAGAACACTTCCTTTAGCTTGAGTAGCGACTACCAAAACAATAGACAATAAATCAGGTGTAAAACCTGGCCAGGGCGCATCGGAAATGGTCAAGATAGACCCGTCAATAAAAGTATCAATTGCATATTCTTCTTGAGCTGGAACAAAAATATCGTCCCCTCTTCGCTCAAGCTTAATTCCTAATTTCTTAAAAACAGTTGGAATAATTCCAAGGTTCTCGTAACTCACATCCTTAATTGTAATCTCGGACTTTGTCATAGCCGCTAAACCGATGAAGCTTCCTATCTCAATCATATCAGGAAGTACACGATGAAAACAACCTTTCATTTCTTTTACACCTTCGATGTGTAGCATATTAGAACCTATTCCTGTTATCTTGCCCCCCATAGCATTCATCATGCGGCACAATTGCTGTAAATAGGGTTCGCAGGCTGCGTTATAAACCGTGGTTTTTCCCTCTGCCAAAACAGCGGCCATAACGACATTCGCAGTTCCCGTAACAGATGCCTCATCTAGGTGGATGTAGGTTCCTTTTAATTTTTTCGCTTCAACGGAGTAGAAATGTTCGCCCCCATCATAATTAAATTTCGCTCCCAATTTTTCGAATCCTTCGAAATGGGTATCCAAACGACGACGTCCAATTTTATCTCCTCCTGGTTTAGGAATGTATCCTCGACCGAAACGAGCCAATAATGGCCCAACAATCATTATCGAACCACGCAAGGAACCTGCTCGCTTCTTAAAATCCTCCGTATCGAAATAGTCCAAATCGATATTCTTGGCTTGAAAAATAAAAGTGCCTTTTTCAACTTTTTCTGTCTTTACACCCATCGTTTGCAACAAATTAATCAACTTGTTCACATCAATGATATCCGGTAAATTTGAGATTGTTACTTTTTCAGAAGTCATCAAAACAGCACACAGAATCTGTAATGCTTCATTTTTTGCTCCTTGAGGGATTAATTCTCCTTTTAATGGTTTACCACCGTTTATTTCAAATGAAGCCATTTAGTATTTCTTTTTCTTTTTGTATCTATTATTTTTCTTATTCTGATTGGATTTGGTGTTCTTCGTTCGAGGACCAATCGTTTTCAACACTTGATTCGTGCTAATCAACTCGTCTGGATTTTCAATAACCAATTCGCCACTAGAAAGCTCAGATAATTGATTAGCAATCACATTGTTTTCAACCGTATCGTTATTATAGGCAAGAAATTGAAGTTTCATGAAATTCCCCATTGTTTTTTGCAAGAAATCTTTTTCTTCTTTTTCAGAAATATCTTTTGCCTCTCGCAAAATTCGTTGGGTGTATTTTCCATAATGCCCATATCGAATTTTCCCCTTTGGGTATTCCATAAGCTCTGGTTTCTCAGCAAGAACTTCACGTTCAGGCAATTCATAGGGAGAATCAACGTCGAGCTGAAAGTCAGACATCACAAAAAGATGTGTCCACAGTTTGTGGCGATAATCATCCTCATCGCGCAAATGTGGATTTAACTGCCCCATTACTTCGATAATTGCTTGTGCTGCTCGATTGCGTTCATCGCGATCACCCAATTCCATTGCATGGGCAATCATATTTTGAACATTGCGACCATATTCCGGTAGAATAAGGTGGTTTCGCGTTGTGTTGTATTCCATTAAATATTTTCCTTTGAAATGAATCTGAGATTCTTGACTTCAAAAATAATAAAAATAACGACGCTTTTCAGACTAGTTTTAAAATAGTAATCTACCTCATCAAGTTGATAAACCCAGCTGCTTCAATATCGTTATCTCTCCAAGTTGTCACCTTGGCTTTATAGGTGTATGTATCATTATTTTGAAGGACCGCCTTATAATATCCATCCCATCCGTGATCCATGTCTGTTGACTCAAATACTAATTCTCCCCAACGATTAAAAATCTGGAAATAGATAACTTCTTTAATTCCCCAACCTTCGAGATAGATTATATCGTTGACTCCATCTCCATTTGGAGTGAATGTCGTTGGAACATCTATGTGCGTGTCTGGATAAATTTGAATGAGGAATGTACCTTCTGCTTGAGAACAACCGAGTATATCATTCATTACAACCGTGTATGTTGTTTCTTCCAGACCCTGATGTTGTGGATTGGAACAATCGTAACATGTTAATCCAGTTTCTGGCGTCCAAGCGAATGTGATGAATCCATTCTGATTATCGATTGGCAATGTTGCAGTATCCCCAACAACAATAGTTGTATCCCAAATAATATCTTGTAAGTCCTGAATGACGAATACACTTGCCGTATCGGTTGTTGAACAATCGGAAATCGTATCCAACACTGTAATCGTATATTCTTGCGTTTCTAGTAGATTAGCCGTTGGATTTGGGATTGTTGTACTGTTCAATCCAGTTCCAGGTTCCCACAAAAAAGTTTGGTTAACTCCAACACTATCAATGCTTAGTTGACCCAAGTCACCCACACAAACTGTATCGTCAATTCCAACAAATTCTGGACGTGCAAAAACTATGATTTCTTTGATGATCGTATCTCGACAACCAAATTCTAAATTGTGTACATCTAAATAAATCTGGAAAGTATCAGGATAGGTGTAATCCTGAATAAAAAAGGCGCTACTCGAGGTAGATACATTTCCATTTCCGAAATTCCAATTGAATTCATCTGCATTCAAGGATGTGTTGCCCAAGGTCAATTGCTCTCCTAAACAAAGTGTTGTATCTAATTCACCATTTCTCTCAAAATCGGCAATAACCTCACGAATGAAAACGGGTTTTTCAACTGTAACAGGACAAGCTCCTCCAGGCCCATAAACCGTCAACTTCGCAACTGTTTGACCAGAAGGGGGTATGAAATTATAGTTATGAACTATTGGACTTTGATCTACGTCGTTCGTTCCATCACCAAAATCCCACGAATAACCACCAACTTGAACGGTGTCGATTAACGTGAATTGAATTGGGTCTCCCAAACAGATATAATTGGTATCCATTAAGAAATCACCTTCAGGTCCAATTATCGTGAATGATTTTACAACTGTGTCTTTACAACCATACGAAGTTTGGACGATTAATTGAGCCGTGTATGTCCCCGTATTAAAAACAAAAGAAGGTGATGCCGAAGAGCTGGTCAATCCATTACTGAATGTCCAAGCATTTGTCCATACAGGCGAAGGACCACCACTTTGACTCGTAAAATCTATTTGTTGTGGGTTACATAAGGCTGGAAAAGAATCAACATTTGTCACGTAATCTGCAATTGGAAATCCTTGCACATCAATATTAACCGTTGTTGAATCGGTGCACATTGTTCCGTTTTCAGTATACACCACCGTTACAACAACTGTGGTATCAACTGGGTACAGATGCGTAGGGTTTTGAAGATTTGACGTTCCACCATCACCAAAGTCCCACGAGAAATTTAAATTCGACCCTTGTGCTGTATAATCCGACGCAAAAAACTGCGCGGTTTCACCTGCACACAAATGCCCGTTGAATGGATTCATGGTCACATTACTAAAAGGTGAATAGAAATAGATATTTTGAACAGAGGTATCGGTACATCCGTTGACATCTGTTGCAACCAAGGTAACGAATGTTGTGTCAACTAAGGTTGTATCCAATAGATAAGTCTGATTCTGACCGGTAAGCATAACGCTATCTGGCATAATCCATTGCCACGTTGCGAGAGTCGAATCAGAAGTAGACTGATCCGTAAATACCATATCCGTTGCATTGCAGATAACGGTATCATTTACATCAAAATCTGCACTTACGTTAAAAACTTGGAAAGACTGATTGGACGTATCCTTACATCCATTAATATCTGTTACGACCAACGTTACGGATTGTAATCCCGGATTGGCAAAACTGAAGTCTTCATCAGCGTTTGGTGTTGAAACAGGACGCATAGTTGGATCTGAGAAAATCCAATGATAGCCTCTATTGCATTGTTCTTCCACATCAACAGAGCCCAAAGCAGAAAATGGTGCGTCAGTGTTGCCACAAATGATACTTGGAATGTTAATGTTGGCTTGAATTTTTTTAATGTGAACCAATGTTGAATCTACCGAAATAGGACATCCGCTTGTCGCATTCGTTGTGGTTAAGGAAACAAAGTAATCACCTGTATTCGCATACGTATGCAATGGTGAAACCGCTGTGGAAGTCGTTCCATCACCAAAGTCCCAAATATGCGTATCATACCCTTGACTTTCATTCACAAATTGCATATCCATGGTGTCATCACAATCATAGAACCAATCAAAACCAGCAATTGGACCATTAACCGTAACCGCGTTGTTGATTGTATGCGTGCTTTCACATCCGTTAAAAAGTCCAGTTAATGTTACACTAAATACTCCCACAGAATCGTCAAAAACAAAAGTTCCACTTGGATTTTGAAAACAATCGGATAATAACTCTCCACTTGACGAGTAATGCCAAGCATCAATATCAGATGGATCGACGGTTAGATTTGTCAATGTCACAGATTCACCTGGACAAATCACCGAAGGAGAAACAGAGAAATCAAGTGGCACTTGATCCCCAACTTCAATCCAAATGGTGTCGGAGGTATTCATGCATCCCAAAGTACTTTGAACCGTTAAAACAACAGGGTAAACTCCAGGATTGGTAAAAACATGCGTATTAGGTGCAGTTGGAGAAGTGAATGTAGCCGTATTTCCATCTCCATAATCATATGCATAACTCGTAATGGGATAAGTCGATAAAGATGAATCTGAGAAATTAATCGTCAAAGGCGCACATCCATAATGCTTGTCTGGCATAAAGCGTGCGAAAACCCAATTTAGCGTATCCTCAAAGAAAACGGTATCCGAGCAACCAGCAGACGTTGTATAGACTAAAAATCCGGGAATCACATAATCTAAACGTCGCTTGTAATATGTAGAATCCCAAATGTGATAATCAATAGAAGGACTTGGAACAAACATGGTGTCTTGATCTTCTTCCGCAAAAGGAAATACCCATTCATAATTTGCAATGTTTACGTTTGACGTCACAGTGTAGGTCAAAGTCAATCCCGTATCACACAAGGGCAGCGGTGCAGCAGAAACGGAAACCATAGGGTCTTCAACGAAAATTATTCGCGTTGTGTCATCGCTACATTGCCCATTTGGTGAAGTAATGGTCAAAGTCACAGTTTGATTTCCCGTTGTGGTAAACCAATTTTGGGGTGAGCTTATTGTAGTATTTGGAACACCAGCATTTGGACCAAACGACCACGAAGGGAATCCGGGTGTTGAATTATTAATAAAAGGAACGGTGTCGTTCAAGC
>CBFIBY010000041.1:17480-17837 GCA_965660955.1 Crocinitomicaceae bacterium | reverse complement strand
GCCCTCGGACGTGTGTACAAATGGGTCGCACCTGTAGCTGGAATTTCACAAGGAAACTATGCTCCTTCTCGCTTGCTTGTTGCCCCGCAAAAACAGCAAATGGTCGCAACTGGTTTTAGTTATCGAATCAGCGATAGATGGCAAATTGAAAACGAAGTTTCCCTTTCTGTTTTGGATATCAATACCTTTTCACGATTGGACGCTAACGACAATATTGGATTTGCCAATCGATTTAAAATCAAAGGACTACAATGGCTTGGAAAAGACACCTTGTCCAATTGGCGTCTAGAAACAAAGGCAGAAATCGAATTTTTACACAAATATTTTAAGCCGATTCAGCAATATCGCGCCGTTGAA
>CBFIBY010000041.1:0-17470 GCA_965660955.1 Crocinitomicaceae bacterium | reverse complement strand
AGAGATTGGAATACGCGAAACAAGAATTTTGAAGGCAATCAATTGTATGTTACGGCTGGAGAAAAATTCTTGAACAAGAAGTTTGGATTTATAAATGTCGAGGCTCAACATTTTGGTGTTGGTTCTGATTTTCAAGGATACAAAGGTCAATTCAACGGAAACTGGAATCAAAACGGATTCGCAGCAAATTGGATTGCTAGTGCTCTGTCATCAAACGCCTCTTGGCAAAATACATTTATTCGAAATAAGGTAGATATTTCTCAGAAAATTGGAAAAATCCGAATTGGATACAAAGATGACCAGGAGCGCAATACGTTTACCGATAAATTACCCTTAGAAACAAATAGTTACCAATTTTACGATTACCAATTGTACATTGCAAACGGTGATTCTACACGAAACAATTTCAAGTTCTTTTATAGAGAAAGATTTGACTGGTTATCCGACTCCACCCGACTCAAAAATGCTGCAAAGGCCACAACGGCTGGTGGTGAATTCACGTTTATGAATTTGAAAAATCAGCGACTAAATATTGTAACGAGCTATCGTCAACTAGAGATAAAAGACGCAAGTCTAATCAACCAAGCACCTGAAAACTCATTGTTAGGTCGACTAGATTATGAAATCAGAGCCTTCAAAAACGCTTTGACGTTCAACAACTTCTACGAGGCTGGATCAGGATTGGAATTGAAACGAGAATTCCTCTATATAAAGGTGAATGATGGACAAGGTGTTTACACTTGGAATGACTACAACAACGATGGCATAAAAGATTTGAACGAATTTGAAATCGCCCAATTTATTGACCAAGCTAGCTATATTCGTGTATTTACACCGAGTAATGAATATGTAAAAACCTTTTCCAATGAACTCAATCAAAGCATATTCTGGCGTCCTGAAAGACTGTGGGCTTCGAAAAAAGGGATTTTGAAATATATTTCCATGTTTTCGGACCAAGCTCGATTCAGAGTGAATAAAAAAACAACGGGTCTAGCTGGGTTTGATGCCTTTAATCCTTTGGAAGGAAATGTGCGTGACACAAATCTAATTTCAACGAACACAAGTATTCGAAACACTCTTTTTTTCAATCGAACATCCAACATTTTTACCGCACAATATGGTTTTCAAGATGTCCGTTCAAAAACTCTTTTAGCAAGTGGTTTTGATGCTCGCTCGAATAAATTCAATTCACTGAAAGGACGATTGAATATTTCAAAAGTATTTTCAATCGAATATGTTTATCAACGCGGAAACAAACTGGTCGAAGCAGATTATACAGCTGGAAGAAATTACAATTTGAATTATTTCTTTCATCAACCGTCCTTTACCTTTCAACCCAGCACGAAATTCCGAATCAGTCTCGAGGCCAAATACACGGAGAAGAAAAATGCATTTGAGCTTGGTGGAGAAAACGCTTATTTGGGAGAATTAGGAACAACACTTAAATACAATCAGCAGGAAAAAGGAAGTTTACAGGCCAACTTCAAAACCGTAAATATTACGTATGGTGCAGACGCAAATTCAGCCTTAGGTTTTGAAATGTTGGAGGGATTAAAATCAGGTATCAATTACACATGGACTTTCGGCTACCAACGCTCGATTTCGAAGAATCTACAAATTTCAATTCAATACAATGGCCGTAAATCTGAACTGAATAAAACAATTCACTCAGGAGGAATGGAGGTACGAGCGTTTTTCTAAACGCAGACTTCGACTCCGCTCAGTCTACTTAAAGAAAATTGTAAGTTTCGGCTTGAAATTGAGTCAAACAAAAATAAAAAGAGCTAAATATGTTAAAGAATACTTGGTTTATTTTTCTTGTCCTTATTTCCTTAAGCACCTTTGGCCAAGATCCAATGGAAGATTTCTACAATAAAACGGATGCTTTTATGAACGATTTTGCGACGAACGATTTGGTGCAATACAAGCGAATAAAAGAGAACCCTATTCAATTGAATGAGTTAATCAAAGCTATCAATGAGTTTTATCCTGAAGGAGATGACACTGGGCTGAAGGCTTTTTATATCAATGCATACAATCTCCTTGTCATAAAACAGATTGTTGACCTCTATCCGATTGCTTCACCCAATGACGTTCCTGGTTTTTTTAACGAAACCAAATTTCAAATTGGTCCAAAAAATGTAACGCTTAACGAATTAGAAAATGACATCCTTCGAAAAGAGTTCAAAGATCCTCGCTTGCACTTTGCCTTGGTTTGTGGCGCATTGGGCTGTCCGCCAATAGGAGATTTTGCTTATCGTCCAAATAATCTCGACAAGCAATTAGATGTTCAAACGAAAAAAGCTTTAAACTCAAATTTCATTTACGAGAAAGACGGAAAAATTCAACTATCTCAAATATTCAATTGGTACAAAGAAGATTTTGGATCAAAAGAAGAAATGCTTGCATTTATTAACTCCTATCGGGACGTTGCCTTCTCAAGTAAATCAATTAATCATTATCCTTACGACTGGAGATTGAATGATACCTTGAAAATTTCCAATATTTCACAAAAGGATATTGCACTTCCTTCAAGTAACGAAGTCAATCTTCAAACCTTCACACCTGGAACTTTGTTGGCCAAAGGTCGCTGGGACATTACACTATTCAATACCATTTACACCCAAACGAAATCTAATTGGCTTGGGGAAGATTTCTTTGGAACACGGGAAACATTCTACACGACCTTGCTTCAAGTCACCTTGGGAACAACGAAAAACAAGCGCGTGAATTTGGGATTTGATCTGAGTTTTAGAGGTTCAGCTAGACGCTCGGACGCATCCTTCGGGACCACATTTGACGCTTTTTCTTTTAAAAACAATGATTCTACGCGAGTTGGGATTAGCTCTCTTGGTCCGAGAATTAAATGGATTCCATTTGCGGGAAATTCTGATTTTTCTTTACAAAGCACATTCACGGTTTCCACAAGTAAATACAATGAAGGTCGTGGAGGCAACAGCCCACTTTATTGGTTAGACTGGAACCGTTTTACTTCTTGGACGCAATTTTTCTACGCTAAAACGAGAGGAGATTTCCAGTTGTTTTTGGAGGCCGATATTTTAGCAAGAATCCGAACGAGCAAACAGCAAATAACGCATGCGGATGTACCTTTAACAGTCATCGGCAGTTGGTTTTTCTTACCACATTGGACAGTTTATGGAATCGTTCAACACAACACTCGATTTGTATATAATATCAATCCACAAGAAGCCATGAATGATTTTATTCAACCGATGAATTACACGGCACCTGGAGTTGGCATTAAGTTTCAACCCGTTTCAAATGTTACCCTAGAATTGTTATATACCAATTTCGTTCGAGGTGTGAACACAGGTCTGGGCGAAACGTTTAATTTTGGGATTAAATTCTTACCAAAACCCTCTAAAAGGGCCAAGTTTATTTAATGCAGAAATTCAGCCTTCTCATTTTCCTTTTAACCACTCTGTTTTCGTATTCGCAAACGATAACCTCTATTCGTTTTGAAGGAAATAAGAAGTCGAAAGAGGTGTTCCTGCGCCAAAACATTTACATTCAAGAAGGAGATAAATTCGATTCGTTAAAAGTGGAAGAAAGCGCTCAGCTATTGCGCAATACGAACTTGTTTTTTGATGTTCAATTGAAGACTACAGCGCTTTCTCAAAAAAAAATAGAAGTTGTTTTCATATTAGACGAAGTCATCACAATATTTCCAATTATCGCAAACGGAGGTTCGAGTAGTCGGTTGAATTTTAAACTAGGCGCTTCGGATATTCATTTTCGAGGCCGAGGGCAAACCATAGGTTTTGTTTACCAATATTACGACCGCCATTCTTTTACTTTCTACCAAATCACACCACGACACAAGAATAATAGAACCGGACACGAAGTATTTTTGGGCAAATATTCCACCATTGAACCGTTGTATTTTACCAATGGTGAAACGGTTCCCTTTAACTTTGACAATTATCATATTTCAGCTGCTGGTTATTATTGGTGGAACCGCTTTTTAGTCTCGAAAGTTGGCGGAATGTTGATGCAGGAAGTCTACAAAAACAGAGGGGACGATATCAATACTTCGGATTGGGATTTTGAGCCTGGACAAGTCATTAATCTATTCAAATATCAAGTTCGAACGCAATTGGAATTGCAAAAAACACAATATCATTACGAGCGAAGGTCGGGTATTCACAATCTACTTCATGCCGAATGGATTGAAACGCCTGTCTATTCTGACGCCACATTTCTGAAAATTTCGAATGACCTGAAATACATGACCAAATTTGGGAAGCGGCACAACCTCATATTGAAAAACACAACTGGAGTCGCATCCAATAAAAAAAGTCCCTTCTCCCCTTTTGTGATTGATGATTTTGTGAATGTCCGTGGGATTGGGAACCGTGTTATTCGAGGAACAGGGTTAACGAGTTTCAACAGCGAATATCTTTTCACTGTTTTGAAACATCCCTTGTGCTTCGTGCAACTTGCCAGCTTTTTTGATCTCAGTTATATTCGTCCACCTGGGGGAACATTGGCAGATGTTTTCAAAAGCGATAATACCTTTACAACGGCTGGATTCGGACTCCGCTTTCATTCGAGAAAATGGTACAATACCGTTTTTCGAGTGGATTACGGAATCAATCTAAAAGATCCTTCGAAGGGTGGATTTGTGTTTGGTTTAGGGCAATATATTTAGAAATATTCGGTCTTCGACTCCGCTCAGACCTCGAAGAATCGAGTTGACTGAGCGGAGTCGAAGGCAACGATTTACGGAGTCGAAGACCGAAACTCTACGATTCAGCCTGTAGCTTTTCCGCATTCTCCGCCATTTTCAAAGCATCAATCATTTCTTGTAAGTCCCCATTCATAAACGAACTGAGGTTATACATCGTTTTGTTGATTCGGTGATCGGTTATTCGTCCTTGCGGGTAATTGTATGTTCTTATTTTGGCAGAACGGTCACCTGAACTTACCAATGTTTTTCGCTGCGCTGAACGTTCTTCATTGATACGATCCAACTCCATTTGATACAACCTTGAACGCAAGACAGAAGTTGCTTTCTCTAAGTTTTTGTGCTGTGATCTTCCATCTTGACATTCGACTACTAAACCTGTCGGGATATGCGTCAAACGTATAGCAGATTCCGTTTTGTTGACGTGCTGTCCACCAGCTCCTGATGCGCGATATGTGTCTCTTCGAACATCTGTTGCCATATTCAATTCAACATCGACTTCTTCTGCTTCTGGTAAAACTGCGACTGTGATTGCTGAGGTATGAACACGTCCTTGCGATTCCGTTTCTGGAACACGTTGTACCCGGTGCACACCAGATTCGAATTTCAAGTTTCCATAAATGGCTTCACCAGTTACCTCGCAGGCAATTTCTTTGAAACCCTTTGTTGTTCCAGGCGACGAATTGATTATTTCATATTGCCATCCACGCTCCTTGAAGAACATGGTGTACATTCGAAAAATCTCTTCAACGAAAATACACGCTTCATCTCCTCCTGTTCCAGCGCGAAATTCCATTATGGCATTTTTATCGTCCTCTGGATCTTTCGGAATTAATAAAAACTTGATTTCTTCTTCCATTTCTGGTCGAATACTCTCCAATTCATCTACTTCAGCTTTCGCCATTTCACGCATTTCAGGATCTTTTTCTTCGGCCAACATGGCTTTAGAAGATTCCAGATTATCAATGACATCTTTGTACTTGAAGTAGATTTTATCCATCTCCTCCAAATCTTTGTATTCCTTCGTCAACTTAACGTAGCGAGGCATGTCCGCGATAATATCGGGATCGGTAATTTGCTTTCCGACTTCTTGAAATCGGTAGTGAATTGCTTCGAGCTTTTGGAGTAAATCGTTCATTTTAAAAAAGAATAGAGAGAAGAGATTAGAGAATAGAGAAAAGCCAAACTCGGTTCTCTATTCTACGTTCTCAGCTCTAGTATTTGAATTCCCCGTAGGGAGATGAAATCGTTAATTTATTGCCTTCGTTCTTCTCAACACGACCAACAATTTGGGCGTCGATATTGAATGATTTAGAAATGTCTATGACAGCCTGTGCAATCTCTTTTGGAACGTATATTTCCATGCGATGTCCCATGTTGAATACCTTGTACATTTCTTTCCAATCGGTGTTCGACTCTTCTTGAATCAACTTGAAAAGCGGTGGGATTGGAAACATGTTGTCTTTAATCACATGTACATCCTTCACGAAGTGGAGCACTTTTGTTTGTGCACCACCCGAACAGTGCACCATTCCGTGAATTTCTCCACGGTGGTGGTCTAGTATTTTTTTGATTACAGGCGCATAGGTTCTCGTTGGTGATAGCACCAATTTTCCAGCGTTAATTGGACTTCCTTCAACCTCATCCGTCAATTCTTTCGTTCCGGAATACACTAAATCCGTAGGAACAGCTGGATCGAAACTTTCTGGGAAATCGTTTGCTAGCGTTTTTGAGAAAACATCATGTCGAGCGGACGTTAATCCGTTACTCCCCATTCCGCCATTGTATTCTTTTTCATACGATGCTTGACCAAAAGAAGCCAAACCAACAATCACATCACCATCTTGAATGTTGTGATTCGAAACGACATCTGTTCGTTTCATTCGGCAGACAACTGTCGAATCGACGATAATCGTTCGCACCAAATCACCTACGTCAGCCGTTTCTCCACCTGTTGACTGAATACCAATTCCTTGCGAACGCAAATCAGCCAATAATTCTTCGGTTCCGTTAATGATTTCAGATATAACTTCTCCTGATATTAAACCTTTGTTACGACCGATAGTGGAAGAAAGTAAAATGTTATCCGTTGCACCCACACATAGCAAATCATCAATATTCATGATCAGTGCATCTTGAGCAATGCCTTTCCAAACCGAAACATCACCCGTTTTTTTCCAATACATGTAAGCCAAAGCAGATTTCGTTCCAGCTCCATCAGCGTGCATAACCACACAGTAGTCTTCGTCACCAGTTAATGTATCTGGAACAATTTTGCAAAAAGCTTGTGGAAACAAACCTTTGTCTACATTTTTAATAGCGTTGTGAACCTCCTCTTTTCCTGCGGAAACTCCTCGAAGTTGATAGCGTGTATCGGACATTTATTGTGCTTTTTTTTTCAGATGCAAAGTTAAGATATAAAAAGCACTAAAACTAGTATCTATAGCACACCCTCCTCCTTCAAATATTCCTTTTTACCCAAGTGAATCTGCACGCCAAATTGGAAAATTGAGTAGATAGAATGAGGCGATTCTAAGATGAAGTTTACTCCTTTTCCATACTGGACGAAGAAGCGCTGAAAAGTTGGGTTTCCGTTTTGGGCAATGGATAATCCGATGTTTAAATTGGGTTCTAAATAATTTGCAGAACGCCTTCCTATGCTCGCTTTATACTCAGCACCCACGTAAATTCTGCTGTACCAAAAACGGTTTCTAGTCATAGAATGTCGCCAAGAATTTTTGGGCAAAAAAGCATTAAAGGGAGCAGTCACGATGTTGTACCTGCCACGAATGGCGCCGTAAAAAGCACTTTTCTGATGAATTCCAGCAAGAAACTCTAACTCAATACGACTTGTTCCGGCAAAAACACCAATGGCCGCGTACGGATAATTGGTTGAATTCTGATTGTGCATGCCCACTTCAACATAATTTATCACCTCTGAATGTGCTTTGTTTGGCGCGCATTGCAAAGGTCGTGGTTTAAACTCATAGGGTTGATTCGTTTCACAAATATCCTTTTCAGGTATTCGGTATGGTCGATGGATTAGATCTACTTTACCATCTGATTGAGAAACCTTTGCGAAATAATAATCGGGCGACTTTTCTTTTTCTGTCCAAACGACAGCCCGCCGATTGGAAACATAATCAAAATCTTGATCAATAAACTCCTTAGGAATACGGACAAGCACACTCTTTTTACGAATCCAAGGTTGGTGATATTGTAAATTGTGCATGACGACATAATCCGGCTTGTTTTCTGGTTTGTTATCAACGATTTTTCCGTTTTTATGAAAGTCTTCATGACACATGTTGCACGGCTCGCTTTCTATGACGAATATTTTATACTTTTCGAAATCAGATTCCGGTATTTTTGCTACGTAGCGTTCACCTTTCCAATGTTGCTCACCTGTCTTGGTTAATTTCCATTTCAATGGTTTAGGCACAAATGTTCCGCTTTCATCTGTTGACCCGTAATAGTATATCTCTTTTTCTGTTTTAGACATTGGAAAATACCTTTCGAGATAAACATATCCTTTCTTTCCTTTTGACTCTCTTCGAATGAAACAGGATTCCATTGCTTTGTAGGCCACTCGATAACATCCGGAGATAGTGGCTAAATCATCCGTAGCACTTTTCTTCTTTTCGATTTCAGTTGGATAAATAACGATTTCAACAGCCCGTACATCTCTCACCTCACCCAATCCCTTATTTTCTGTTGGAAGAATGCGATAATCAACGTCTGTTTTCATGAGATCAGAACATAAATTCCGCAGTTTTCTTGCTCTCCATTCCGTCATTCTAAAATTCGACAAGAAAAGACCAGCGGAATCGGATGATCCAATAAATTGAATAGAGTCGATTGGTGTTTTTTGATATTTCTTCAGAAACGTTGTCAGCGCACCAATTTGATCATTTGGAATACTTGCCCGTCCGTATTTGTAGTTTACAGAAAAAGAATCTTGTGCGTTTACGAAACTAGAAGCGAGGAAAAAGAACAGTAACAGAATTCTCATAAGGCTAACTTTGAATTCCTCAATGTAAAAATTAATTAACAAAGTAGTCACCCCATTTTTTGAATGGTAGTCACATTTGAGTTATGCGTACTTCCCTTTGATTTTGGGAATTTAATTAATTACCAATTTCTTCCGCAAACGCTTCGTTCCATCCGTTAATTCGACGAAGTAAACCCCTTTTTTATCCAAACTCAAGGTCATTGAAGCATTGGAAGATTGTCCAGTTTTCGTAAGGACCGTTTGGCCTAACAAATTAATAATTCTCAAATCATACGAAGTGAAATTTCCAGAAATAGAACTGATGGTAAAACTTCCGTTTGTCGGATTCGGATACAAGTTGAATGAAGGTTTGATAAGGCTTTCTTCAAGTCCGACATTGCAAATTTCAAAATAGACGATTGCACTTGTATCGCTTTCGCAATTCAAGAAATCTGTTGTCGTTACGGAATAAGTTCCCGATTGTGTTACATCGATGGAAGCTGTTGTATCTCCAGTTGACCAAGAATAAGAACTAGCAGGATTAATGGCTGTTAAAGTAATCGTGTCACCAATACATGCTGTATCGTTCGGTGAGGCGAGTATTTGGTTCAATTGCGCTACTTGGGTAATGATTAATGTGTTCGGACAAGGATCACCAATCACCACTGGATTACTCGAAACAACTCGAACTTTATATAAGATTCCAAAATTTGTATTCGCCGGAATCGTTGCTAGAATGAATCCTAAATTGAACGAAGTGGAACCGATGTCGATTGGATTCGTGAATTGTCCAAACGCATTCGATAACTGAGCCGTAAAAACATTGCCTACCGGAAAATTTCCAGTGGCATCGAAAGGAACGAGAACATTACCTCCAGCACAAGTGGAAAGTTGAAGGATTGTGTCTGTGACAATTGTGTTTTGAGCGCTTAATGTGTTCACAAAGAACAAGAAAACGAAGATGGGTAACCATTTTTTCATATGCAATAGTATTGATTTTTCAAATAACTTGCATCTTTTTCATGAGGAAAGTGGCGCTTTTATTCTTACAAACGCCATCCCTCAATTTGTAATCAAAATACAAATCGTCATTAACTATCTCTACCTCAAAACACTTGTTGACCAACTGATTTGGAAATTCAGCGGCGGTGTCACATACTTTCAAATCGTGGGTTGCAAGCGCTCCTATGGCTTTCTTCCCGATAATCTTCTTCAGAACTTCGACAGTCCCCGTTCGTTTGTCATCTGAATTGGTTCCGCGCAAAATTTCATCCAGCAAAACAAATGAAACTTCTTTTTCAGCAGCTACCATAATTTCCTTCAGGCGTTTGACTTCAGCGAAGAAAAAGGATTCATTGTCGTTCAAAGAATCCGATACACGCATAGAAACATAAACAGGCATTGGACACACATTGGCGCGGGTTGCACAAACTGGAGCACCCATTCCAGCGAGCACCATGTTTACGCCTAAGCTTCGCAAAAACGTGCTTTTTCCAGACATATTAGAACCGGTCAGGATGATGAAACTTTGTTCATTAAAATTCACACTACTAGTCACCCGTTTGTTTCGATTCAGAAGAGGATGACCCAAATCTTCGAGTTCAATCCGTCGATCGTTATTCAATTCCGGAAATGTAAATTCAGAATTGTTTTGACTGAAATTGGACATAGAAATAAGAACTTCCATTTCACCAATAACATCCATCCAATCTAAAATTTTGTCTGCATTTTTTGCTTTCCACTTTCGGAATCCGCGGAGAGTGTGCAAATGAAAAAGTAAAAACCCATTGAACAATATTGCTCCAAACGGATTGAGAATACTTTCAAGCTGATCGAATAAATTGGACAGTTTTTTAATCTCTTTGCTCGCTGGCAAGTCAGAGACAAACAATCGCTTTTTTAAATCAACCAATGCTTTTGCAGAAAACTCTTTGGCTTCCATTTTCTCCAAAATAAGGCTGTAATTTCTAAGTGTTCGATCAATATTGGTTGAACCAATCAGCTCCTTTTTAATGGTTTTCAACTCTCGACTGACAACAAATAAATTGAATAAAAACAGGTAAAAGCAATAGTCTCCCCAACCTGCATCAAAAGTAAAATTGTACGTCGTTAGTCCAATTAAAACAACGGGTAACACAAAGGATGCAATATTCAACCAAGCGGTTAAAGGTGATTTGTCGGTCTGGGTCCAACGATGCAAATTACTGTACATTTCGCCACTATCTTCCGTCAATTTCCCATAGGCTTGGATTTTCTGTCGCCACTCCAATTCTCCCGATAACTCTTTAATTGCCTCATGATTCTCAATGATTTTAGCATTGGAAGATCGACGAAGCAATTGCTGAGCCAATTTCCGTTTCCCCATGAATGTCTCCGTCCGATTAAGCACTTGAAAAAGTGACCGCTCACCGAAAAAATCTAAATCGTAGGAATAGGCATGTCCAGTATCGACGAATTCTTTCCCGTCGGCAAAACTCAAAGCATCCTTTTCCAAATAGTTTAGCTCATCTTCATTTATGTCAACCAGTGCTTTGGTCAACTTTTTTTGAAATGAAACCAGACTAAACCATCGCACCAAGAAAACAAACACAACCAAAGCGGCGGACGCAACCCCTAGGTAAAGACTTTCTTGCTTTCGAAGAAATAAATACACGAAAAACAATACACCTAAAATGACCACAAGCCTTCCAAAACCAATACTTCTTGACTTTTTACTGAGAGCGTTGAACCGAGTTCGATGTTGTCCTAATTGAGTTTTTAATGCTTCGATAGGCATATTGTAGGTCTTTCTTTTGAAGCGTAAATTTACCTATAATTACGTCATTAGGCTCCATGAATTTTTTGAAATGCTGCGCCCAGATTTTCTATAACATCTGAAGCCAGCATACTTTCTTTACTTTGTTTTTCCAGACTAAAATCAGCTGCAAAGCCGTGGAAGAAAACTCCCAATTGTGCTGCAACAAATGGTTTGTAACCCTGAGCCAGAAATGCGCAAATTATTCCTGTTAAAGCATCTCCTGATCCTCCCTTTGCTAGACCCGAATTTCCCGTATCATTTTCAAAAGATTCGGAAGCAGAAACAACTTTTGTATGGTGTCCCTTCATGACAAAAATACATTCATGTTCTTTTGCCTTTGTTTCGGCTGTTTTGATTCTTGATTCTTGATCCGAGTGGGGACCGAACAAACGATCAAATTCACCTTGGTGAGGTGTCAGAATTGTGTTTTTCGGAAGTTCTTGCCACAGATTTTCGTTTTGGGCTAAAATGGTTATTGCATCTGCGTCCATAACTAGGGGTAAATCGCTCTTTTCAAGAATGGAAATTATCAGTTTCTCTCCTTCCCCGTTAACACCTATACCCGGCCCAAATGCCATAGCCGTAATTTTAGAGAAATTTATCGGTTCATCTCGAAAAGTGACCATCGCCTCTGGAACTGTGGTTTGCAAAATACTTCTTTCCGATTTTGGGATACAAGTCGTCAACAAACCTACTCCAGATCTTAAACAGGCTCTTGAAGAAAGTACGGCGGCTCCAATTTTCCCAACGTTACCGGCCAACAAAAATGCATGTCCATAGGTGGTTTTATTCGAGTTGGGGTCTCTTGAGTTTAATAATTCGCGAATGTGTAAACGGGTGATAGACTCCATAATTATCAAGATACAAATTTTCGTATAGTGAAGAAAATAGAACGCTATTATCGACTATTGATTTAACCAAGCCTTAAATTGTGCTACTCTTGTCCGGCTGACAATCGTTGTTTCTTTTTCGACAGGTTCAAGTTCCAGTTTTAATCTATTGTTCACATGTGAAGAGATTTTTTTTATGGAATCTACACCTACAATTTGCCCTCGATTTATTCGAAAAAAAACATCGGGATTAAGCTCTTTCTCAATTTGATCCATTGTTCCATCCAAGATATATCGATTTCCACTTTTGGTGACGACAAAAGAATAGCTTGATTCAGAAATAAAATAAGCAATCTCGCTGACTTGAACGAAATTCAATTGTTCACCCGATTTAATCAAAAAACGTTCTTTGAAAGCCCTTTCTTTTCTTTGAATCAGTGCCGATATTCCTTTCAAATCAATTTCATTGGGTACTGTAGCTTTTTTGAAGCGATCAATGCTTCTTTTCAGCTCCTCTTCCTTGATTGGTTTTAAGAGGTAATCCAATCCATTCACCTCAAAAGCTTTCAAAGCGTATTGATCATAGGCCGTGACGAAAATTACCTTTGAGGTAATCTCAATTTCATCAAAAATAGCGAAGCTATATCCGTCGGCGAGGTGAATATCCATGAAAATCAAATCGGGTGGTTCATTATTTTTCAGCCATTCCACTGTGTTCAATATTTCATCTGTCGTTGCCACAATCTGCCAGGTTGGCTCATTCGCTTTTAGCAACGATATGAGTCGTTTGCTCGCTGGTAATTCATCCTCTACCAATAGCACTCTCATTTGACTTCTGAAATATTTAGGATGGGTAATTGAACAACGAAATCGCTATCCGATTCATCGATTACTATACATTTGTTTACCAACAATTCGTATCGTTTGTGGATATTCTTCAAACCAATTTTTGTTGAATTCAACGCTTGCTTCTTCGGTTCCTTTTTATTGCTTACGACAAGAAAATCTTCTTTCATCTGAAAATGAATCTCTAAAGGCCGGCTTTGTGAAACAACATTATGTTTTATCGCATTTTCGACTAACATTTGAACAGACATGGGTACAATATACTTGTCCGACATATTTTCAAACGTTTCGTCACCAACGAATTTCACGTGGTCATTGAATCGGATTTTAAGTAAATATTTATAGGCTTGAATACACGAGAATTCCTCAGCGACAGACACGATCTCTTTGTCATTCATTTCCAAAATACATCGGTAAACATGAGAGAGGTTTTCAGCAAACTTAACCGCTACCTTAGGATCTTCAGGAATGACAGAAATCAAAGTATTTATTGAGTTAAAAAAGAAATGTGGATTGACTTGATTTTTCAACGATTCCAACTGAGCACGTGTATTTTCTTTCTTCAATTGCTCGTTTTTCAAGAGACCCGCTTTGTATTGTTCAAACGCAAATCGAGCCTCATAAATAGCGACAATTATAGTGGTGATAACCAAACTTGCAATTAAATACGTTATGAGATCAACATCAAACCGATCGAAGTCTGATCCAAAACACATTCTTAGAAGAAAAGAACTCACACAAAGAAGGACCGTAATAACAACAATCAACAAAATCTGTAGCGTCAATCGTTTACGATATTCACTGAATTTAGAGTATCGTTTTCTTAATCGAATAACCGCCCAACGATTGACTTGCCAATAGACATAAATATGAATGGCGCTGTTCAGATAGCCGATACAATAGAGAGGGAAATCTTCCAACGGACTAACACCCATAACTAACCACGGGAAGAAAAAACTAAAAAACGGAATACCAATTAACCTCAACATTACGTCGTTGAAGCCAATCAGCTTATATGCCTCTTCTTTCGTAAATCTTTGCACTTTCTAAAATTAGAAGTTTATTTGATATTGAACATTCGGAAAAAATCCTCGTTGATAAACCGTTCCAATATTCTGTGTTACACGATTGTATCCTTGCTGAAATACATTCTGCTGATTTGATAAATTTTGGAGATCAAAAGAGAAAGTTTGACTCATTCTATTTCCATTATACTTTATCGTTGTTTTGAAATCAAAACGGAAGTAATTCTTGTGCTGTTTCTCAAATAATTGGTCATCAACATTGATTTGTCTTCCAGCCATAATGGATGCTTCTAAATCAATAGGTGTGTATCTTCTTCCCCCAGCATACGTGCACTTCACATCAAATCCTAACGTCCATCGATTCTTAATTTTAAATTCCTTACCAGCCAATCCGTTGAAAATATAATTTCCGTTGAAAGCTGTATTGCGTTCAATATTATCGCTTCCTACGTACTTTGACTCAAAAATAGAGGCCGTTGCCAGGAAATAAAATCCTTTATTCAGAAATCTCTCCAATGTTAGTTCGACACCGTAATTACTACCCGTACCTGTATTTTGATAACCTGTTCCGTTGGGCAAAACAAAATCAGCTCCTTGATTGATCATTGAAAAACCGTTGATTGCCGTATCGACTGGAACATTGTACAAATATTGAAAGTAGACTTCAGATTTGAATCGCATGTTTTCTGAAATCTGATAATCATAAGAAAAAACATTGTGAAGCGCCTTGCTGAAGTCTACCGTTTGATTGGGATACGTGCTTTCTCCATCCACTTCTCGTTCAATAAAATAAACTGAAATAGGCTGAATTTGTGAATGTAGTCCACTTCCTAAACCAAAAACGTGTCGATTTGATGCTTTGAATTTAATTCCTGCACGCGGCTCGATTGCATTGGATTTTGTCAGCAGAAAGTGCTGGGAATGCAAACCTCCGTTGAACGTCCATTTGTTGTTGAATTTGTGCTGATAGCTTACATACGATTGCAATAAAACACTTCCTCCGACATAATTCGAGAACACAACATATTGACCGTCGACATACGAACTATCAATCATATCAATGGCATAATGTTCACCAATAGCTCCGATCGTAATTCTATTCTTCGCATTGAATTTATGATTGATTTTATAATTTCCCGAAGACTTCAATTGTTGTCGATTAAAGCGTGTTGTATTGAAGGTTGCGTCAAGCGGAGTTATTGAATCAATCGAACCTGTTGTCCCTGAATAGGATGCTGCCAAAATCAATTCTGAAAACGTATTTGCATTGAAAAAGTATTTGTGTGAAGCACCGATAACTCCTGTATTTGAAGCAAATCGCGTGTCTTCATAGGGACTGGAATATAAATTCGTTGAATCGACTTCCCCGGTTGCGTCAAATTCAATATCGCTAACACCACCTATTCCCCAAACTTTAAATATCCCCGCATTCTTCGTAGGAAAATTCATTTTGAAAGTTACATCTTGATATTGTGGAACGGCTGCCCCAACTCCTAAATTAATTCCCAAAGCACTAATTACTCCCAATGTTGAATAACGATAATTAATCAGGTAAGAAGCTCTTTTTCCTTTCACAAAAGGACCTTCAGCACCAAATTCAAAACCATTGAAACCCACTTGTGCCAAATATTCCCTTTTTCGACTATTTCCGTTTCTCAGACGTAGATCAAATACACCCGATAATGCATTTCCATAATCAGATGACCAAGCCGAAGTGAAAAAATCAGAATTCGCTAGATTATTAATATTCAACATACTGATTGGACCACCAGTTGTCCCTAATGAGGCAAAGTGATTAGGACTTGGAATGTCTATCCCTTCCACTCTCCACAAAACACCGAGTGGTGAATTTCCCCGAATTATGATGTCGTTTCTACTATCACTGACTCCACTGACACCCGCATAGTTTTGTGCCATTCTTGCCGGATCGTTCAAAGTGCCAGCAAACTTTCCTGCTTCCTCAATTGAAATTTTTCGCGCGCTAACGGTTGCCATTCCATTGATTGTCGTGCTTTTGTTGTCTTTATAAACAATTTCCACCTCTTCTATGGTATTTACCTCCTCTTCCAATTGTACATTGGCAATCAACTCTTTACCTGAAGTCAATTCTAAATTATTCAGAACAGCTGGTAAATATCCCATATAGGAAATTTCAATGTTCACTCTACCGACGGGCACATTTTCTAAGGTGAAATTTCCATCGCTATCTGTTCTGGTCTGAATAATTGGTTCTGTCCCCAATACTTTCACCTTCGCCCCTGGTATGGGATATTGAGATTCTTTGTCTGTAACTATACCTCGAATATTCTGCGTCAATTCTTGACCAATTGATGTAAAAGAAAAAAGTAATATAAAAAGGAATAAGATTCTCATAGAAATATGTTTTACAGGACAAATCTCCCTTTTCTGAATCGAACATAAAAGTAAAAAACGTTGAAGTGTCATATTTTTTGGTTGAATTGTCATTCCATGAACAAATAAAGTGCTTAGTTGTACTTTTGAATGTATGTTTCGCTTTGTTATTCTTTCCATTTTATTGATTCCAATTTTTAGCTGGACCCAAGATCACCCTCATGCCTCATTTTGGATGGACGATTTTACAATTCAATATCATGGGACAGAAGAACTAACCACCAAAGCGGGTCAAAGAGAATACTATCGCTATTGGAATGATACTTTGAAGGGCTTTGTTTCCTCCATTCCAAACTATGTGACCTATTCGCCTGCCGCAGGGAGGAAACTAAGCGTTACGAATTATGAAATCGACTACAAAGACGAATATCAAATGCTGAAATGGGACCTTTTTTCGCCTGAAAGATTCGATAGTATTCTCGAGAAAAACAAGGTAATCACCGAAGTGCAATTGGCGTATGACGAGCAAGGTAGATTATTGTCCTCCAGTCAAAAAGACAACCAACGGAAAATTGGTGGAGAACAAAGAACGTATACATTTCACTATTCCGATTCGGGCGAATATGAAAAACTTAGATTTGAATTGAAAACGTCAGAATTTAGATTCTTTGGAAAATACAGCAGTAGCTACGCAGGTAACTTCAATTATCGCCCACTTCGTTTGCGCAGTCATTGGACCTTGGACTATGTTTTTGATACAAAACAACGCCTTGTTCATGCCAATTCAGTCTATATCTCAAAAGCCAATCAGCGGTTATGCAGTGAGCCCGGAAACTATACTTACACATGTGATTGGGATGAAAAAGGACGAATGATACATCGCGATTATTACTCCTCCACCGATTCAACGCACAAAGTTCT
>CBFIBY010000040.1:0-18065 GCA_965660955.1 Crocinitomicaceae bacterium | reverse complement strand
TGAGGGTGTTTATGAGATCGCTTGTGGAAAGTGTATTTATGATATGACCGGTGACAAATGTGATCTAGCTGTTTTGATTGATGGAAAACACTATTATGTGGATGGAGTTGATAGTGACATTGATGATCCCACAAACGAGCATGTCGATGATGGGTTATGCAAAGCGCCGAGAAAAGCGGAGATCAAGGGGGAGATTAAATTCGGTGTATTTATGGCGGAATATGTTAGGACGCTTCCGAAATAACACTTAAGAAGACGTTTTCACGCTCTTCAATCTCATGCCCACTTAGTCCTCACACCCACCTCGATCCTCCCTCAAGGGAGGAAGTGATGACTATTTCACGACAAGAATGTAGTTGTTCTTTTTGCCTTTTCCTAACAGAACGTATTTGTCGTTGATCAAAGTTTCAGCGGTCAAGGTGAATTCTCCATTCACTTTTTCTTTGTTTACCGAAATTGAATTCTCTTTCAAGCCTCGTTTCACTTCACCGTTTGAAGCTAAGAAATTCGTTTTACCAACAAAGGCATCCATCAAGTTCATGCCCGCATCAATATCTGCACGATTCACTTCAGCCGTTGGAACACCATCAAAAATGGCAAAAAAGTCTTTTTCTGACAGTTTTTTCAAATCATCCGCTGAAGATTTTCCGAATAATATTTTACTTGCGGCAATTGCCGTATCAAGCTTCTCTTGTCCGTGAACACGAATCGTAATGTCTTCGGCAACGGCTGTTTGAAGTTTTCTCAAATGCGGTTCGGCTTGGTGTTCTGTAATAATTTTATCGATCACCTCTTTTTCGAGAAGGGTAAATATTTTGATGTAGTTTTCTGCGTCTGCATCACTAGCATTCAGCCAAAATTGGTAGAATTCGTATGGCGTAGTCCGGTTTTCATCCAACCAAACGGCGCCTGATGCGGTTTTACCAAATTTCGTTCCGTCGGCTTTTTTGATCAAAGGAGTCGTTACGGCATACGCTTCATTTCCACTCTTTCGACGAATTAATTCTGTTCCCGTGACGATATTTCCCCATTGATCGGAACCTCCCAATTGTACAATACAATCTTTGTGTTTGTTCAAGTGGTAGAAATCGTAGCCTTGCACCAATTGGTACGAAAACTCGGTAAAGGACAAACCTGTTTCCAATCGTTTTTTCACAGAATCCTTCGCCATCATGTAGTTCACAGTGATGTGTTTTCCGACATCGCGAATGAAATCCAAGAAGTTCATTTCTTTGAACCAATCGTAATTGTTGACCATTTCGGCTCCTGTGTCACTATCGTTGAATTCCAAAAAGCGAGACAATTGTTCTTTCACACATTCCACATTGTGGTTCAATGTTTCAGCATCCAATAAATTTCTTTCATCCGATTTCCCAGAAGGATCGCCTACCATTCCCGTAGCACCGCCAACCAAAGCAAAAGGTTTATGTCCAGCTCGTTGAAAGTGAACCAAAGTCATGATTTGAACCAAATGTCCAACATGCAATGAATCCGCCGTTGGGTCAAACCCGATATAACCCGAACGAACTTGCTTATTAAGTGCTTCTTCTGTTCCGGGCATGATATCGTGAATCATTCCTCTCCATTGCATTTCTGCGATAAAATTCTTTGGCATTTTTTTATTATTTGGACCGCTTTGCTGTTGGATGTTGGATGTTGGACCACTTCATTGCTGGATTTTGGATCGCTTCGCTCTTGGATTATCTATTCTCCAATAGCGCCAGCAGTCCATGCTCCATCAGTCCCGAAAGCTTTCGGGACGGTCCATGCTCCAACAGCGGAGCGGTCTATTCTCTATTCTTTTGTCGTTGTCAAATCTTTAAACACTTCCTCTAAGCGTTTCTCTTCTACACGAAGCGTCAAAACGAGCAAGTTATTTTCTTGTGCATATCGAGCGATGGATTTTTGTAATTCCGAATCTTTTGCTCCTTCAAACAGCCATCCGTTCCCTACTTTTTCTACTTTCTTTACTTCTGGAACTTTCTTGAGTTGGTTTTTCCCTGTTTCGCCTTCAAATTCAGCGTAAACTGTGATTACATCATTCTCCAATTCCAGTTCGTTTGGTTTACCATCTGCCACAATATCGCCTCGGTTGATAATCACAACACGGTCGCAAATTGCTTCCACTTCCTGCATAATGTGCGTTGAAAGCATCACCGTTTTTTCCTTTCCGATTTTCTTAATCAACTCGCGAATTTCAACCAATTGATTCGGATCCAAACCCGAAGTAGGTTCGTCTAAAATCAAAACTTCTGGATCATGAATGATGGCTTGCGCCAAACCAACCCGCTGACGATATCCTTTGGAAAGCATCCCAATTTTTTTGTCTTGTTCAATTTCCAAACCAACCGCTTTGATCATCTCGGCAACGCGTTCTTTTACATTTTTAATCTTGTAAATGTTGGCCACGAACGTCAAATATTCCTTAACGTACATGTCGGTATACAGCGGATTATTTTCTGGTAAATAACCAATTAATCTGCGTGTTTCCAGCGTATCTACTGTCACTGGTATACCGCACACCTTCACATCACCTGAAGTGGCAGGAATGAAACCGGTTATGATCTTCATAGTTGTTGATTTCCCAGCTCCATTTGGCCCTAAAAAACCGACAATCTCACCTTTCTTTACTTCAAAAGTAACTTCGTTTACCGCAGACTGTTCTCCGTAGAATTTGGTCAGATTATTTACTTCAATTGACATGTGTATGAATTTGTTGGGCGAAGATAATGAAAATTCAGTCCGTTTTGAGGGAAAAAATACCAAGGAATGTTGTTGGCGATTGGCTATTAGCTTTTGTTTATTCGGCGGTTCCAGGGAACGCGAAATTTTAGGCCAAAAGCCAAGGGCAATAGCCTTTAGCTCGAACTAAAAAGTTACCTTTGCCCTTCATGATTACCAAAGGAAAAGTTCTTAAATCGACAGGAAAGTGGTACAACGTTCTTGAGGAAGGCGGTGAAATGATTGTATGTCGATTGCGCGGAAAAATTCGCATGGCGGGTTTAAAAACAACGAATCCTGTTGCTGTTGGGGACGAAGTTATCTTGGATGAAGAACGAGATGACGAGAATCGCGGGATGATCATTGGTGTTGAGGAGAGACGAAATTACATCGTGCGGAAGTCCACCAACCTGAGCAAGCAAATGCAGATTTTAGCGGCGAATGTGGATAGAGCTTATTTATTAGTCACGCTCCATTCTCCTGATACCCATTTGGCATTCATCGACCGATTTCTTGTGTCTGCTGAATCTTTCCGAATTCCATGTACGCTTTTGTTCAATAAAATCGACCAATATTCAGCCGAAGAAATTAATAAGATTGACGAATACATTAAGATATACGAGAACATCGGTTATCCTTGTCATAAAGTTTCTACTTTCGATAAAAAATCAGTTGAATTCTTGAAAGAGGAAATTAAAGGAAAGCAAGTCATGATTGGTGGTCATTCGGGTGTCGGGAAAAGCTCCTTGATTAACTCAATTGATGACGAACTTTCGGCGAGAATTGGGGAAATATCGAAAGCGCATGCACAAGGTCAGCACACAACGACATTTGCCGAAATGTTTCCGCTTTCGTCTGGTGGCTTCATTGTCGATACGCCAGGAATTCGCGCCTTTGGAATTATTGATTTGGAAAAAGAACATATTGGACATTACTTTCCAGAAATGCGAAATCGTATGGAAGATTGTAAATTCAACAATTGCCTGCACATCAATGAACCAAAATGCGCCGTGAAAGAAGCGGTGAAGAAGGGTGAAATTGCAGAAAGTCGATACGATAGTTATTGGGTAATGATGCATGAAGATGCTTCAGAAAATTACCGAAAAAACATTTACGGATGAGAGCAGTCATTCAGCGCGTAAGTGAAGCTTCGGTGGTCATCAAAGGCAAAGTCGAAGGCGAAATTCATTCAGGTTTGCTCGTATTGCTCGGTATTGAATCAGAAGATTCAGAAGCCGATATTGATTGGATGACTTCCAAAATTTTACAAATGCGTATTTTTTCAGATGCTGAAGGCAAAATGAATGAAAGTCTGCTCGATCAAAAGGGAGAAATTTTAGTCATCAGTCAATTTACCTTGCACGCTTCTACCAAAAAAGGAAATCGACCGAGTTTCATAAAAGCCGCGCGACCAGAAATTGCCATTCCGCTTTACGAAGCCTTTCTTAAGCGATTGGAAATTCAAATTCCGGGAAAAGTTCAAAAGGGTATTTTTGGTGCAGATATGAAAGTGAAATTGATAAATGATGGACCGGTGACGATAACAATTGATTCGAAGAATAAAGAGTAATAATGAATAACGTTGACTTTGACCATTAACTCAGCTTTCTGGTTCGTCAATAGTCAATAGTCAATAGTCAAAAAAATGGAAATAAAACAAGCACAAAAATTAGTCGACGATTGGATTAAAAATGTTGGTGTTCGCTATTTCAACGAATTGACGAATATGGCCATGCTTACGGAAGAAGTTGGCGAGGTAGCGCGGATAATTGCTCGACGATATGGGGAACAAAGTGAAAAAGAATCAGATAAAACAAAAGATTTAGGCGATGAAATGGCGGATGTTTTATTTGTTCTTATATGTTTAGCGAATCAAACGGGTGTCGATTTGGAAGAAGCCTTGAAAAAGAATTTGGAAAAAAAGACGAATCGAGATGCGGATAGACACAAGAACAACGAAAAATTAAAGTAGATTGTGGATTGTGGATTGTGGATTGCGGATTGCGGATTGCGGATTGCGGATTGCGGATCGCGGATTGCTGATTGTGAATCGTGCATTGTGGATTGTGGATCGTGGATTGTGGATTGCGGATCGCGGATCGTGGATTGCTGATCGTGGATCGTGGATTGTGGATTGTTGATTCTCGATTGTGGATTGTGGATTGTTGTTAAAATATATATGAAAATGGGGTTTAAGAAATTACCAGAAACTGTTGTAGAAAATTTGATGATTGCGGGATTTGAAGATTTCTTGCCAACTCAGACTGAACTTTTTCGAAAAATTCGGGAAGGAAAAAACCTAATTGTTCTCAACGAAGGTGGCAAAGGATTTTCATCGCTAATGGTTATGGCTGCGCTTTACAAAGTTCCAAAACCAGAGGAAGGTTCGCCTCGAGCAATTATTATTTGTGCGAACAACGAAGAAGCAATTAAGCGCCACGAAGAAATGAAGGCTTGGTCAAAGCACATGGATTTGACACTTGATTTAGCGCATGAAAAGGGACATCAAGTTCAACAACGAAATTTGATTTTTGATGGTACTGAGATTGTTATTGGTACAACCAAAAGAATTTACGATTTGTACATTCAAAGCGGACTAAACCTTAACCTGCTGAAGTTTTTCGTTATCGACGATGTGAATTTAACCTTGAAGGGACAGAATTTGGCTCATTTAACCCGTATCAGCGATAGTTTACCGAAATGTCAAGTTGTAATTGGCGCCAAAGAGTTTGACAAAAAAATGGAAACCTTGACCAATCACATGCCATTTGGTTTTGTGAAGGTGAAAATGTAGTTTATTCTTCAACTACTTCTTCGAATTCCTCGATTTCTTCCTCATCAACTTCCTCAAGCGCCTCAGATTTCTCGGCCAATTTCTTGACATAGATATTCATTCGATTAGACATCGCCGAATAGCTATAACCTGAATATTTCTCAAAGGCAAGTACGATATCAATTCTACCGAGAAGACCTTTTCCTTTTCCTTTCAAAATCATTTTTTCAAATGCCACCATCGTTTTTTGCGTATACGCTCCTGAAATTCCTGCTTTCAACATTTGTTGGAGTAACGTAGACTTCTCTTCTTCAGCTTCCAACTCTTTCAATGCGCATCCATCGGGATCATTTGCACAATCGTCCAAAGCCTTTGCAGCTGTTGCCATCTCATTCTTAAAGGTCCATTCGTCATCGCTAAAAACAAAAGATGAAAGCGAAGGCGTGAAATTGATAACTTCGGTTTGACCGAAAGAGGAAAAAGCCGTCAAAACAAAACTGAGTATTATTAAATGTTTCATAATAGTTCGATAAAAAATCAAAGGACAATGCGATTCACTGTCCTTTAAAAAATGAGTAGATATATTATTCGTCGTCGTTGACACTTTCCATTTTCTGGATATAAAAATTCATCCGACTTGCCATAGCTTTATGAGTATAACCTGGAAATTTTTCGAAAGCAGATTGAATGATTATCCAGGGTAAAACTTTGTTGTCCTTGGTTTTGTATGCTCCCATTTCAAACGCCGCCATTGACTTTTGTAATTTTGACCCTGACTTTGCCGCCATTTGTATTTGCTTAATAGCAGGACTTTTCAAGTTAACTTTTACAGTTTCTCCTTCTTCGACTTTCCATCCCTTGTCAAGGCCTCCAGCCGTTTTTTTCATTGCTGAATAATAGGTCCACTCTACTTCCGTGTATCCTAATTTCTCTAGTGAACTAAGGAAATTCGATTGTCCTTTTTGCGCCATTGCTATCATTGGTCCAACCAAAAACAGCATTAATAATATTTTTCTTTTCATAGCCTATTTATTTGAGTTATGGACAAATCTACTATGAAGGACGTGATGAGCTATCCAAGAAAACAAGTGCTACGAAAAAATATGGGTTTTCATAGAGGAGCAAAAAAAGTTAGAATTATGTTTTTTTATTGATGAAGCTTAGCTACTACTATTTTATCAATAGGAAAAGTCATGTCATCGGTTTTCAGATTGCGAAGTGAACGCCAAACAGATCTTTCTCCTTCGACTGTATGCTCAAAATCAATTGGAACGGTTTGTATTTTTTCTGGGAAATTATATTTCACCAAATAGTAAAAACTGATGAGTTGTTCATTTGGTCGAAAAGCTGAAGCCTGGAGAAAGTCATTCACATAAAACAAATCTCCCACTTCCACCTCAATACCACATTCTTCTTCGAATTCTCGAATCAGACACTCCTTAGTACTTTCGCCAAACTCCAATCCGCCACCCGGAAATTTCATCATAGATTTCCCATACCTCAATTCCGAAGACAAAAGGACCTCATCTTTATCATTGATTAAAATTCCATAGACACGAAGGTTGAACTTGTTGATCATTATTTCGCGAGGATCTCAGCAATATTAGGTTTAAAGTACTGATCAGACTTCATCACCTTACCATCTTCGCGATAAATGGGCTCACCATTTGCATCCAATTTACTCATGTTTGAACGTTGAATTTCTTGGAAAACCTCTTCAATTTTATGCTGCATACCGTGTTTCAAAATCGTTCCGCAAAGTATGTACAACATATCACCTAGTGCATCGGCCACCTCAACCAAATCGCCTTCGATTGCTGCTTCTAAATACTCTTCATTTTCTTCTGCCATTAGTCGATGGCGGAGTGCGATATCTGAATGATCGAGATCTGTTGTTGGTGAATAATTATTCCCAATTTTAAAAGCTTCGTGAAATTTTTCTACTGCGCTTATGGTGTCTTGAAGTGTCATTTTCTGTCTGTTTTGGCGTGAATTTAACGAAAATTCCTTGTTTCAAAAATCGATATTAAATTCATTAACTTTAGAAATTATAAAACATGGCTCATGAGAATTTTCACCTTCCTTTTCTTTCTAACCTTCTCACTTTTATTTTCGTGTGAACCTACCTCAAAAACAATCTTCATGAAAGAAACCAAAAAACCCGACACAAAAGGATCAACTGAAGAATCAAAAATTATCTCATCTCCTGTAGTTTATAAAAACCGAATAATAAAAGGTGAAGTACAAGAAACGGGTGATTACTACATCCAACGCTCCATCCAAGACTACTTCATTAAATTTTGTGAAAGCAAGGTTTCCATAGATGAATTGGAAAAATATTTAACCGACCAAGAATCAATGATTAAAGTGGTGAAAGCCGAAGTCGAATTCCACAATGGCGAATGGGATAGTTGTGATGAAGAGGCAAAAGTTGCTAGTCGGACTGGTGAATATGTTGTACTACTTCGTTTAATAGATTAGCCTAAACTATTCAAATCTGAAATGAAATTTAAACTCATTTGTTTTTTAATCCTACCATTTTTATTTTCTTGTCAAGGAGAGGAGAGTATAAAAAAAGTGCCGGATACCACCATTCCATCGAATCAAATCAACACCTCTTTGATTCTTTTGGGAACAATTCAAGATGCTGGTTCGCCTCACATTGCCTGTAAAAAAGAATGTTGCAAAAGCTTATTTGATGCGCCAGACCCAAACCGACAAGTTATTTCCTTGGGATTGTTCGATGCTTCTACACAGAAAAAATATCTTTTTGAAGCTACACCCGATATATCAAGGCAAGTAAAAAAACTAAAATCCTTTGGTATTGATTCTAAAAACGAATTACCGAATGGTATTTTCTTGACACATGCCCATATCGGGCATTATTCAGGTTTAATGTATCTCGGGAAAGAGGCAACCAATGCAAAACATGTTGAAGTGTTTGCTATGCCTCGAATGAAAAACTATTTAGAAATGAATGGCCCTTGGAGTCAACTGGTGACCAACGACAATATCTATTTCAATGAACTACAGTCGAATTCTACAGTTCAACTTTCATCCAAATTAGAGATTACCCCTTTCACAGTTCCCCATCGAGATGAATATTCGGAAACAGTGGGATACCGAATCAAAGGTCCCAAAAAACAGGCCTTGTTTATACCAGACATTGACAAATGGGAGAAATGGAATCTTGATATAATCGAAGAGATTAAAAAAGTTGATTACGCTTTTATCGATGCTACTTTTTACAGTGGTAAAGAAATTAACAATCGAAATATCAAGGAAATTCCGCATCCGTTCATCATCGAAAGCATGAAATTATTCAGCAATTTACCGAGGAAAGTAAAAAGTAAAATAATATTTATTCACTTCAATCATACCAATCCAGTGCTAAACAGCGAAAGCGAAGAAGCGAAAAAAGTAGTAGAAGCAGGCTTTCGAATTGGACATATTCACGACCATTTTGAATTGTAATCCCTAAATTCGCCTTTCAAAACAAAATTTATGGCTTCAGGATTTTTTGCATTATTGGATGATATTGGTGTACTCATGGATGATGTAGCCGCAATGACAAAAGTTGCTACCAAGAAAACGGCGGGTATTTTGGGCGATGATTTAGCCGTTAACGCGGAAAAAGCATCTGGGTTTGTTTCATCCCGTGAACTTCCCGTTTTGTGGGCGATTACAAAAGGATCGCTGTTGAACAAGATCATCATTCTTCCTTTTTCCTTTTTGCTCAGTGCCTTTTATCCACCGGCCATCAAATACATACTCATTTTGGGAGGCGTCTATTTAGCGTACGAAGGAGCGCATAAAGTCTATGGTTATTTCTTTCCCCATGACAAAAAGGAACACCACGATTTGGAAGAAAAATTACCTTCAAAAGAAGAGGTACTTGCCAAGGAAAAAGAAAAGATTAAATCAGCCATTGTTACAGATTTCATCTTGTCTGTAGAAATAATCATTCTGACATTAGGAACCGTTGTGGATCAGACCATAACAATTCAAATTTTTGTGGTAAGTATCATTGCCATTATTGCTACGGTTGGTGTTTATGGAATGGTCGCCTTAATTGTTCGAATGGATGATGCAGGGCACTATATGGTTCGGAAAAGTGGTGGTGAAAAAGGATTCAAAATGAGTTTAGGAAAAGGATTGGTTAGCGCCTTACCAATAGTTATCAAGGGGTTGACCCTCGTTGGGACAATCGCACTATTTCTCGTTTCGGGTGGAATTTTTGTGCACAGCATCGAATTCTTCCATCATTTGTTTGAATCATTGCCTAGTTTACTTCGTGATTTTATTATTGGACTAATCGTTGGTGCCATTTCACTCCCAATTATTGGATTGGGTAAAATGGCATGGAAAAAGCTTCGTCCGTCAAAAGAAGCCCATTGAAAAAGTACTCGCTTGAAATAGAAACCGAAAGGTTATTGATTCGTCCCTTCACGATGGACGATATCGAATCTGCCCATGCCATGAATTTGGATGAAAAAGTGAGCGAATTTACAGGTGATGGTGGCGTCGTTTCCCTAGCTGAAATGGAAAGAAGAATCAAAGAGGATGTGCTTGGCGATTACAAAAAGTACGGTTACGGAAGATTGGCCGTTGAACTAAAAAGCACCGGGAAATTTATCGGTTTTTCTGGTTTAAAATATTTAGTCGATGAGCAAGAAGTAGATTTAGGATATCGCTTTCTTTCAGAATATTGGGGAAAAGGATATGCAACCGAAAGTGTCAGAGCCGTTATTGATCTCGGATTCTCGGAAATTGGTCTCGATGAGATTGTTGCATTCGTATTACCTAAAAACAAAGGTTCCATTGGCGTATTAAAAAAGGTCGGTTTTGATTTCGAGGAGGAAGTAATAGAAGATGGCGAAACCGCTTTGAAATACAAATTGGCGAAATAATCTGTACCTTTCTCGTATGGAAATTGCTCTAAAAATTGTCATCGGGTTGGTGGCCTTCATTCACTTATACATTCTTTGGTTTGAAATGTTTGCCTGGGAATCAAGAGGTCCAAAAGTATTTCGAGGTTTTCCAAAGGACTTGTTTGCACCAACGAAAGCGATGGCTGCGAATCAAGGTCTGTACAATGGGTTTTTAGCCGCTGGACTCGTTTGGACTTACTTCATACATGACATTCCATGGCGAGACAATGTTGCCATGTTCTTCTTTATTTGCGTAGCAATAGCAGGGATTTATGGTGCTATGACAGCAGATAAAAAAATCATTTTCGTTCAAACGGTACCAGCCGCCTTAGGAATTTTGCTACTTTTTCTAAAATAAAAGCAGACGCATGAAAAAAGTAAATATGGCTGGATTATTCGATTCTAATCCAACCAAATTATCATTGAACTACCACAACAATTTTCTCAAATCTTCGGAGAAGCTGATCATCTTTTCGTATTCATCAGAACGTGCCAGTCGCATTTGATCACTAAATATCAAAATGGCTTCACCGTTACTCTCAATGTGATTAATTTCGCTCCCTTCTAACAACTCTCGTAATTCATCACTAAGGAAACTATCCATTTGACTTTCGTCTTCCACTTTAACCTTGAACTTAGAAGAAAAATTTGGATAAACGGTATAATCTATGTCTTTGTGATCTCTCAACTTGAGGTATTTATCGATAATGTCCTTTTTCTCAATAGTGAATTTTGGAATAGCAAAAGGCAATTTGATCATTTCAACGGTCGTGCGGTATTCTTCCAATGCGAGATAAGCACCTTCCTCAAATGTTACATCTGAAATTTCCCATTCGATATCATTTTCTTCACCCGATATAACATTTGACTTGAACTCAATCGGTCGAGATTTAAAGAAATAAAACGATTC
Source organism: Crocinitomicaceae bacterium (assembly GCA_965660955.1). GTDB lineage: Bacteria > Bacteroidota > Bacteroidia > Flavobacteriales_D > Crocinitomicaceae > UBA2040. Next base: position 6,730 of record CBFIBY010000040.1, on the reverse strand, counting down.
AAAGTAAACATCGCGAACCGGATCATAACTGTAATCCCATCCGTTTTCCATCGCACGAATTTGAACGCTTTTCTCGCGGGAGGTCATTTTCTTTTTGGATTCTTTGGTTTTTAGCTTCATTGCTAATTTGTGAACAGAAGAAGAAGCATGTTCATCAAGCCCAATAATTTCTACCCCACCACCATCGCTTTCATGTAAACGTTGGAATTCATACGTTAACTCCAAAATCGATAAATCCACCAAACGAGCGCCAGACATATCAATTCGCACTTTAGATTGCGGTGGAACTTCAGAAAACATTTTATCAATCTTCAGCGTACCCAAAAAGTTGGCAATTCCTTTCACTTTAATGTCAACACCGCCATCTTTTTGAACTTTCATTCGCGTGCCGGATGAAAAAATCAACTTAAAAAAGTCTGTATAATTGACTTTAGAAATTATAAAATGAACCAACAGCGCCAAGAGTAAACCACCTAAAATACCCGTGAGTATGTCTGTGTAAATGACCAAAATTAGCGTGACAACAAAATAGATTACTTGCTCCACGCCTTGTTTGTAAATTTGCTTGAATACCCGAGGTGACGCTAGTTTAAAACCATTATAAACGAGCAATATCGCCAGAGCGGCCAATGGGACTTGTTGTATGAATGGAGCCAGCAAGAATACAAACAAAATCAACAAAACACCATGATATAAATTGGACCATTTTGTCTTTGCGTGGTTATTGACGTTGACCGTACTTCGAACGATAACCGTAACGATTGGCAACCCTCCTATTCCACCAGAAACCATAGTCGCCATACCAACACCTATTAAATCCTTGTTTAAGTTGGTTCTGCGTTTGTATGGATCGAGTTTGTCTACGGCTTTGCTGCTTGCCAAAGTAATGATGGTAGAAACCATTGTGATAGAAGTTACGGCCAACCAAAACGTCAATGTTCCAATTTTCGAAAAGTTAGGAAAGATGATAGCGTCTTCTAAATTATCGGGTATTCGGACCAAGAGGTCTGGACCAACGTCATACGCTCTTCCAAAGAAATTTATGGAATGTGGTTCGAAGAAATTAAATGCGTAAACAACAGGAATAGACAGGAGTAAAACCCAAATAGGCGCCGGAAGAAAATGAAATAATTTGTAACTGATTTTGGAATGCCACACCAGCAGTACCAGTCCAATGCCGGAAATCAAAGCTACAAAAGGATTAATGTCTGTAATATGCGTAAAAACACCAATTAAATCATCGATGACTCTATCGGATTTGGCTCCAGTTCCTAGTGCCAGATGAATTTGTTTGGCAATAATAATAACACCAATTCCTGCCAAGATCCCACGTATTACCGTTGGGTGAAAAATATCGGCAAATCGTCCTAGTTTCAATAAGCCCAAAATAACTTGTATGGCCCCAGAAACAACAAAAGCCGCAAGTGCATAGTTCAATGCATTTCCGGAACCATCGTCAAGTGAAGCAATAGCACCTAAAACGACAGCAATTAATCCGGCTGCAGGACCATTAATTCCGATATAACTACCTCTAAAAATAGTGGCGACAATGCCCCCGATGATAGCCGAAACTATACCCGAAATGGGTTCCATTCCAGAAGCGAAGGCAATGGCAAGACCAAGTGGGAGAGCAACTAACGACACGCTTATTGCCGCTAAAAAATCACTTTGCCAATTTTGAACTAACCCTCTAAAACCTGTTTTTGGAACTATCTGCATGCAAACTTAAAACCGAAAGAAAAACTCGGTCGAGCCAAAATAGGCATTTTTTTTCGATGTCAATCTATATGAAACAGACCAACGGTTTTGTCTTGAAAAGGTGCAGGAACTAGTTTTAAGAAAAAAAGCAAGCTTGACTATTCCTCTTTTTCCTTCTTTTTTTTCGCTGCGTAATACGCGTATATTCCACCAACTATTCCGCCAATTACGGCACCCATAATAACTGTCGTACTCATGTTTTTTATTTGAATATACAAATTTTAACTGAAAGTCAGGTCTTTAAGCCATCCATTTGCTCCCAAAAATTAGGATAACTTTTTGAGACGGCTTCCGAATTTTCAATAATAATGGGCGCTTTGGAGAACATACCCACAATACCTAAACTCATCGCTATTCGATGATCGCCATGCGAAGTAACGTTTCCTCCTTCAATTTCTTTTCGACCATGAATCACCATGCAATTCTCTGCTGAATTTAAGTCGATTTCAATTCCGATTTTTTCAAATTCACTTTGGAGTGTCAAACCTCGATTACTCTCTTTGTGGGCCAAACGATGTAAACCAAAAACTCTGGTCTCCCCTTCTGTAAGAGCTGCAAGACTAACCAATGCAGGAAATAAATCTGGACAATCTGTTGCATCGAATTCAAATGGCTTTCTATCTGAACCGATGATGGTAATAGAATCATCCGTCATATCGACTCTGCAGTTGGCCGCTAGAAATGCGCTTATGATTGCCTTATCGGCTTGAAATGAACTTTGAGAAAGACCTTCTACGGTAATATCCATACCCAATGCAGAGGCTACTAACCAATAAGACGCCGAACTCCAGTCGGATTCGATGGTGTATTCCGTAGCCGTATATTCTTGATTTCCTGAAATTTCAAATTCGTTCAAATCCTTGTGGTCAATATTTACCCCAAATCTTTTAAGTGTGTCAAGTGTCATACTAACGTAAGGTCCACTATTCAACTCATCTACAATCAACAAGGAATCGTTTCTTGTAAACGGAAGCGCCATCAAGAGTCCAGAAATATATTGCGAACTCAATTTCCCACTAACGTTTAGTGTTCCACCATCATAGCCGCCTTTGATATGAAGCGGTAAATGTCCGTCTGTATCATTTATTTCGGGAATTTCGTTTTGAAAATATTCTTTAAAAAAATGAAACGGTCGATGGATTAACGTCCCTTCACCAGTTAGTTTATAATCACCTGAATGGACAACACATAACGCCGTAACTAACCTTCCTCCCAAACCACTTTCACCTAGGTTCAACTCTGCTTTACGGGGAAATGAGGGTGTCCCAATAACAATCGTCACATCTTGTTCAATTTCTACTTTTGCTCCCAGAGCTTCAATATTTCGAAGCATCGTTCGTTCATCATCACTGGAACCAACACCAATTAATTTTGACCTACCCTTAGCTAATCCAGCGGCAAGAATAGCTCTTTGACCATCGCTTTTTGAAGCTGGAACCTTGACTTTACCTGAATATCTACCTGGAACAATTCTCATGAATCACCCTCTTTTTTAGGGTTCATGATTCGTGTTTGGTGACGAATTGATTCTTGATGAATAGCATCCATTGTTTGTCGAATGAACAAAGACGTCAACTGATACTCTTCCCGCATATCCAAACGCTTACGCTTGATATTCGCCCAATGCTCTTGCTGCAAAATGGTTATTCCGTGTTCTCGTTTCAACTCTCCTGCTTCTTCACTCATGCGCATTCGTTCGGATAAAAGTTCAAATATCCGATCGTCTAAAACGCTCAATTTTTGACGGATATCTATTAATTCTTTCTGTGCATCTTTTCCTACGGAAGGACCACGAAGAACAATATTTCTTAAAATATCTTCTAGTCCATCTTTCGTTACTTGTTGTTTCGCATCTGACCACGCTGAATCTGGATTGGGGTGCGTCTCAATCATCAAACCATTAAAATTCAAATCCATCGCCTTTTGGCTTACTTCCAAAAGTAAATCTCTTCGTCCAGAGATATGGCTTGGATCACAAATCATAGGGACATCCGGCATTCTTTCACGAAAAGAAATAGGAATTTCCCAATTGGGTACATTTCTGTATTTCGGGTGATTATAAAACGAAAATCCTCGATGGATAGCTGTCAAATCGTTCAAGCCCATTTTTTGCAATCGTTCGAATGCACCTATCCATAATTCCAAATCAGGGTTAATCGGATTCTTGATCATTACAGGAATACGCACTCCTTTTAACGATTCAGCAATTTCTTGTACAGCGAAAGGATTCACTGTTGTTCTGGCACCAATCCAAAGTACATCCACGCCCGCTGACAAAGCTTTCTCCACATGATTCGCATTGGCTATTTCCGTACACGTAGGGATTCCTGCATTTTTACCTGCTTCAATCAGCCAAGGCAATCCCATTTCTCCAACTCCTTCAAATGAATCGGGTCTTGTTCTCGGTTTCCAAATTCCTCCACGGAGTAATTTTACTCCGCCAAGTACCGATAAATCCTTGGTAATGTCATGGACTTGATTCTCCGTTTCGACACTGCACGGACCGGCAATTAAAAATGGTTTTTCGCTTGTGCGAATTTCTTTGGATAAATTCAATGTATTCTTTACTTCAAGTAACACTCAAAAGTACGGATAAGTTCGCAGTGCAGAAGTTCTGAGCAATTACTTTTTTGGTGGAACGGTATAAAACTCCTTCAGATAAAATGGTTCGAAATAAGCCAAATCTTCAAAATCATTGTTCTGAAATTTCTTGAAGATTGTTTCTACGTGTCCGCTTGCTGAGCACAATATCTCAAAATCGAATTGTATATTTCGGTTTCCCCAGATTTCTTTTGCCTTCGGCATTCCATCTCCTATCGCCACAAAGGGCTCAAATTCAGCGTATGAATTCTCATCCAAAACATCCGCAGAGATATCTTTTAACTTATCACCTTTCGGATTATGGATTGCTGAATAAACTTCCATTCTCCTCGCGTCAATCATTGGACACAAATTTATTTCCGGATATTTTTTTCGGGCCTCATTCGCCAAACTATCCAATGATGGCAAGGCCAATAACGGAATATTTAATCCATAACAAAGTCCTTTGGCGGTTGAAGTTCCTATTCGCAAACCTGTATATGAACCTGGGCCAGATGAAACAGAAACACCGGATAGTTCTTGCATAGAAATACCCGCTTCTCGAATAACTTCTTCAATATAAAGGGTTAATTTTTCACCGTGCGAAAAAGTCTCATCGTTTGATTCCACCTTGGCAATTTCTGCTCCATCTTTGGATAAAACAACTGAACAAACTTTCGTACTTGTTTCAAGGTGTAACAAAAAAATATCAGGCATTACTTTGGGCATTCCAGTTTAAAACCAACTCCGTGGATATTCAAAATCTGAACTTCATCATCTGCGGCGAGATACTTTCTCAGCTTTGTGATGAAAACATCCAAGCTACGTCCTACGAAATAATCATCTTGACCCCAAACAGCGGTTAACACTATTTCACGTGCAATGACTTGATTCATGTTTTTGCACAATAACTTTAAAATTTGATTCTCTTTTTTGGTTAAGGTTTTAACTTCTTTACCTAATCGTATTTCGTGCTCATCACTCTCGTATTCGTACTTTCCGAGCTTAAATACAGTCGTTGTATCTTCTACTAAATCCAAATTAACTCGTTTCAATAAAGAGTGAATTCTCAATTCAAACTCATCGAAATTAAAAGGTTTGGTGAGGTAATCATCACCGCCTGCTTTGAAGCCGGCGACCTTATCCTCAATCATAGATTTAGCTGTTAAAAATAGTATAGGAATTTCCTTATCCAATTTTCGAATTTCTTCAGCTAAAGTGAAACCATCTTTTTTGGGCATCATGACATCAAAAATGCCCATGTGAAATTTTTCCTGATTGAATCGCTGAATAGCTTCAACACCATCACAACAAAGTGTTACCTCATAACCGAGAGATTTAAGGTGATCGCTAATTACGAATCCCAAACTCGTGTCGTCTTCAACTAAAAGTATTTTTGCATTCATGCCTTCTGTGCAATTTAGATGGAAAATTAATCAATTTATTCAAATCACTTAACAAATTGCCGCAAGGAAATTGGATTTATTAATATAAGGAATGAAATAGTTCTAAAGAAAAAAAGATGTACTTATGGTAGTAATTCTTGCTAGTTATTGTAAAAAAGACAATATGCGGTTTTAATCAATCCCAGTGTCAGTAAACTATTCGAGCTATTCCTAGAGGTGGGATAAAAAAATAAGAGCTTTAAACTGGTGTCTAAAGCTCTTATTACACTAATCAACCTAACCTACTACTACATCACAAATATACATGTATTATATTATTATCCAAATTTTCAACAATGTTTTTTTAATAACTCTGCCAACTTGATTTAACAAAGTTAAATTGATGAATTCTCATTAACTTGTCGCCGATTAAATATTGTTTATTATGAGAAAAACCATCTTGGTGGTCGATGACGAAGAAGACATCAGAACGCTTTTGGAATACAATTTGACCAAAGAGGGTTTTGAAGTTCACTGTGCTGAGAATGGCTTAACAGCCATCGCTAAGGCGAAAGAAATCATTCCCGATTTAATTTTGTTGGATGTTATGATGCCGGAAATGGATGGAATGGAAGTTTGCGAAATATTGCGCAGTACACCTGGTTTTGAAAAAACGTTTATCTGCTTCTTAACTGCTAGAGGTGAAGACTACAGTCAAGTTGCCGGTCTCGATGTTGGAGCTGACGACTACATCACAAAACCAATTAAAATTCGCGTTCTTATTTCAAGAATTAGAGCCTTGTTTCGAAGAACTCATAAAGTTGACCCTCAATTACAAGAGGGTGACCTTCGCATCAATAAGGAGAAATATTTGATAGAAAGAGGCGACGAACAAATCCAATTACCAAGAAAAGAGTTTGAACTCATTTCTTTATTAATGTCTAAACCTGGAGTCGTTTTTCATCGAAATGAAATCCTTGATACGGTTTGGGGCAAGGAGATTGTCG
>CBFIBY010000039.1:0-18146 GCA_965660955.1 Crocinitomicaceae bacterium | reverse complement strand
AAAAGAACATTTCGATAAATGGGTGGAATTGTTTGAAGGAACTTTGGATGAATTGTTTGAAGGTGAAAAAGTGGTTTATGCCAAACAGAAAGTTGCGGTACTTAGGTGGACGATGGAGAATAAAGTGAATCAGAACTGACAAATAAAACCGCATCGCTGCCGTTTCAATGATTGGGAATTCGGGAATTTGCAAATTTACCAACTAGATTTGATAGTCAGTCAGTTACAATAATTTCTAATTCAACTTCCCCTTCTCAGAAAGTAGAATAGCAATTGGTCGTGTTGCTGGAAATTCTGCGAAAAGAATCAACATGCTCACCGTTATTGGCACACTCAAAACCATCCCTACAATTCCCCAGAGAACGCCCCACAGCGCCAGTGAAAGTATTACAACAAGTGAACTAATGTTCAGTGAATTTCCCATGATTTTTGGTTCCAATAAATTTCCAACAACCACTTGAATCAGGCCAATCACGCCAAGTACCCATAGCGCCGTTGTAACTTCACCAAACTGAAGTAAAGCAAAGGCTGCTGGGAAAATCGATGCGATTAGGGAACCAATCGTTGGAATGTAATTCAACAAGAAAATAACAAAGGCCCAAAAGAATGCACCGTTCACACCGAATATCTCGAGTACAACATAACTGAGTAAACCCGTAATCAAACTAACTAATGTCTTTAAAAACAAATACTGACCTATCGAACTATCTATTTTCTTGATGATTTTATCCGACTTTTCACGGTGTTCTTTGTCTTTGTAAAATGCTTTCATTTTTTTCGGGAAACCACTTTCTTCAAGTAAAATAAAGAGCAGGTAAATGAGTATTATGAAGATATTCCCAATGCCAGATGAAACCATATTCAACGCTTTTGGCACATATTTCCGCATCTCTGCTTCGATGCTATATCCTTCCAATTGTTTTACCAAATCTATTCCAAACGTATCGTTAATGAGACTAATCATACTTTGGAAATTGGTCTCATACAACTGCGTGTTCTGAGCAAGTGCGTTGATGTTATTGGAAATCAAAGAAATTACGACTCCAATAATGGTAAAAAGACCAATTGTAGCCACTAAGTTGACAATCCAGGACGGAATTTTCTCCCGTATAAAACGAACTCGATTTATCAGTTGACGAAATTCACGGATGATAAACCAAACGAAAACTGCCAAAACAATCGGCATCAATAAATCTTTCCCCAATATCAGAACCGTCACGATAAATGTGAGGAAGATGGAGACATGGGCCATTCGTTGTACTTGCATGTGCTTTTCGTTTGTTACGAAAATAAGTCTTTTCAATTGAATACTACATATAAGGGTAAACCATGAAACCATTTCTAGGGAATACCCTATCAAAAAAGGAAGTAGAAGTCCTCAACTTTGAACCTCATTCAATTCAAACATTATGAAAATAGTCATCATAGCACTTTTGTGTTTCATTAGCTGGAATTCACGAGCACAAGCTTTCACAGGAAAAGGGAGTCGTCAAACATCGGTAGGATGGAATATCTCTGAAATCAATTGTTGGTACAAAGAAAATGGTGTTGGGCTGAAGGGTAGATTCTCCCCTGTATTTCACGGTATAAGCTTACAACATGAGTTCGGCATACGCCCTTATGGTGGCATCTCAGTTTCCATTGGTGCTGGTTTTGCGCGTAATATATATTCGAGTATTTGGGGCAGTTCTGTTTTCGGGTTGTATCAAAATGATTACCGGAGTTTCGTCATTCCTGTTGGAGTCCAATATAATTTTCATCTGCTGAAATGGGCGGAAGAAACAATTCAAATCGGATTCGATACTGAAAAATGGGATGGATTTATTGGCTTTGGCTTTGGTGCCGGACCCGCTTTTCTTCGCGCTCGAAATACATTGGCAACCTCAGAGGTTGGTGTCGCCTTTTTTGGTGATTTTCAAGGTGGAATTCGATATTATCCAAAAACAAACGTTGGATTCTACGTTCAGGCGGGTTATGGAAAATCTTTATTGAATGTGGGTGTTGTCTTTAAAAAATAAAAAGGCATCTCTAATGAATGAGATGCCTTTTGAATATTAATTAAGCCGTTTTATTAGCTCATAACTTTCGTATTCATGTAATACAAAGCGATGAAAACAAGTGTAATAATCGCTCCCATTGTTCCGAAAGGTAATCCGAACAACAAAGGAAGAATGATTCCAGCAATTCCAGCACCAGCATAAATGAAGAAACCTTGTTTTTTCAAATTCCACATTTTGATTACTCCGTAAAGAGAAGCCAAAATTAAAATTGTTGCAGCAATCATGTAAGGCCATGAAAATGCCGTTTCTGCAGCAGCCATTGCATCTTCCATTCCTGGCATATCTGCCATATCAGGATTTTGCTCTCTTGCACGCTCCATTGCTTCGTCCATAAGACCTGATCCAGCAGTGTCAACTACACTTTTAGCAGTACCTGCCAAAATCATCCCAATTATTCCAATACCTGAAGCGATAAAACTCAAAATACAAAGAACCGTCAAGAACGCTGGTCTTTGTGGAGTACCACTTGTTTCTACATTTTCACTCATAATTTCTAAATTTTTAAAGTTTACGTCGACAAGATATGTATATAAGTGTAGAACTTAAATTTTTGTTAAAATAAGTTTTTAACAAATCTTTCTTGATTCTGGCGACTAATCCAATGATTTCCAAACAATTTATTATGCACGCATCTCACTCATTTTCACATTCATTCACCTAAATTATTCGTGGAATGTTAATTAATCGTAATGAGTCTGCACCAAAACTTTTCAAGCCTATCTTTGTTCTTTTATTTTATGCGACAACTCATTTTCATCATTATTTTTCTTTTACTTCAATTGTATGCTTTTCAGGCCATACGAACTTTAACGAAGCAAAATTGGGTTGCTATTCTTTATTGGGGAATTGGAATTTTGGCCATCATCAATGTGTATTACCAATTTTCTTTTGGCGAGAAATCTGGGAATCTAAATCCAGTTCGCAACTATGCAATTGGTGTAATGTTTACGCTTGTTGCTTTTTATTTGACTTTGATTATTGTACTTTTTGGTGAAGATATTGTGCGACTTTTAATGGGTATTGGTCGAAAACTTTTTGGTTCCGAAGAGAGCAAAGGATTTCTTCCTTCGCGTAGGAAATTAGTGAGTCAAATTGCCTTAGGTTTAGCAGCGATTCCCTTCTCGGCCTTAATTTACGGCATGTTCAAAGGAAAGCACGACTACCGCATTTTAAAATACACGCTCCATTTTCCGGATTTACCCGATAATTTTGATGGATATCAAATCACTCAAATTTCGGATTTGCACAGCGGAAGTTTTGACAATCGAGAAAAATTAGAATACGCCGTTCAGTTGATCAATGACCAAAAATCCGATGTGATTCTGTTTACCGGTGATATGGTGAACAACAAAGCGGAGGAAATGCGGCCTTGGATGGATGTCTTTTCAAAACTATCCGCGAAAAATGGCATCTTCTCTATTCTAGGCAACCATGATTATGGTGACTATGTGCGTTGGGAAAATGATGAGGACAAAGTGAAAAATTTGGAAGATTTGAAACTATTACAATCCGAATTAGGTTTCAAATTGCTATTGAATGAGCATCAATTCATTGAAAAAGATGGACAGAGAATTGCTATTGTTGGTGTAGAAAATTGGGGCGCTGGTGGTTTCAAAAAAGCGGGTGATCTCGTTAAAGCACGCGAAGGACTTAAAAATGAAGAGTTCAAAATTCTCATGAGCCACGACCCTTCACATTGGGATAAACAAGTGATTGGTGATGACTTACATTATCATTTAACATTGAGTGGACACACCCATGGAATGCAATTCGGTATTGAAATTCCCGGGTGGATAAAATGGAGTCCTGTTAGTTTACGCTACCCACGTTGGGCTGGTTTGTATCAGGAAAAAGGTCAAATTTTAAATGTTAACCGTGGGTTTGGAGTTCTTGCTTATCCTGGTCGCGTAGGAATGCCCCCGGAAATCACGGTCATTGAATTGAAAAAAGGGAGTCTGACGGCTATCACATAAACCTATTAATACTTCTTTTAGTTTTTTATACGCTTCATTTCTTTAGGGAACAGCAACGTGGTGCATCCGTTTTTTTTATATATTTAGGGCACTACTGGAATTTAGCTACTAGAATTCTGCAAAGCTAAAGATTATGAAAAACGAGAAGCCTTCGTTACCTATTGTTTTGCCTTCAAAAGGCATCATCCGGATTTTCTTACGTGTATTTTATTCCTTAACGAACTTCACCAAAGCTTCGATTTTAAGCCTGTTCGTTTTAGCCGCAATATTGATCTTATTAACTCAAATGGAACAAGCTTTCACCATGCTTTTACATATGGTCGAAAGTGAACGATTGAATTTGCTTATGTGTTTTCTAATGGTCAATTTATTGGCGCTTGGATTCTCCCATTTCCCGATTTACACTTATTTCGCAGGTAACCTAAACAACAGCCGAAGGTCCATTACTTGGCTGAGAAAAAAGCCGTTTTCCGTTGCTCCCTTTTCCTGGATTACCATCCACATTTATAAAACCAAACCATTTAGCGAAAGTCGATATGTTGCTGATGTTTATGCGAATATCTTACGTCAGTCGCTTGGTCTCGCCATTTTTTGTGTGTGGTTTCACTTCATCTTTTCGGCCTACAAACCCAATTTAATTTACCTGGATTGGTACGCAGATATTTATCAAACTCTCTTATATTCAACTCTAGTTGTTCCCTTTCTGGCGTATGGATTAATTCGGAGAAAACTAAGCCCACTGAAATCCTCTGTTGAGGAGAGGAAAAGAATTTACAGACGCATCGGTCGTGGTTCAGTGGTTTTCCTGAGTTTTTCTGTTATCGGCGTTCTATTCTTACTCTTTTATGGCAACCTTTTTAGCCCAATTGGTTTGGTGATTTTGCTCCTTACCACTTACGCTATGATGATGTATTACGCCTTTTTTAGACTGGTTCGTCCAAGGATAAGACACGTCGTTGATTGCCTTAACGAAAAAGGAAAACATTTTACTTCAAAAATGGTAAAGCTAATTACATGGTTTCCAAAACCAACGTCATTTTTAGCGCTATTCATATTTAGTTTTATTGCCTGTTTCCTGATCATCATTTATTTTAACATTGCAGGACTCAACAGTCTTCTTTTACCCAACGGAATATTGATTGTACTGGTGTATGTGTACTTCTATTTTTACATCATTGCTGCATTGGGTAAATACTATTTTGTGCAGATGGCTATTGCCGGTGAGGAAAAGAAAAAAGGGAATTTTAAATATTTGGACAATTTCACATTCAAGGCCCTGACTGGGGGACTTATTGTCTTTGTTGTCGCCTTTCTGCTTGGGTTTTTTACAGAGTCAAATCAAAATGAACTTGAAATACGCTCTATTCCGGCTAGCGCTAATCCAACAACACTGGATGAGTTTAGCCAACAATTTCAAAAAGGATCTGACACAGTGTTTTTTGTCGCTTCACATGGAGGTGGATTGAAAGCAAATGCGTGGACTTTACATGTGCTTAATGAGCTGGATCACATGTCGAAAGGAAATTTCATTACCCAAACTGTGGCCTTGTCTGGTGCTTCTGGTGGGTCATTGGGATTGGCGCTATATGGAAACATTCTTGGAGAAAAAAAAGGGAACAACCGGGCCATATCAAAAGTCATTGGTGATATTGAAAAAGGGAATTATGCGTCTGCCGATGTGGCTCTTTTATTTGGGTTCGACTTTCTTCGCTCTCTGTATCCATTGAATCAATGGGTGAAAACAAAAAACCGCTCATACATGAGCATGCTGAAGTATCAGCAAAAAATTCGAGGTGAAAAAGACCCCAAGTTGGATGTTACTAATTTTCGTTCCTTCTGGAGCAAGCTCAACCATAAGAAAAGAAAATTGCCTGCACTTATCATGAACACCGCCTCGACAAGTGGGCGTCGTGGAGTATTCTTTTCACTAAAAACTCCGTATTTTGATTCAATTTTCCCTTTTTCAGAAAACCTTGCAGATTTACGAAATAAGCTAAATTATCCGGCTTCTTTGTCCTTTTACAATGCAGTGTCCACAACGAATAGGTTCCCCATTTTTAGTCCTGCTGCAAAGATTAAAGGTGTGGGTCATTTCATTGATGCAGGAGCTATCGACAACAGCGGACTGTTGGGTTGTTGGGATTTATATCTTCACTTGAGAGGAAAAGGGCTGTTTGAAAACAAAGTAGTTGTTTTCGTTGAGATTATTAATGGAAAATCAAATTACGTTGAACACATTCTAGAAAATTTCGTTCAAAAAAACCCTCGCCTTCCTTTTAAACTAAATGAAAAAGAAAAGTCCTCCATTTTGGCGAACATAGAAACGGGTATGAATTTGGATAAAATTCCGGGCTACTTAGAAGGCTTTATGAAAAACTATTCCAGTAATCGAAAGGATTTGGAATACAGTCAAATCTTCTTGCCGCATAAAATATCCATTGAAGACATTGAGAAAGTATTGAATGCCGAAGTATTGCCGGGTATTTTTAGAGAAAGGTTGATTGCTCATTTGAACAAACTCAACAAAAAAATTCTTCGTGTTACTGATCCTTCAATCAGAATTGGACAACAATGGAAATTCTACGAACCGGTCCTATCAAGGCAATTGAGTAAATCCAATTTGAATTATTATCGTATTATGAAAAAGCATCCTTTGTCTGGAACTACGCAGATTAAACGATACTTTCAAAACTAAAGTCGAAAACTATGGCACTCGAATTTAAAATTAAAGATGTTGCCTTCAATGAAGCGAAATACAGCTTCCTGAAAATTGGAGCGCAAGCAAAATCAGAAAGCATTCTTTTTTCCCACTTCAAATTTGCCAAAAAAGAAAAAATTTCTGGATTATGGGGAACCTTGGGTTGGGCTGATGACCGTCCGTTCACGGCAAAAGGGAATATTCAATTCTCTGAAAATGGAAATGAATCTCACCGTGGAGTAACAAAAGAATTAACCCAAATCATCATGGACCAAAATCCAGATGTAAAAAGCACAAGTGAAATTCGGGAGCGCTTCATTAATCTTTCTGAAGTTCAATTTCAAAGCTTACCGAAAACGATTAAGAAGGAAGAGGAGATTTATTTGCGCTTTGATTTATTTCTTGAAAAACACGAAGGTGCCTTAGTTTATCTTCAAGACAACCCGAAAGGAGTGATGAATTCAAAACACTCTTTGGTGAACCTCGTCACACCGGAAGCAACACCTAATCATACACAGGACCGAATAAAACTGACGTACTTGTTCCCTTATTCTTTCGGAAAGGAACTAGAATACGACGAAGTTAACAAGGAAGTTGTACTTACGGATCAACCGAAAGTAATGCCTACCGTCTTGAAGGTTCTAACTTTTGTCCGTAAACCCCTGCAGCCAAAAGAATTCATGAAATTAGCAGCGAAACAAATGAACAATGTAGCTACGGATATTGTTCATGCTGGTCTTAGTGTTTTGGGGAATAAAAAATATAAGTTGTACTTGTTTGACAAAAAATCGACTGCGGCTAATCCCGGTGGTCAATTCAAAGAAATCGCCAATGCATCTATATTAAAAAAAGAGGCTAAAACTCTTTTACTTTTACATGGAACATTTAGCTCTGTGGATGGTTCATATGGACAATTATGTGAAACCTCAAGAACAGAAAATGGAAAAGCAATCAGCCCTTTACAGAAGTTAGTTAACGAAGGTGTTTTTGAGCAGGTGATTGGATTTAATCATCCAACAGCATCACAATCCGTGGACGAAAACGTAGCTGCATTGTATAACGAATTAGCCGGATTTAAATTCACCAAACCATTAGATGTGATTACAACTTCCAGAGGCGCTCTTGTAGGTGAAACATTGTTATCTAATCCGAAATCAAACGACTTTTTTACCATTGGACGAATGATGACTTTTGCTCCCGCACACGGTTCAGACCTTTTGAAAGTCGCGAAAGGATTAGATCGTTTTTTAAGCTTTCTAAAAGGAAAAACAAGTTCTCTTGGTTGGGGATATGTTATTGCGCTTGCTCAATTTTCTATCAAAGCAATCGCTACGCAACCCGGGTTAAACGACATGCTTCCTAATTCTCCGAAAGTGACAGAAGTCATTAACTCCATACCGAATAATGCCGTATCTATTCAAGCCATGATTGGAGATTTTGATAAAACATTGATTGGAAAACGCGCTATTCGAATATTATCCGTGGGAATGGATGCCTTAATTCGCTTGGCTTTTAAGTCAGAAACAGATTGGGTAATTGGATGTCCCGAACAACGCAAACGAATCAAAAACCAGTTGGCGAAGTACGAATCCGATTTTGAAATGTTCTGCATTCATGGAATGCAATTTAAAATTGGTCACCCGAAGAAGGACAAAAAAGAAGTTGATATGACGATACAGGTGGAGAATTTTTTTAAGTAGAAGCTACTTTCCGACCTCGTCAAAGTACACATACAACTTTGCACAATTACTTATCAAAGGTTCATAATGCTCTGGAAATTCTCTTTTCAATTGTGCGTACATTTTATTTCGTTCAAAAACATACTGAGGAAAATCGTCATAATCCCAGTGATCTTCTATTTCATCATATAATTTATATTTCTCACACGTTCCGGCGAGTCGTAAAGACAAAGCGGCAAACTTCTCTGTTGTTGCATGTTCTTTTGCAAGCATATAATACTTCCTAGCTAAATTAGCTTGAATGTACTCTTTATCATCTTCATAGCCAGCATCTCTGTGATATCCTGACCACCAATATCGGCGCATAAGCCAAGAGTTTCCATGATAGGTCATATTGCGGTAACAATTTGCCACGCGAAATGCGCAAATGGCTTTTTCATCACCTGTATATGCAGCAACCTGTGCTTTCAATTTAATCAAGGTTTCAACAATCTCAGGTTTCGTGTAGGATCTATCGGAAGAAGCAAAATCATTGGAAATAAAATTATTATCAAATGGATCGCTACTCAAATACTCAACAAATTTATCTGCTTTCCAAAAACTAGGGTCAATTACAAGAAATGCTTTCAAGGCTTTTTCCAGCTCATCCGTTCGCACATATTTTGTTCCTACCAGTTCATACAGCCGATCCAAATCCTTTCGAACGGTTTGATTTTTCCACTCATCAAATGTAGAATCATCAGAAGTAGAGTTTAGATAATCAATAACCGCTTCGACTTCATCAACTTCGTATGCGGCATCCATATAATAGAAATATTCCCAGTAATAATCACTCCCCAAAGATCGATGACGTTTTTGCGTTTTCCAAGTTACTGAATTTTCATAGTCTTCACCCGCATTGACTTTAGACAAGATAATTGCTGCTTCTGTTTTTGAACCGGCATACTCTAAGGAGCGTCCAACAGAAAACAAGAATTGATTGTCGCCTTTGTACTTGAATATAGTTGCTGCCAATCCTAACTCCACCATTGATTTTGGCGGCGAATTCGATATCTGGGTAAGAACATACAACTTTTCTAAAAACTGTGTTTGTTGAGCATCTGTCGGAAAATCAATTTTCTCATTGTAAATCTTCTGGGCCAAACCTTCATGATTTCCCGCTAGAAACTGTGTATACAATTCCATCGTTCTCCACCATCGGCTGGAAAAATTCGGGTTTTTCTTTTTCAACTCAGAAATCCAGGCTGATACTTGAACAGCATAAGATCGATCTTTCATGATGCGTTTCATGAGAATTTTACCTGTAATGGAATCTTCCCACGTTGTTCGAGTTGTTGGTTCAAATGACGAAAAATAGGGCGTTAATATCCAATCTTCAAGTTTGTTGATTTCTCTTAAAGCCAAGAACAAATGTTTTTCTTCTTCGGAATTGTTCTTTGAAAACGACTTTAATAGTTCGATACAAGGTTCAATGGATTTTACACTGAACGCATAATGCAGAGCACTGATTTCCTGTTCGGTTTTTGCGTGTTCCAAACATTGTCCCAAACTAAATTCGCGATCAATTTTCTTGGATGCTTGTAATCGTTTCTCTCGAGAATTGGCGAAAACTAATGCCGCGTCTAGGTTCCGTTGAGGTGACGGTTTGTCCAATTGGACTTTAAAGTGTAGTGCCCAAAAATCAAGAGGGTCATTCAATTGTGTCCGGTCGAAATAAGAAGTATACAACTGATTGAGTTTATCCTTGTCTTTGTTGTAAAACGCTAATCGAACCGCCAAATGCGCGTACCTTCTTTTCAGTTCCTTCGAACTCGTTTTGTGCGAATTCATGATGCTCTTGGCAATCATTTTGTTGCGTGTTGCAATCATCTTATTCCCACCTCGTTCCCATGGGTCTCTCAAATCACCATTGAGCGATGAAATGGATTTAGCAAAAAGTAGGTAGTCCAAAATGTCCTTGTTTTCAGCCAAATTCAACGCATGGATGGCTGAATTCTGCGCGCCTTTTTGTTTTAACTCTCCAGAAGGTACTTCATAAATAGCTTTAAAGATATCCATGCGACTTGCCCTCCCTTTGAGCAATATATACCACAATTCGACATTCTCTGCGTAGGTTCCTGACGAATAATCGTCAGGCATATATTGCTGCGAATACTCCTTGGAATTGTAGTAAAAATAGCTTGTTGAGGAAGAGAAAACCAAGTTTGGTTTCAGCATTGAAAAGCGAACGTCCTCACCGTACGGATAATATCCGCATGATCTTCCCATTGGAATACTAGCGAGAAAGAGGACCGTAAAAAGAATTAATTTCCGCATGGTTGAAGTAATTTAATTGACTGGAAGTCAAGTGAAACAAAGATACAGTTGCGCCGTCATCGAAACAAACATTTTGATTAATGATTTTTAAAGCCTTCTTTACTAGTTCTTTGTCGACAATTTCCAATTTGACCTGATCTCCTTCACGCAGAAATATTTCATCGACAAGGGTATCTTTCTTTACGATGTGGAGATTTCCTTTTTTAACTTTCAAGTTTCTTTTCAAGTCCATATTATTCAAAGCATGCAAACCAACGAAATGATCATTTTGGTATAGTAAAGCGTTTGAATACGTTGGCAACGCCAAATCCAATGGAATGGGATAATTCTCCGCTCCTTTTAGATATTTTTCCAATTCAGTTACATCTAAAATCGAATTTCGAAGGAATTTGTACGGATATAGTCGAAGTGTAGCTGAAATTTTTAGTTTCGTTTTTGCCTTTAACTTTCTCAGGAAATAGAAATAATTCTCCTGTGTACTGATCGTCCAATCGCAATCCATCTGCATTTCCTGAAGCGGATATCCTGATCGCTCAAAATACTCGTGGTGCCTTTTCTTAATTAAGAAAATCATGTTCTCCGCAAATTCATCAAGCTCTTTCTTATTAACCTGTTTGAACACCTCATTTCGTATGTAAACAACGGGTATTACCTCCATTTGGGATAATGACATAGGTACAGTGAATTTCGATTTTGCAGTTGGATGAATTCCCATTAACACAGATTTTTCAATCTCAAAGAATTTTATGTACAGCTTCTGAATAGTATTACTCTTTAGAAAGTTTTCTTCCACCAAGCTTGTGCTTTTACGATTGCTTTCCCAGATGTACATGGCTCGATTAGGGACCACAGGTTCAGCGGTGCAAGACTCTAGACTTCCAAATAGTAAAAGGAACGCAGCACAGAAAGAAAGACGGAATAAAATCACTTTCTAAAGATAAATAGTATTTGGAATAAAAAAAGACCAACTCGAAAGTCGGTCTTTTTGTACCCAGGGCCGGAATCGAATCTACCTGTCTAACGCCAAGTAGACAGGCCGGAACTCCCGAAAGCACAAGATTTTCAATCCAGTCCGGCTATTTATTTTCTCGTATAATTCTGAGTTTTCTTTTTCCAGTTCCCGATTTCCAATATTTCTCCCTTATTCTGGCAGAAGGCCTATCCTCGCATTCTTCCGTATAAATCAACTTGAAGGGGCGGTGAGTTTTCGTTGAACGCTCGTAGCCAGCATTATGCCGACGTAATCGATCTTCCAAATCTGCAGTCAATCCAACATATATGTAATTATCTATTAAACTTGATATCGCGTATACTACGTACATTTTTTTCATTAAAAAAGCCCCAACTTGCGTTGAGGCTTAGTACCCGGGGCCGGAATCGAACCGGCACGCCCGAAGGCACAGGATTTTGAATCCAGCGCGTCTACCAGTTCCGCCACCCGGGCAGGTGACACGAAGGGGACTCCTTCGCTTTGGTGGCGACAAAGATATTCATTTTCTATGAATGGCGAAGTATGTCTGGAAAAAAAAGAAGAATTTCTTGAAAAACGAGTGAATTGGTCGTTTTAAGTTTTCATTCAAACAATGAAATCAACATTTTAGTCATCCGTCTTTAAGGTTCACGTTATTCTTATAAATGAGAGACAAAAGTAGCTTATCTTAGTATCATCTAGTAGTCACTAGAACTAATTTCACAACCTACAAGAATCCCACTACTTGCTACAGTGGGATTTTTATTTAAACAATGCTTTGAATGCATCTTGCAACGAAGGATACTTGAATTCGTATCCAGAATTTTTCAATTTCATCCGATCGGCGAATGCTCCTTGCAATACAATTGCGGACTGTTCACCCAATATCAATTTCATTACAAGTCCGGGAACATTCGGCGCCCACATTTTCCTGTCGTTTACACGCATTAATTCATGCATAAACAAACGGTTCGTTACAGGTTGACCCGTAATATTGAAGGCACCTTCCAGTTTATTTTCAATGGCATGCAAAAAAGCTCCAGCCACATCCTCTATGTGAACCCAGGTCATACATTGGCTGCCACTTCCAATGGGTGAAGCAATTCGGAATTTTACCAAAGGCATTAATTTCTGGAGTGCCCCTCCATTATTGGATAAAACCATGGAGATACGCATTTTCGTTACGGGAACGACACGAGAAAATACGTCTGCTGCTTCTTCCCATTTTTGAACTAATTGAGATAAGTAATCTGATCCAAAAGCATCATCTTCTTGCATTTCTTTCTTCGGTTGATCCAAAGGATAGGCATCGATTCCTGAAGCGGAAAGGTATTGTTTTAAACTTTTTAATTGGTGAAATTCTTCGAATAAAAATTGGGTTGTATCGACGCGTGATGATAGTAATTCTTTTTTGCGTTTAGTTGTCCATCTGCCTTCCCCTATACTTTCTCCACAAAGGTTTATCAGGTATTCCGTTTCTTGAATCTTCGAACTGTCAATCGTTTTTTTCTGTGGATCCCACGCTATGTGATTCTCTTTTCGAGGTGAACGTGTCAAAATTAGAACCTCATGCCCCTTCTGCTGGAAAAGTGTTTCCAATCCCTTTCCAATTAATCCTGTTCCTCCTGCAATTGTAATCTTAGCCATACTGTTGGAACAATGTAGTTAAAAATAAGTTTAAAAGATAAATCGACCGTTCACCCACTCCCCATCGAGTAAAGCTTTGTTCTTTGCATAGAAATCCAGCGCAAGTTGGTTCCATTCCAAAACTTGCCAATCCATTCGCGCCATTTTTCGCTCCTTAGCGATACGAATTACTTCATCGAACAACAATTGTCCTATTCCTCGTCTGCGATGATCTTCACTGACGTAAAAGTCCTCCAAATACATGCTACGTCCTTTCCAAGTCGAATAAGATGTATAATAAAGGGCGAAGCCCAATACTTCGCCATTTTCTTCGGCCACAATGGCTTCGCAAATCGGGTCGACGAATAAATCGTGAAGAAGTATTTCGGGTGTATTGGTTACCTGCTCGGGAGCCTTTTCATATAATGCAAGCTCCTTAATCAAAGCAAATATACGAGCGACATCTTTTGGTTCTGCTGGTCTAAGCTTTATCATTGAATTCCACCTAAATTGAATCGTAAACGAATTCCTGTACTCAAGTTACCCGTTGGGTATGAACTTGCAATTTTCGGGGTGTTGATAACGTGATCGTAATAGAACTGTAGAGTCAAATTCTTGTTCAAATTATAATCAGCCGATGTTTTAATTGACATTACTCGTTGACCCGCAGTCGCCTGATTTGTGTTCTCAACTACTTTTCGAATTACAGTTAAGTTATCACGAAGTGAGAAATCGAAACGTATATTCACATCACTCGCTTTTACCTTTTTGATTGGTAATTTCACTTGTGTGAATTTGTATCCTGATCCAATCACCCACTCGTTTCCGATTACTTCCGTAATTTGATTGTTGTTCAACGATAAAGTGATGCTTCTGTCTTTCTTGATTTCGAATTTCGTCAATAAACCTTGGTCTTTTCCTTTGCTTTTGATAATCCATGTTGCGTCAAATCCAAACAATGGCGAGAACCTCTCGGACATCGTTACGTTTTGAATTTGATTTTGAGCAATGTAATTATCGTTCAAATCACGCGCGGTTGGATTGTTGTTTGCATCAAACTGCGCGTTCAAATTGGTTTGAATTCCCGAAATGCTCGTTGTCGATTGATATCCATGACGGATTACGAAGTTTCGTACGTATTTCTTCATGAACGGGAATTTCGTCAATCCGTTGTAGTTGATTGTCCAGTTGGGTAATGGAATGTTTTTCAACGGGTTCACCGAATTATCGTTAACGTCTTTGTTGGCATATGTCGCAAGGAATGCACCGAGCACAACCTCCTGCTGTGACTCGCCGTATCCATCATAATAACCGTTATTTAATAGGAATGAATTCGCGTTTTTCTTACCCAGATTTTCAGAAACGACAACTAAATTCGAGCGCATTTTATCAAAAACATCACTTGCATACGTGCTCCTATCGAATCGTGTAAAGGCCGTTCCAATCGTTAAATTGGTATACGTCAATGTAGAAATTTCTACACGACTTTGCGATTCATGTCTACCTGTGTCGCCTGGAGCGTTAATAAAGTCAGGGTTCCAACGGAAGAAGTCACTCGAATTAATGTTGTACGTTTTATTCAACGTTAACTCTATCGTTAAATCTTTTATCGGTTCAAGACTTGCTCTCGCTGTAAATGTCTTATTATGCGTTATAGTATGTTGTTGATTTAAATTTTCATTTCGAACCAACCAATCGCTGTTCGCGCTGGACTGAGCTATGTCATAACCCGTTTGCTGACCAAACAAATTGTAACTCTGCCTGCCAAAAACGAACCCAGCTAAGTTGGAATTCGCATTACTTCCCATACCTAAAATACTAGAAGTTTGGTTGTAACCAGGAAGCAATGTTCCATCATTTTGTGCATACGTTGCTGACACATTTCTAACCGCCATAACCATGCGTAATCCAAATCCGATAAAAGGATTAACTGGCTTGTTCTTGTTTTTAATTTGTCTTGCCTTTCTCTCCGCTCTACGAACTTCACGTTTGTACTTTCTATACTCACGCTTGGTCATACCAGCCGTATCCTTTTCAGGGATTTTTGGTGCCGCCGCCGATGCCCGTGATCTTCCTGCCTGACCTGCACGTGCCCTTGAGTTTGATTTTCCATTCACCCGTTTCAAGTAAGCACTTTTGTTGTACAAATTGGTCATGTTGATTTGACCTTTCGCATTGAATGTTCTGTTGTTTTGAATAACATTACCAAATTCTGCTTGACCCAGTGGTCCTCGTTGCCAATTGTAAGAACCTCCATATTTGACATTACCGGAGATATAATCCAATGCTGGAATCTTATCAAAAGGGAAATTGTATGAAAGGTTGTAGTTGTGCACGTAATCCGTTGACTTACCAAACGTTCTCATCTGGGTCCACACGGAATCTTTAAATTCATTGTACAATTCTGGATTTTCTCTTCTATCTACTTGACCATCTCTTTCATCAAACAAAGCTTGATTGTTTGCGTCAAAGTTGAACTTCAGATTTCGGGTTATGTCGTACCCTAAACCATAACTTCGGTTCCAGTTGAATTGCTTCACATAATAAGGTGTGAATTCAAAATCGTCATTGATATTATTCTTAATCTGACGCTCATTGTACATTCGTGTCACATTGTTATTGAAAGAGATATTCTTTGGTGTTAAATAAAAATTCGTTTCTCGAATAATTTTCCACCAATTGGATTTCTGCATGAACTTCACCTTTTTGAAAGGTTCAATTGCTTTCGCTTTAAAAGAATACGCGTAGGTCAAAGCACCTGTCCATGTTTTCGTTCGGTCGTAATTGATATTGAAATCACGTTTTAATATCTCTGCATACGAATAGCTTGCTGACCAATTTGAAATGCTGAATGGGTTGGCTTTAGCGCCTGGTCGCAATTCCTTACGGACGTTTGTGAAGTTATATGATTTTCTTTCTGTAAAATCTTGTCCATCTCTTGCTCTTTCTTTTCTCGTTTCAGAATCATAATCACTCAATTTGATATCTGGATTGAAAGGATCGTATTCAGGGTTAATTATTCCTAAAGAATATCCGTAAAAGAAAGGTAACGAAACGCGTGCGCGTTTTCCAAAGAATTGACCCAACTGTACATTCGTATTAAAATCGAATCCTATTTGTTGGTTACGCTGACGTTCTTGAACTCGACTTTCAACACTTCCCCAGTTGATTCCGCTGTAATTCCCAGACATAGCTACATTGGCAAAATCAGCCAATTGAACTTGCATTTGAGCCGTAGCAGCTGAACCACCTTCACTAACGAAGTCGGTCAAACGCATTTCGTTGACCCAAATAATGGCACATTCAGCCTGACCATCATCCGGCGTCCAAGTAGTGTTGTCGTCCTGATCTGGATTTCGAACACCAATCATAATTGTACGAATACCTTGCAGGTTAGGGCTTCCTTTTACCTTCAGTTTTCGAGATGAATTTTTAGGGTCCACCACTTCATATTCAACAGTATTACTAATCGTTGCATTTCCATCTGAAACAGCCTTATTCCTTGCTTTCTTAACATCAAGCAAATCATCAAATACGATTTCTACATTATTCTCTTCTGGCCAAACTCGAGTGTCAACCGTTTCTCCGGCAGCCGTTACCTTCATGGGTAGTTCGTATTCGTAGTAATTATCTACAAAATCAGTTCCCAATCGAACAAATACGGTTACATCATCATCTGATAATGGAGACAATGGATCCAATTCCTCAGCGTGAAGGAATAATTTTAATTTCTTATAGGTTCGTACGTCAAATTGAACATTCTTGTAGGCCGCACGAGCGTCACCGTCTTTCAGATTACAAACTTCCAACAACAAAGACTGTTCGTTCAACTGTCGCTCATTCGTCTGTGAAGGATCTATTTCTTGAACAATGCCCGGAGGTAGAATATAATTTACGGGGTCTCTTTCGCTATTTTCTTGAATGTTTACTGCTCCAATATTGAAAGTCGTTAAGTTCGGGTCTGTTTGTTGCGTTTCACCTGGCTTCGTCAAATCCAACAAATATCTTCTCCATTCACCGCGGATCAATTCTAATCGAGCAAATCGCAACACTACTTCTTCGTCGAAGTCTTTCACAAACATTCGCATGAAACGAATCGAGCGAAAATCCGCAATTCCATTTACTCGTTTTTGATAATCTTGAATTGGAATTTTAAATTGTATCCAACGTTCTGTTTTATTCCCATTTTGATACGGTTGAATATTGGTGATATAGTTCTTCCCAATTTGAATGTCATTTGGTGTTAAGTTGACTTTGTACTGGAAATATGCCTCACTTTCACTCAAGCTATTGTCTTGGTTGATGTCTTCGTTGTCTGGATTCTGGTTTCCTAAGGTTGGGTAACCATCTGAATTAATCAAAGCTGAAGCTTCGGGCGTTGGAGAATTCGCCTCCATACCATTGTAGTCTTTGTAACGTTCAAGAATGTTTAGTTTCTGAACGTCATAACCGTCATCACGATAGAATGTATAATCATCCGAAGAAATATCTTCAAGAATTTTTTGTTTCGCTTCTGGCGTAAGTGCCGAATTGTTCACCCAAGCAACGAAATCTGGATATGCTTCTAGCTCTTCGTTACTGTTCCACCCATCAATTCCAACATCTTGGTTGGCTCTAGATTCGGTGTTATTATCAAATGCATTCACGACAACTTGTTGGGTCGAAACTTTCGCCCAAATGGTTGTATCCAAATCATCATTCAAAGACACCCCAGTTGGTGGTAATCCATTTTCAAAACTTTTTCGAGAATCATTCAATACATCTTCGGAAATATTCCCCAAATTAAAGTATAATGTTCCTCCACTATGCGTTGTTGTTGGATCA
>CBFIBY010000038.1:0-18196 GCA_965660955.1 Crocinitomicaceae bacterium | reverse complement strand
ACGGTTGTTGGGCAAAAGTCCATTACGACGACTTTGCGTAGCGCAATTCAAACCGATCACTTAGCACAAGCTTTTCTTTTTTGCGGTACACGTGGGGTTGGTAAAACAACAACAGCTCGAATTCTTGCAAAGACCATCAACTGTTTAAACAGAACCGACCAAATTGAAGCTTGTGATGCTTGTGAATCATGCGTTTCCTTCAATGAAAATGCCTCGTTGAACATTTATGAATTGGATGCAGCTTCGAACAACTCGGTAGACGATATACGAAATCTGATTGACCAAGTGCGCGTGCCACCTCAATTGGGAACGCACAAAGTGTATATCATCGATGAGGTCCACATGCTTTCTACCCAAGCTTTTAACGCTTTTTTGAAGACACTGGAGGAGCCACCGAAGCACGCTATTTTTATTTTAGCAACAACCGAAAAGCATAAAATCATTCCAACAATCTTGTCTCGTTGTCAGATTTTTGATTTCAATAGAATCAAAGTTTCGGACATGGCAGATCATTTGGCAGGAATAGCGGTAAAAGAAGGAATTACAGCCGATCCAGAAGCGTTGCATTTAATTGCTCAGAAAGCAGATGGCGCTTTACGCGATGCGCTTTCTATTTTCGATCAGATAGTTACGTTTGCTGGTAACAACATTACCTATCAACAAGTTCTTGACAATCTGAATATTCTAGATTACGACTACTATTTCCGAATTGTGGACGTAGCCATGAAAGAAGATATCCCTGCAGCTTTGTTGTTGTTGAATGATGTTGTTGAAAAAGGATTTGATCCTCATCATTTTGCTACAGGACTAGCAAATCATTATCGCGATTTATTGGTTTGTAAAGACCCACGAACTTCGAAATTATTGGAAGTGGCTGAAAATGTGGAACAGAAATATTTAGAACAATCCAAGACTATCAATCCAGATTACCTCTTGCGAGCCATTTCAATTTTAAGTAAGGTCGATATCGACTACAAAACCTCCAAGAGTCCGAGGCTGCTCGTCGAGGTTGGCTTGATGCAACTGTGTTCGCTTAAAAGTGAGCTCGAAAAAAAAAATCCCTAACGGATCCAGTTAAAATTTTACCGTTTAAAGGGCAGAACCTAAGAGACGCTGCTCCGAAACCAAAGGTAAAACCCAATATATCGGAACGACCAGTTTACGATCCTCCAGTAACGAAATTAAAAACGCTTGTTACACCTACAGGTGCCTTAAAAACGAGTAATCCCAGTATTAAAACACTGATTGCAAAGGAAAAGGAAAACAGTGTAGTTATTCCAAATGAAGATTTACCTCGTGAATCGTTTTCTAGTGATCAATTGCGCATGTTTTGGAGACAATATGCTTTCCAAGCGAAAGAAAAGGCGCAAGAAACATTATACAATGCAATGGTCAAACGCGACCCAATTATTGCCGAAGGAAATCTAATTCGAATAGAAGTTGACAATGCTGTTCAGATGAGTATGCTAGATGCTTCAAGGCAAGAAATGACGGATTTTTTTAGAGAGCATTTGAAAAACTTCGATATTCAATTGGACTGTTTTATCACTGAAAACGAAGATACAGAACAACAGTTTCTATCTCCGAAAGATCAGTTCATGGCACTCGCTCGCAAATACCCCAATCTACACACCTTCAAGAGTTCTTTTAATTTGGATTTTGATTATTAGCGTTCTCTCCCCCTTTGGAGGGGGATTAAGGGGGAGGATACTCAAAATTTTATGGTTCAACTATACTGAAAAAAGTTCAAAAACATCTGTCTACTTCACCGAGTAAATGAATTTACCCACGACAATTTTTGAGAGAAGGGGTTTAGACACTGAACGGTTTAGTTAAATAAGTCTTTCGCAGCCTCCTCCCAATTGGTCTTCCTTTGGAGAGGGAGATTCAATTAAAACTTCATCCTCAACTGTAGCGTAACCTCAGACTTTCGATTTCCTTGAATTTGTTCGGCACCTGATCCCAAAGAACTTTGATTCGTATATAAATTCACGGCGTATCGCGCCCATAAATCGAATTTACGCAGGAACGTATATCTAACTAGCAAATAAGCTCTTGTCCCCCTGTAGAAGTAGGCCGGAACGGAGAAAACATAAAGGGCATTCGATTCAAAGGCATACAATCGGGTGTCGTAACTGTCTGTATCGAAAAAGGCGTATCGCATGGCTATATCTACTGGCCAAGATTTCGGACGAACGATTACATCTTGATACAAAAGAAATCCTATTTCATTCGGGCTGCTTGCTCGATCTAATGTAGTCCACTCCGCTCTTGATTTCAAAGTCACGCCCTCTGTTACTTTGTAGGCAAAATTGACACGGTAATTTCGTTGTCGAATGTCTTCAATCTGCGTAACCGTATTGTCCTGAATACGACTATTTCTTGATTTCACTTGTTGACGGAACCTGAAATATATCTCTAGTTTTTTATCGGGTTTATAGGTCGGTTGAAAGAGAACTTCGTGTCCTTCTGAGGGTGCATCAACAAGATACCTCATCCATGGAAACGTAAAATAATCTGCGTACGTACGTAAGGTCCAAGCCTTTGATAGCTTGATGTTGGCGCCGAAGTAAAGTCCTTTTTCATTTTGCGTATTACTTCCTTCCGAGAATCCATTATTGTAAATCGTTTGATAGGCACGGTCATAATTACGGTACATCACACTCAAACTAACTCTTGGATCCAAAGCGACTAACATCCCATGAAGTTGAGCGAATTTCTTTGAATGTGAAACATAACTTCCTTCTCCAAAAAAGCTAAAGTTCTTTATGATAAAAGAGTAATCAAGACTATGACTCATAAAACTCTTTCCTCTAAAATCGAATTGATTGTACGGTTGAATCGTTTTACTAAATACCTTGTCGTATCCCTGATAAATGGATGCCGCACCTAACTTAAAGTTCCTTTTTTGGTATTTCAAATTAGCTCCAACAATATTTTCTGTAAACGAATTTTTTCGCGCTATCTCACTATTTGTGCGGTGAAGACCCGACAAATTTATACTCGATACAAACTCTTGTTCCTCAATTAACGAATCCGCGATTATAGTGGCATCTACTTTTTTCGTGCTACCGAAAAGTACCAAAGAGAGATTTTTATATCCAAGTTCGGCAGCTCCACCACGAAGAAATCGAGTTTCGTCAACGGAAGTATACGGTTTCAATGAATTTGCATTTCGCTTGATATTCGTTGCGTCCGCCGTTTTTCCGAAAGCATAACCCGACCATAGATTCAAACCTTGTCCAATTTGAATTTGGTAATCCCCTAAGGCTAAAGTTTTTAAATATTTCCCTCCTTTATAATAAGCGTGCGCTGAAAAGAAATCGAATCCGTAAGGCTGCGCAGGACCGCCAAATTCTTCTCCTGGATCTTTTTCCATCGTAACGCCAACACTCAGGTTGGTTCGATAGCTAAAACGCAAGCGTGAATAGTACCGATCAGGATTTCCGTAATAGTAACTGTTACTGTTTTGAAGCACACTGTCGGGTACGTCCCGGTAGGCATTTTTCTCTTCTACGATGGTCTGATAGCGGAAATAAGCTTCAAATTTCCCTTGTGTAATTGCCTCTTTTAATGATACAGAAAGGTTATCCAATTTGTCATCTACCTTCACGAAAGGAAGAACCATCCGTATGGTTTCCATATCCCAATAAGCCAGACTTTGTAATTCGTAAATGGAAATGAGTTTTCCGAAAAGTTTAATGTGCAGGAATAGGTCGTTTATTTGCAAGTCCGTCAATAATCCTAAATTATTCAATTCGTCAACGGTTGTATTGTTCAAGTTAATAGGATGATCGTAATAGAAAAAAAGTTGGTCAAAGAGATCAGTTAAATCCGGTGTTTCGTCCTCCAGTTGTTCAGAAATGAATTCTATTCGCTGTTGAATGACTTCATTCTTCTCTTGACTGAAACTCCAAAGTGAGCTCAAAAAACAACTAGAAATCAATACGAAACGACGAAGCAGCATTTATTTCTTCTTTTGGTAGGTGAAGGAAATTTGAGGCGACCAACCTAAGGTTTGATGATAAGCACTCGCTAAATCGAAGCGAATCACTTTCCAATAATAACCTATACCAAAGGCGAACGCAGTCGGTTCTGAACCTATTCCTGCTCGCAGATGAAAGTTTTTAAACGGCTCGTATTCCATTCCACCACGAATCGAAAAAGGCCCATCGATATCTTTCCAAATCTCCGCTGAAATCTTAATCAATTTAGAGGGAGAAAAAGACGTTCCAGCCCTTAAAATCGTACTTAAACGATCGTCCTGAAATTCGGATAGTTTATTTCTTCCTAGATTAAAAACACTCACACCAAAATCCCATTCTTCCGTAATTCCAACCAGTAATCCAGCTTCTCCTGTTACGGTGCTGGCATTTCCATAGGCTTCTGGTAGACGAATGCCTTGATAATTCAATTGAATTCCTGCAGAAAATCTATTCGAAAGTTTCATTGCATAACCGAGACCCGTTCTAAAATTTCTGAATTCCGTGCTTCCATAATTAAAGCCTCCAATCGAGAACACCCCATAATTCGTCGGAATCGCCGCAGCCAAAGCTTGTGACTGTAAATCCGTCAATAAAAAGCGATTTTCATACGCAATTCCGACCGAAAGATCCTCAACATGCCCCAAAGCACCAGGATTATTGAAATACCCCCAATTATCCGCTAAAGTTACCGAGGCATTTAAAAGTCCACCTGAACGCGCTCCAGCAGGCATCCAACCTTGTGCGAACGTTATGACGGGTACCAGAAAAATTAAAAGTAAAAGCTGCTTCATTTATCCCACTAAATTAGTAAAGCTAATCTTATCGACGATGGAATGTTTTAAATTATTGTCAACGTTTTTGAAATACATCATTAAATGTCCTATTTTTGATTAAAACATTCTAATGAAACAACTATTAACAAGTGCTTTAGCCACACTTTTCACATTTACTTTATTTGCACAATTGTCGCAGCATTCGATGCAAGTCGGATCGGAAACAAGAAACTATTACAAGTATTTACCGGTAAATTATCAAGCTTCAGAGAACCTACCGTTGGTATTCATTCTTCACGGTTTAGGTGGAAATGCCCAGCAGATGACTTTGGCGGGTTTTGCTGGAATTGCTGATACGGCAAGAATCATTGCAATATATCCAGATGCCCTTCCAAATGGATTGGGTCAAACTGCGTGGAATAACGGCACACTTGCTAGTTCAGCAGCTGATGATATTTCTTTCTTCAATATGCTAATGGACGAAATGCGCGACAATCAAAATGTTGATCAATCACGTGTTTATGTTACAGGCTTTTCAATGGGTGGCATCATGTCGCATCATTTGGCTTGTGCAATAAATAACAGAATTGCTGCGATTGGTCCAATGGCAGGAACAATGTCAACTGATGATATTGCGAATTGTGTCCCAACATATAAAACTCCAGTCATTCATTTACATGGAACTGCAGACGCAACTGTTCCTTATGACGGAACTCCACTTCCGAGCTTAAGTCTTGTAGCTGAGACCATGGATTTTTGGAGAAATGTTCACGGTTGTGCTGCAACAGCAGATAGCTCTCAATTACCAAATACAGCAGCAGACGGAATAACGGTAGACAGATTTGTTTACGACAACTGTAATCCAGATGGCTCAGTTGAATTATGGCGACTCAACGGAGCCGACCATATTTATTTGTTTGAACCTGCGAATGACATAACAGAAGCGAAAGAAATTTGGAGATTCTTTTTGAAATGGCAACATCCGAACCCGGCGTTGGCTGTTTATCCATCGCCAAATGCTTACGGCTTTTCTATATCTCCGAATCCTTCGAATGGAAATTGGAGAATTACCGCTGACTCAGATGAAACATTTTATCTATACAACATGGAAGGAATGCTTTTAGAAACCCTCGAGATAAATGAAGGCATCAATGAAATCAGCCTTAAATTAGCGGCTGGTGTTTACTTGTTAAAGAACAAATTTGGAAATTCAGAACGATTAATTATCCGGTAATAAAATCAACAAAAATCCCCGTCTCGACTAAACAAGACGGGGATTTTTTTATTCTCCACAATTGTTAATTGTTCATGATCAATTGTACATTATTAATTAGTGTGTTGAAAGGTAATCCGCAACGCCTTCAAAAGAAGCTGTCATTCCATCTTCACCTTTTTGCCAATTCGCCGGACAAACCTCACCATTCTCTTCGAAGAATTGCAAAGCATCAACCATACGTAGTGCTTCATCCACATTTCTTCCCAAAGGCAAATTATTGACCAACTGGTGCATCACTGTCCCTTCTTTGTCGATTAGAAACAATCCACGGTAAGCAATCATAGGACCGTTTGCTACCATTTTCCCTTCCATATCGTAATCATATTCACCAGCTAAAACTCCATAAGCTTCAGAAATTGTTTTTGCTGTGTCTGCAACGATTGGATAGGTAACTCCTTGGATACCTCCACTGTTTTTTGGTGTATTCAACCAAGCCCAGTGCGACTCTTCTGTATCTGTTGAACAAGCTACAACTTTACACCCACGTGCTTCGAATTCAGCTAATTTAGACTGAAATGCATGCAATTCTGAAGGGCAAACGAAAGTGAAATCTTTTGGGTAAAAGAAAAACAAAACATGATTTTTTCCAACGTACTGATCCAAAGAGAAATTTTCCTCAATTGTTCCTCCATTTACAACCGCTGGCGCGCTGAATGAAGGTGCTTTTTTTCCTACTAATACTGACATTACTTTATATTTTAATTCTTAAATTTTTCGAAGCGCAAAGGTAACAACTTTCTAAGTAGTTCAGTTTAACCCAACGTTAAAAACACAAAAAATCCCGACTATGAAAACATAATCAGGATTTTTCCTTTTTCGAGTTGTAGGCTACTCGGTTATATTAAGTTTTTTGTGAATAGTATTAAATTCAGTTTTAATACTGACATTATAAATTCCACTTTGGGTGTCTAGCGTCAAAAATTTAACATTTTCGTTGCTGATTTTTTCCTCTAGAATAACGCGTCCTCTCATATCGGTTACAATCACTTGTCCAGAAATCGCTTCATCACCAAAAGAAAGCGTAAAACTTCCTGAAGTTGGATTTGGGTAAAGTTCAATTTGGTCTACTCTCAATTCTTTTTGTCCTAAGGTTACTTGATTACAATTGTAATTCGTCATGGCATCAAAGTCTGATTTAGCAGTCGCTGCCAAATTTATTAATTCGTTTGCATTTCCAATTGCATCTTGACCCGAACCTCGTGAATAGAGAACAGCGAAATCGTGACAAACACTTGAACCAACAGGCAAAGATATTTCGGGCATTACCATTAGAGCTTTCATATCGTCTGGCGCAATATTACCTTGACTCAACATAGTCCAATCACTAGAAATGATTGGATTTCCTTGAAAAACATAATTCGTAGGAATCGTACCAGAAAAACCGTCATCGCCATAGAGCCACGGAGAACCGTTTGGCCAATACCCCGATAGCAACTGTTGATAATTTGCCGGAGTATTAATTGAGGAAGCAATTGCACCGTCAAAATAAGTGAAGTATTTCATTGGTTGGTTGAGGGCTACTATCCCAGAACTTGGAGGGTTAAACCCATAACTATTTACCCCTTCATCGTTGTTATCACCATTATAGGCAAACATTACGTTATTCGATGTATCGCAACCAACAAAATCATCTGACCCATTTCCTAATTCCCAATCCGTCCATAATCCAAATCGAAAATCAGTTAGATCAATATTCCCGCGATTATAAATTCTGAAATGAGCAAAAGTGGTACTATCCAAATAATTTGAATCAGCAAACTGATATAGCATAGTATGAATCTCAATGCCCAAAGGGAAACCACCACTTCCTGAATGTGCATTTGCCAAATCATTCATTATCATATAATAACATGCATCTCCTCTTATGTCGGGATAATCACCTAAAACCGGCTCATAAATTCCATTGTTGTTATTGTCCACAAAAGGAGCAAGGTTAGCTGAAACACCTGCGTTTGATATTCCATTTCCAGGCCAATTCGAGATTGAATTCGGCATTATATATCCAGTTTGTCCGAAATTAACAATATGATTTTGAATATCTGAATTGGTAACATACCACTTGCTAGAATTCGAATTGGCCGTAGTTCCATATGCGTTCATATAATCTGTTGATGAATAATCTTGTGTAGAAGAAATTGGTCCAGGAAAAAAATCGAATCCGTTTATTCCATATTTCATTGCTGCAACGCGAAGAACACCTCCAGCGTCAACACCAGAGCACCAAATTGATGTATTAAACATCACATTCTTTCCTTCTCCCTTTGGAATTTCATACCCGGGAATAAGAGACGAAGTCATTGGATCAACTTTTGTAAACATTACACCTGGAGCATGGCCTGTTCCAGAACTTACAGCGTTAAAGTCCAAATCCTGTGCAATAAAGAAAAATGGTATGACTAATAAAATTGATAGTAGTATTTTTTTCATAATGATCAGTTTTAGAGTTTTCTTAAAATTACAATTCAACTCACAAATAACCATAAAAAAAGGGCGTCACATACTGTAACGCCCTTTTGCTTGAGTAACAGGTACTCTATTCTTATTTATCGTCTACTTCTTCGAAATCTACGTCTGTCACTTCTTCCTCAGCGGCACCTGCATCACCTGTTGGTTCTGCTCCTGGTTCACCACCTTCTGGATTAGAAGCTTCGTACATCTCTTGAGAAGCGGCTTGGAATACTTCGTTTAATTTCTCCATTGCTGGTTCCAAATTCTCCATATTCTTCGCTTCGAATTGTGTTTTTAATTCCGCTAATGCATCCTCGATGGGTTGCTTTTTATCCGCAGGAATTTTATCACCGTATTCTTTCAATTGACGTTCCGTTTGGAAGATCAAAGAATCCGCTTTGTTAATTGTATCCGCTTCTTCTTTTTTCTTCGCATCCTCATCTGCATGAGCTGCAGCTTCTGCTTTCATTTTCTCGATATCTGCATCAGACAATCCAGACGAAGCTTCAATCTTAATCGATTGCTCTTTTCCTGTTCCTTTGTCTTTCGCTGAGATGTGCATGATTCCATTTGCATCAATATCGAATGTTACTTCAATTTGAGGCATACCTCGCTGTGCAGGTGGAATGTCTGTCAATTGGAAACGACCCAATGTTTTGTTGTCGCTTGCCATTGAACGTTCTCCTTGCAATACGTGAATGTCAACCGATGGCTGATTATCCGCTGCCGTAGAGAATACTTCCGATTTCTTCGTTGGAATTGTCGTGTTCGCATCAATCAATTTTGTGAAGACACCACCCATTGTTTCAATCCCTAAAGAAAGTGGACAAACATCCAACAACAATACATCTTTTACTTCACCCGTCAATACTCCACCTTGAATAGCTGCTCCTAAAGCAACAACCTCATCTGGATTCACTCCTTTTGATGGTGCTTTTCCGAAGAACTTCTCAACTGCAGCTTGGATTACAGGAATTCTTGTTGAACCTCCAACCAAGATTACTTCGTTGATATCGCTCGTTGACAATCCAGCGTTTTTCAAAGCTGAACGACACGGTGCGATAGTTCTTTCTACGATTTCAGCGATCAACTGCTCAAACTTTGCTCTGTTTAGTGTTCTTACCAAGTGTTTTGGCACACCATCTACAGGCATGATGTATGGCAAGTTGATTTCAGAAGAAGTCGTTGAAGACAATTCAATCTTCGCTTTTTCGGCTGCTTCTTTCAATCTCTGCAATGCCATTGGATCTTTGCGCAAATCAATTCCTTCATCATTTTGGAATTCGTCAGCCAACCAGTTGATGATTACGTTATCCACGTCATCACCTCCCAAGTGTGTATCACCGTCAGTTGACAATACTTCAAAAACTCCGTCACCCAATTCTAAGATAGAAACATCATGTGTTCCTCCACCGAAATCGAATACTACGATTTTCTGATCTACTCCTTTTTTATCTAATCCATAAGCCAAAGCTGCTGCTGTCGGCTCGTTGATAATTCTTTTTATTTTCAATCCTGCGATTTCACCCGCTTCTTTCGTCGCTTGACGTTGTGAATCATTAAAGTAAGCTGGAACAGTCACAACTGCTTCGTCTACTTCAGTTCCTAAGTAATCTTCTGCCGTTTTTTTCATTTTCTGCAAAATCATTGCTGAAATTTCTTGCGGCGTATAATTTCTATCGTCGATTTTAACGCGTGGTGTATTGTTGTCACCTTTTATTACTTCATAAGGCACTCTTTCTGCTTCCGCTTTCACGTCAGCATAAGAAGAACCCATAAATCGTTTGATTGAAGCAACTGTTTTCGTCGGGTTGGTGATAGCTTGACGTTTCGCTGGATCTCCAACTTTACGCTCACCACCTTCAACGAAAGCTACAACTGAAGGTGTTGTTCTTTTACCTTCGGCGTTAGCGATAACTACTGGCTCGTTACCTTCCATTACGGAAACGCATGAGTTGGTAGTTCCTAAATCTATACCAATTATTTTTCCCATTTTATTTTGTGTTTTTATTTTTGTTTTGCTCTTCTTAGGTCAAGTATTATGCCATTGCCTTTTTTAGGTGATTTTGTGACAGAATTGACAGAAAGCTACTAGAAATGGGTGTTTTAGAGGTGTCGATTTGGCAGTTTGGCTGACATAGATGTGTTTTGTGTAGGCGGTTGGCGGTTGGCGGTTGGCGGTTGGCGGTTGGCTAAGTGTATTAAAAAATAAAGTATCGACTACGAAGTGCTTAATATTTTATTGAATGGAAAATAAATTTTTTAAGAAAGGCCAAGCCAACAGCGCAGCGTTCCAACTGCCAAACGCCAATAGCTTATTCATCCAAATACTCAATCGCATAAATAGTAATCGAATTCCCGCCTTGTTCTTTTTTACCTTGAGCCGTAACTATTAAACGTGTTTCATATTTGGAGATAGCCATGCCTACTGGATATGGATCAGCATCGATTTTCGAAATGACTTTCATGTCGCTTGATCGAACGACAACTATTTTCTTTTCATTGTTGACAGCGGCGAAAATATATTTAGCGTCTTTTGTGATTGAAATGGTTCGAGCACCAATTCCTACATAAGCCGATTTGAATTTCTTGTAGTAAACCGTTGATTTATTGCTTGCATTCAGAACACGAATCATATCGTTTACATTACATTTCTGTACGTACCCATATCGATTGGAACTCAGGAATAATTCTTCACCGACAATTTCAAGATGACGAACATTCTTTTTCATTCCATGAACAGTTCCAACAGATTTGAAATTCTCCGTTGAGAATACAGAAATTCCGCCGGCACCTCCCATACGACCGACTAGCAAATATTTACTATCCTCAGTGAACACAGTTCCACGCAAGCAATGTCCGCATCCATTATCTCTGTCTACTTCAACGTCCTCATCATACGAGAGCATTATTCGCTTTCCTACAGGACAATGCTTGATGTATTTGAAGCCAAATGGATCATCGGACTCGACATTAATAATGGCAACCGTATTGTCTCCCCAATGTGTCACAGCGATAAATTTATTGTCTGGCGAAGCGGCAATCATCTTGGGAAGTGGCCCTGTTGGCATCACACGGACAATTTTATCCGTTTCGGTATCAATAATCGCCAATGCAGAGGGATACTGTGCATTTAAATCCCAATTCCGTCGGTAATAGGTTACCCACAAGTATTTACCATTATGTGACAAACAAGATTCAACCGGTTTACCTGAGAAATAATTCGGATTTTCTTGTCCTCCTTTTTGTTCGTAATCAAAAATGCTGTGTTCGTTATCCTTGAAAAGCTTCGTTTGATATTCCCCAAACCCATGAACAATATCTTTTATCTTTTGGTGATTGGCTGTTTTAAAAACATGGGTTGTATATCCCTCCAAAGAATGTACGTAATACTTTTTACCGTCTTGTGAAAAAGTGATAGATTTCGGAGAACTAATATTGGGATCGTAATAATCGTAGCCAATTAAATTTTCAGAATTAAACGATTGTGTGCGTGCGACCAGTTTCAGCTTTACCTCAACTGCACCACTATCGGAAACGATTCCTAATGGATTGCGTTCTATTTCCTTTTTTTCTTGAGCACCCGACCCAAAAACGAATCCTTGCGTAAACACAAGGAAAAGTACAAATCGGAAAAGAATAGTTTTCATAATTATTAATCGTAAGCTTTGAATGAATTTTTACTCATTTCAATCAATCGTTCATACTGCTCCGGTGTCAAATCGGTATGATAATAGTGAATTGGATTTACCTTTTCACCGTTCTTTTCTACTTCGTAGTGTAAGTGAGGTCCTGTTGATTTACCAGATGTTCCTACTAAGCCAATTAAATCACCTCTTTTAATTTTATCGCCAACTTTAATTTTGAATGCACTTAAATGCGCATATCGAGTTTTGTACCCATAACCGTGATTAATGACGATGCAGTTTCCATATCCCCATCCATTTCTTTCACATGCTTCAACGACACCATCGCCGGTTGCAAACACGTCTGTGCCTGTTTTGGCGGTAAAGTCCATGCCCGTGTGCATTCGTCTTGTTTTGTAGACGGGATCAACTCTCCAACCGTAACCCGAAGCCATTTTCTTTAAATCGTCATTTCTAACAGGCTGAATAGCAGGAATACTGGCCAATACTTTTTCTTTATCACGAGCCAAAATCATCAATTCTTTAAAGCTCAATCGTTGTGCATTCAATCGCTTTTCAGCTGCATCAATACTTTTTGCCGTGGAAACGAGTAATTTTGAATTGGTTAATCCTTCTAAATCAGCATATTTATCGCTTCCACCCGTTCCCATCATTCTTAATTCTTCCGGGAATTTATCTGCATAGAGAGCCATTCGATACAAATCTTCATCCCTCTTCTCTATGTCATCGAGCACTCGATTCACAAGCTTGATGTCTTTCTGTTGTTGTTCAAATTTCTTCTTGTAAAATTGAATCTCGCGCTGATGTGCCTTTTCTTTCGGTGATTGCAGTCTTTTCGAGAAAACTAATGCCAAGCCTAAACCCAAAATAACACTCGGCGCGACAAGAAGTAAAATCTTAAGAACTTTCTTGGCCCAATGTGTTTTTACTTCCTCGTAGGCAAGGGTTTTGGGGTTGTATTTGTATTTTGCTTTGGACATAAGGAACTGTAAATATAAGGAATTGAAGTTTCATTGAAAAAATGACGCTTGTTAAAAAACACTACCACTTTAAACCCAAACATCATGCATTATGGTCAACACTCGAGTAAATTTGATGAAACCGTTTATTGCTCAACCCATTCCATTGAGACACTCAAAATTTAAAACTTCCTCTTCATCCCTGTTTTGGAATCCATGAATTCCGCTAAATTTGTATCCTAATAAATTACACATACGCAATTTCAGAACGCATGACAATTCAAGAAATTAGAGAACAATTTTTTCAGTTCTTCGCATCAAAAGGACACGAGATTGTGTCTTCAGCGCCAATGGTGGTTAAAAATGACCCGACATTGATGTTTACGAATGCTGGAATGAATCAGTTCAAAGATTATTTCTTAGGAAACTCAATTCCGAAAAATAAGCGAGTTGCGAACACTCAAAAATGTCTACGTGTTTCTGGAAAACACAACGACTTGGAGGAAGTTGGTGTTGACACGTATCATCATACCATGTTCGAAATGCTTGGGAATTGGTCTTTTGGAGATTATTTCAAGAAAGAAGCGATTGAATGGGCATGGGAATTATTGACAGAAGTATACAAATTGCCGAAAGAACGATTATACGTTACCGTTTATGAAGGCGATCAAAAAGATGGAGTTCCGGTTGACCAAGAGAGCATTGATTTTTGGAAGAAATACATTGGCGAAGATCGAATCATACTAGCCGATAAAAAGGATAATTTCTGGGAAATGGGAGAAACAGGACCTTGCGGACCTTGTACTGAGATCCATATCGATTTGAGAAACGAGGCTGATATTGCCAATATTTCAGGTCGAGACATGGTCAACCAAGATCATCCGCAAGTCATTGAAATATGGAACAATGTTTTCATGCAATTTAACCGTAAAGCTGATGGATCCCTCGAAAAATTGAAAGATACGCACGTTGATACTGGGATGGGGCTTGAACGTTTGGCGATGGCATTGCAAGGAAAACAATCAAATTACGATACGGATTTATTTCAAGTACTAATCAAACACATTTCCGATATTTCGGGAGTTCCGTATAAAAAATCAGAACCGACAGACGTTGCATTACGTGTAATTGCTGATCACGTTCGTGCGATTGCATTTTCCATTGCAGACGGGCAGTTACCTTCGAATACAGGAGCTGGATACGTTATTCGAAGAATTTTACGAAGAGCGATACGCTATGGTTACCAAACTTTAGGTTTGAAAGAACCATTTATGTGTGATTTGTCTTCTACGCTTGTTAAAGAAATGGGCAATCCTTTCGAAGAATTGATAAAACAAAAAGAGCTTATTCATAAGGTTATAAAAGAAGAAGAGGTTAGTTTTTTCCGCACCTTGGAACAAGGTATTAAGCGACTTGAAAACACAATTTCTCAAGTGAAAGAAAAGAATGAAAAAATTATTGATGGAAAAACTGTTTTTGAATTATACGACACCTTCGGCTTTCCTCTAGATTTAACTTCGCTAATTGCAAGAGAGAATGAATTATCGATAGATGAAAAAGGCTTTTTGGAGAATATGGAAATCCAAAAAAACAAAGCGCGAGCTGCCACGACCATGGAAACTGGTGATTGGACTCAGCTTTTGGAAGACAATACAGAAGAATTTATTGGATACGATTACTTAGAAGCAGATGTTCAAATCGTCAAATACAGAGAAGTAACTCAAAAGAAGAAGAAGTTTTTCCAAATCGTTTTAAATCTCACTCCTTTTTATCCAGAAGGTGGTGGACAAGTGGGCGACACAGGTGTTCTAGAAAATGAACGGGGAGATAAAGTTTTTATCACAGATACGAAGAAAGAGAACAACTTGATTGTACATATGACGGACAAATTACCGGAAAACTTAACGGGTAAATTCAAAGCGAACGTCAATTCAAACAGACGAACCAACACGGCAATCAATCATACGGCCACCCACCTTTTGCACCATGCTTTGCGCAGTGTACTCGGCACACATGTGGAACAGAAAGGTAGTTTGGTCAATTCAGAATACCTGCGTTTTGATTTCAGTCATTTTTCAAAAGTGACAGATGAAGAAATGGATAACATTCAGGCCCACATTGATAAAGCCATACGCGATAATCAAGCTCTGCAAGAAGAAAGAAATATTCCGATCAACATTGCCAAGGAAAAAGGCGCAATGTCACTTTTTGGAGAGAAATATGGTGATACGGTACGTATGATTCAGTTCGGTGAGTCTATTGAGCTTTGCGGAGGAACACACGTTCCAGCAACTGGGGAAATTGGAATCGTTAAAATTCTATCCGAAGGAGCAGTTGCGGCAGGCGTCAGAAGAATTGAAGCCATTACCGGTCCAAACGCTGAGAAATACTTCCGAGAAAAGGACGCCCAAATCCAAAGCTTGATGCATACATTGAAAGCTCCTAAAAACCTGCAGAAAGCGGTTGAAGATTTGCTCACAAAAAATCAAAACCTTCAAAAGGAAATTGATGCCATGAAAAAGCAAAATGCCATGCGTATCAAAGAAAATTTGAAATCGAAGATTGAAGATAGAGGTAATTTCAAATTGTTGCAAGCACAAGTAAACCTTGACGCAGGATCGATAAAAGATCTTCTCTTTCAATTCAAAGGTGAATTCTCCAATTTTGTGGGAGTTGTTGGTGGTCAAGATGGCGATAAATGTAGCCTGAGCATAATGATAGAGGAAGAAATTGCTAAAGCAAATGACCTAAATGCTGGAACGATGATAAAAGAAGTCTCAAAGCACATTCAAGGTGGCGGAGGCGGACAAGCTTTCTTTGCGACGGCCGGAGGACGAAATGCGGATGGATTGGCAAGAGCTATTGAGGAAGTTGTATTGAAACTAATGTAGTTGCGAGTTACAAGTTGCGAGTTCTTTTGTTGCGAGTTACAAGTTGTGAACAAAGTTTAACTAGTGATGAGTGAAAATACGTTCATAGTTCAAAATAGCGATATGAATCTGGATAATTTCTATTTATCGAAAGGTGAGCCAAACAGGAGCTGTATGCTCGCATTGCGTCAGTTGATTTTGGCACAGGATGATGAAGTTTGGGAAACTGTAAAATATGGAGCACCGTGCTTTATGTTCCGAAAACGGATGTTCGCGTATATTCTGGTTGAGAAGAAGTCCAATAAACCTTACATTTTAGTTGTTGAAGGAAATCGCATTGATCACCCTAAATTGGAACAAGGCGATCGCAAACGAATGAAAATTTATCGTGTTGATCCGAATGAAGATATTAATGTAGAAGAAATTGAAGCTATACTAAAAGTGGCGTTGGATTTTTACCGTAACGGTGTTATCAAATCATAACCTTAAATTCCGCAATAGTTTGAACTCTTCTGACGAATCAACCCTTCAAATCAGTGATTTGGGATTTTCGATTAGCTAGGTACATCCCAAAAAATTGCACTAAAAAACTCCTATTTTTACGAAATAAAGCTAACGATTCCCTCATGGTGAAAAACATTCGTATTGAAAAAGCCGACACCAAAGATGTTGATATAATCACCTCTTTAGCGAAAACGACTTTTCTTGAATCTCACAGCCATAGCGCAAGTGAAGAGGATATCAATGCGTACGTTTCTTTAAAATTCACAAAGGAAACATTGCTAGATGAATTGGCCAATCCTGATAATTTGGTTCACCTAATTTGGTTAAACGATGAAGTGGTTGGCTACTCCAAAATCATCTTGAATTCTACCTATCCCACTTTCGAAGGTGAAAACCATTGTAAAATGGAAAGACTATATGTTCTAGAAAAAGCGCATGGGTCAGGTATTGGACAAATCTTGTTTGATTTCAACAAGAAGTTAGCACTGAAAACAAAGCAAAGAAGCGTTTGGCTGTACACTTGGGTGGAGAATTTTCGAGCCATTCGCTTCTATGAAAAAAACAATTTTAAAATCGTTGATAAGGCTGAATTTCAAATTTCGCCAAGCCATTCAAATCCGAATCATATCATGCAGATGTTTCTTGAATAAAAAATCACTCAAACTAGGTAGCTTGTCCCTCATCATTCTGTGTATCTTTGCAAAAAATTAGAAGTGGTATGACCAAAGTTTGGAAGAAAAAATCACAAGAAGAGATTGAGGAAAGAGTCTTCAAGGCTTTGAAATCGAACATCAATTACAAAGAAGAAGATATCATCGGAATTCCCGCATCATATTTGGACGGTCAGGTTTTTAACCAAGATTCAAATTACCTTCAAAACGCTCCTTTCATTTCCACCTTGGTTCAAAATCCAAATCATATTGGATGTCATACTTTGGGTAAATCTGAACCCTTTTTTAAAGGAACGCAAGAGATTGAAAAAGAACTGATTGAAATCTGTGCCGTCGACATACTTAAAGGAAATATTGGCGAACAAGACGGTTATGTGGCCTCTGGTGGAACAGAAGCGAACATTCAAGCTTTGTGGATTTACAGGAATTATTTTATCAATGAAAAAGGTGCAAAAGCAGATGAAATAACCATTCTATGTAGCGAAGACAGTCACTATTCCATGGACAAAGGAGCAAATCTTCTTTCTATTGATATACATAAAGTTCCCATAATATTTGATTCTCGAGAAGTGAATTCAGAAAGTGTCACGACAACTATTCAAACTGCTCAAAGGGAAGGAAAAAAGTACTTTATTGTTGTATGTAACATGATGACTACCATGTTTGGTTCAGTCGATAACGTTGACAATTTCACTGAATCCTTGTTGAAACAAAATGTCGAATTTAAGCTACATGTCGACGGTGCCTATGGAGGTTTTTATTATCCTTTCACAGATAGAAATAGTCAATTAACCTTTGCCAATAAACATGTAACATCTGTAACCTTAGACGCGCACAAAATGGCCCAAGCGCCTTACGGAACGGGAATCTTCCTTATACGAAAAGGTTGGATACAGCATGCGAATACGAAAGCAAGCTATGTAGAGGGCGAAGATTTCACCTTGATTGGAAGTCGTTCAGGTGCGAACGCCATCGCCGTATGGATGATATTGACGAAAAATGGTCCTTTCGGATGGCAAGAAAAGATTTTCATTCTTCAAAAACGAACGGAATGGATGTGTA
>CBFIBY010000037.1:0-18614 GCA_965660955.1 Crocinitomicaceae bacterium | reverse complement strand
AAAGTAACTGCCCGCTTTATGTAGCGATTGTTCCAAAAACGTTTTGTGCGTTTTCTTGTATATATACTCCGATCGCTTTAAGTGATTTGCAAGCGGCTCAGTGTTGATTTTCAGCACCTTTTCAACCGATTCCAATAAATCGTTTTTATCCGCCGGAAAAGGTAAAAAAGTGCCATCTTCGAAAAAGTAATGACAAGCAACATTAGATCGCGAATAGTGAAAATAATCCTCTGTCGACTTTCCAGCCAATTCATACAATTCTTCAACAAACTGTGGCATGGTGAACAAAGAAGGTCCGGCGTCGAAACGATAATGACCAAGAGTTATTTCAGTTAACTTTCCTCCTGCATAATCATTTTTCTCAAGTACGGTAACCGCATATCCTTGCACGGCAAGCCTAATAGCGGATGCAATCCCAGCTATTCCACTTCCTACAACGATGGCTTTTGGACTTTTTGACATACCTTGATTTACTCTTCATTAAACGCCTCAGACGTAATGAAGTTTAAAAAGTAAAGAAAATAAACGGTATAAATTCGACTTACAGCATTTTGTCGAGCAATCCTTCAACCTTAGGATTGTCGATTAGTTGGTCAGTACCAATAAACAATGGACTTTTAACACTGTTTCTTTCCAACCACAATCCGTACTGGGAAACAATGACCTGCTTCGTTCCATTGATGTCAATTTTGTGAATTGGTCGTAATTTT
Organism: Crocinitomicaceae bacterium; assembly: GCA_965660955.1. GTDB lineage: Bacteria > Bacteroidota > Bacteroidia > Flavobacteriales_D > Crocinitomicaceae > UBA2040. Next base: position 17,904 of record CBFIBY010000037.1, on the reverse strand, counting down.
TTCTCAAAGATATCTCGCGTTTCCTCACCAGATGCATCTAAATTATGATCTTCATGAAAAATAACTAGTGCGTCTGTATCGTCAAAACTTCGTTCGTCTTTGTCCAAAATCTCAAACTCAACGGACTTAGCTTGACTCAACATTTCAATGCGATCGCTAAATTTCGATTTAACCTTTGTGAAAATTTTCTGTATGCTCATTCTTTGTATTGGGAATTATTTTCAGTTAAGTAGAAGAATTCCGTCGGCAAAATTAACATTAATCTACATACCCAAGCGCAAATTTCGCGAAAACTTATCCACTATTTGCACCCAATATTTTTTGAGTATTCCTGATTGTTTAGTTCAGTATGAAAAGCTCTTCTAATCTTTCTATTGGCCTTGCTACAACGGCTTTAGTGCCTTTTACAACAATTGGTCGTTCAATCAACTTTGGATTTTCAACCATAATCTTAATCCATTCTTTCTCAGTTTTCTCTTGCCCCTTCCAATTTTCTATGAATATCTTTTCCTTTTTTCGTATTAAATCAAAGGCAGACATATTCAGTTTTTTCAAAACATCTTGCAAATCACGCTCTGATACGGGTACATTCATATAGTCAATAATCTCTGATTCGATGTTTTTGTCGTCCAACCATTGACATGCCCCTCGGCTTTTCGAGCACCTTCTGTTGTGCCAAACCTGTATCGTATTGCTCATAGTAATTAGTGTCCAAATGTCATTAAATAACTTTTCAAAAACTCAGCTAAATCTCCATCCATAACGGCATCTACATTCCCTGTTTCGTAACCCGTGCGTACATCTTTAACCAATTTATACGGATGCATCACATAGTTTCGAATTTGCGATCCCCATTCAATTTTCTTTTTACTAGCTTCAATCGCATCTCGCTTTTCCATCCTTTCTCTATACTCCAATTCATACAATTGAGATTTTAATAATTGCATCGCTTTTTCTTTGTTGGCTAACTGAGAACGTGATTCTGAATTTTCTATGATTATTCCCGAAGGCTCATGTCTCAAGCGCACAGCCGTCTCAACTTTGTTAACATTCTGCCCTCCTGCTCCACCGGAACGAAATGTTTCATATGTGACATCTGCAGGATTGACGTGAATTTCAATTGTATTATCAACCAAGGGGTAGACATATACTGAAGCAAAAGAAGTATGTCTTTTCGCATTGCTATCAAACGGTGAAATGCGCACTAATCGATGCACACCGTTTTCTCCTTTCAAGTACCCGAAAGCAAAATCACCATTAATTTCAAGTGTAACCGTTTTTATTCCAGCGACGTCTCCATCTTGGTAGTTTAATTCTTTTACATCATAGCCGCTTTTCTGAGCGTACATCAAATACATTCGCATCAACATGGAAGCCCAATCGCAACTTTCTGTTCCTCCTGCGCCCGCAGTGATCTGTAGAACTGCACTAAGTTTGTCTTCATCGTCGGAGAGCATGTTTTTTAACTCCAACTCTTCTAATTCTTTGATCAATTTCTCAAAATGATTATCCAAGGCAGGTTCTTCGGCTGGATCTTCTTTTGCAAACTCAACCATGACAAGCATATCTTCAAAATCAGTTGCGAGTTTGTCGTAGGCATCCACCCAAATTTTTAATCCACGAATATCTTTCATGTGAATTTCAGCTGCTTTCGCATCTTCCCAAAATGATGGGTCTTGGGTTTTCAGTTCCGCTTCTTTCAGGGCCAATCGCTTTTCAGGAATTTTGAGATATATTTCAATTTGTGCAATTCGCTCTTGGGTATCCTTTATTTGATCTTGGTTAATCATGTGGCCGCTAAAGTAAGAAAAAAAGCTTTTTGCTCTCTTTATTTTCGGGTATTAACAGCAAAGTTAAGTTGTTGAATAATTCGGCTGAATAATGGTTAATAAAATTTGGAAAAAAGCAGGTTCATTCCCCCAATAAAAAGTTTGAAAATCATACATTTGTTGCACTAAAATTATATAATGAACATACCAGCGGATTTAAAATATACAAACGACCACGAGTGGGTGCGCGTTGAAGGAGACACAGCTATTGTAGGTATTACAGATTTTGCTCAGGGAGAATTAGGTGATATCGTTTATGTGGAAATAGAAACTGAAGGTGATACACTTGCCGAATCAGAAGTATTTGGTTCCATCGAAGCGGTAAAAACAGTTTCTGATCTATTTATGCCGATTTCGGGTGAAATTCTTGAATTTAACGAAGCATTGGAGTCAGCTCCAGAAACAGTCAATACAGATCCTTTCGGTGAAGGCTGGATGGTGAAAATTAAAATTTCGGATACCGCACAACTTGATGGTTTGATGGATGCCGCTGCCTATGAAAGTTTAATTGGATAAAATTTGAGATTTCGCATCTTTGGAGTTACAATTGCATGGTTTATTGTCATGAGTGTCGTTTTGTTGGACATTTTTTTTCCTAGTCTAACCAGTTCCATTGATTTCTCGGCGAAATACAGCTTTCAATATGCTTTTTTCTACTTTTTAATGAGTTTTAATTTATGCTCCAGTTTTAAAAGGCAGCAAAAAAATGAACTTTTAAAAAGAAGAGCTGTACCGTATTCTGTAATCGTTACATTTTTTATTCTACTCATGTTAGAATTAATTGCAATGTACATTTACCCAGAGCGCAATTTTCAATGGTTCTGGATATTAATGGGCATAATTGGAATTTATTTAGGCATGTTGACGTTTCGTTTACTGTACAAAGAGTGTTATTGATTTTTTGGAATAGAATTTGTAACTTTATTTATTATTTTTACGATTAAAATATATCAAAATGGAATTAAAGAAAAGCGCCGATGCCAATGTTGACAAATTACGTTTACCGTTTATTGCGATTGGATTTCTTTTTATTGGAAGCCTTGTTCTTGCCTCTTTTTCTTACACAGCAGGAGTTATTAAAGATGACGCTGGAAAGAAAAATTTGCAAACGTCTGTTGTAAATTTCCAAGAAGAGGAGAAACAAGAAGAGGAGCCACCACCACCAACTCCACCAGAGGTACAAGCACCACCTCCAATTCAGGAAGAAATTAAAATTGAAGAAAACACAGAAGAAGAACCTCAAGCGACTGTAGTTGTGGCACCACCACCAATTCCAATTGGGAAAGAGGATAAGAAAGAAGTTATTGAAGAGGAAATTATTGAATTCCCTGATGTTGATGCAACTTTCCCTGGAGGAACAGCGGAAATGATGAAGTTTCTTCAATCAAATATTGTTTACCCACCGATGGCAATTGCCAATGAAGATCAAGGAAAAGTTTATTTGAACTTTGTTGTTGAAAAAGATGGATCAATTTCGAATGTAGAAATTCAGCGTGGTGTATCACCTGAGTTGGATAGAGAAGCGAAGCGTGTACTGCGTAAAATGCCGAAATGGGTTCCAGGTGAAGCCAGTGGTAAAAAGGTTAGAGCGCGTTGTCGAATTCCAATCGTTTTTACTTTACAATAGAAAAAACTGACTATAAAAAATCCCGTTTCGGTTTAACTGAAACGGGATTTTTGTTGCTATAAACTTTCGTCGTCTTAAAGTGACTTGCCGCTTTCAATCACCTTCGCTTTTAACTCTTCCATGTAGGCAATCATTTTAGCCTGCACCTCCTTATCCGTGGAGCCAATTATTTTTGCCGCTAAAATTCCAGCGTTCTTCGCTCCATTTAAGGCTACTGTTGCAACTGGAATTCCTCCGGGCATTTGAAGGATAGATAAAATAGAATCCCAACCATCGATTGAATTACTTGATTTAACCGGAACACCAATTACAGGTAAGGGTGTCAAAGAAGCCGTCATTCCAGGCAAGTGCGCTGCACCTCCAGCTCCGGCAATTATCACTTCCAAACCTCTCGTGTGGGCTGACTTACCGTATTCAAACATGATTTCTGGGGTGCGATGAGCGGATACAATTTTCATTTCAAATTCAATTCCAATTTCTTTCAAAAAATCTGCCGCATCTTGCATCACTGGAAGATCCGATTTGCTACCCATTATTATTCCTACTTTGACCATTGTACAATTTTAGAATGTCAAATTTACTTATTTCTGTTCTACCAGCCCAAACGCGTCTTCAATTCGGGAAATGAAGACCGACTTATTGGTAAGCGGACATCATTCGTAAGTAAAACTTGATACCGACCGTTTTCAATAGATTCAATACTTTGAATCCGATCAATCGCGATAATACTAGACCTGTGGATACGAACGAAGAGTTGACTAGGTAGCGTTTTTTCATAATGTGACATTGTTTGCTTTTTGACGTATCTGGTGTCTGCAGTATGCAGCTTCACATAATCGTCATATGCCTCAATGTAAACCAATTCTTCAATTGGAACAATGCTAATTTTCTCTCCTTCTTTGATAACGATTCGTTGGGTTTCGTCAGGATGAATATACTCGTTCGAATTTGTTTCAACAATCTGGGGACTGCTTTGATTCTTCACCTTCTCAAAAGCTTGATTGAACCGTTCGAATAAAAATGGTTTAAGTAAATAATCCATGGCATTTGCGTCAAAGGCTTTCACGGCATACTCATCGAAAGCAGTAGTGAAAATCACCTTTGGTGTTTCAGGTAGTAATTCAAGCACCTCGAATCCATTCAGTTTGGGCATTTGAATATCGAGAAAAACTAAATCTGGGTTTTTCTCCTCTATCATTTTCACTGCTTCGAAACCGTTTTCACATTCCCCAAGAACTTCAATTTCCGGAATTTGCGAACAGTACTTCTTCAGAATATTCCGCGCTAACGGTTCGTCATCAACTAATATCACCTTCATAATGCAATGGTATTTTTAATTCTGTTCTAAAAATTTGATTTCGCATATCTGTGCGAAGCAGATTATTCTCTGCATACAACAAATACAGCTTCTTACGAATACTATTCAACCCAAAACCTGTCCCCTTTTTAACCGTGTGATTTACATCCACTGGATTTGAAATCCGAACGACCAGGTAGTTTTCTTCCTTGGTGCACTTCATCTTGATTTCCGCTTTACCTGTTTGACCGTATAATCCATATTTAATCGCATTTTCTATCAAAGGTTGTAAAAGCATTGCTGGAATTTCAATCGCATTATTTGCCTCATCGTGCACTAAATCAAAATGCAACCGATGCGAAAAACGAATTTGTTCGATTGCTAGATATCGGTTAATTTGCTCCAATTCCTCTTTCAACGTCACGAACATCTTCTGGTTTTTCACAACAGAATGACGCAAGAATTCTGAAAGTTTGACGACCATTTTTTGTGCTTCTTCAGGTTCGCTAATCGTCAAGGAGCTGATTGAGTTCAGACTATTAAAAAGAAAGTGGGGTTGGATGTTTTGCTGGATATTCTTGATTTCTGCATTTTTCAAGTTTTCTTGCAAATGCAATACCCGTTTAGTTTCATTTGCATTTCTGGCTTCGTTCTTGACGAACCACCACTCATAAAAGAATACCCAATAAATAAAAAACAAAAGGACGAAATGGATATAAAAATTCGGCTCATACAAATGAGGACGCCATTTCAAATTCAAGGTAGAAATGATAAAGTAAAACAACCCTGAAACTAGAATCGTTTGCAAAACCAAAATAGTCAAAGGAACAAAGGACATGGTCCGGATGGGCTGAAAGTATCGAAAAACGGTCATCATCAATCGAGCTCCCAAAAGAACTTCTAAAGAAAAAATTAATCCTGCATATAAATAATCTTGATAGGTATAACCTGAACAAAAAAGGGCAAAAGCGTACAAGCCACCGAAGCAAATTGCCAAGGTGACTTGTATTCTTAGATTTTTGGATTCGGAAATACCGATTTTATCCATCGCTCTTATTTATAACTTTTTATTTCTACTCCACCGAAAACACAGGTTCCTTTTAAAACTAAAACTTTGTTACTCATCTCGTCAATATTCTTTTGGAATCGTGAGTCTTCCAATCCACCGAAAATGGATACCATTTCAGATTTCACCGTCCAATCTGAAGGAACGATTATTTCGGCTCCACCAAAAATGGTCGTTAAATCGATCATCGCTCGACTTTCGAAATCAGCCTGTGTAAGGTTTATTTCTGTTCCTCCGAATAAGGTGAACAAATCAGCTCCTTTAAAGCTTTTTGTTACCACTTGTTTCTTAATGCTTCCAAAAATCGATACTCCATCAATAAAATCATCGGGTGACACATCTGTTTCTCCCATTCCGAAGAAATCTGAACGACCGGACATTTTTTTCCATTTATCTTTTCGCCGCACACCAAATTTCGCTCTGTATATCATGGATGAACCTGCCATTATGATTATGATCGGCCAAATGATTCTCCAATTGAATAAGTGCGGATAAAAATCATGGACTTTCGATAGCACACCAATGGCTACAAAAATGTAACCCAGCATTTTCTGGAATTTATGCCGAATCAAAATCACAATTCCGATACCAATGAATATAATTTCCCAGCTTATAATCCAACGCGGGATCTCAACGCCTAATTCATACAATAAATAAACCAATCCGAATAGAAGGACTAGTATTCCGGCCACGAGTTTACCTCTGGATTTCCCTCTTTCCCATGATAAGAAATCGTGTTGATCTTCTGGTGATAATTTTTCTTTTTCCATGTGTTCTAATTAATATGAAACAAATCTGCAGAATTTTTCTCGTTCTTTGTTTAGTTTATCGGTGAACGGAGAAATCTGGTCGGTAAAGGGTATTAAATCAAAAAAGGGCGCTGTATTCCAACAACGAATGGAATATGAACGCCCTAGATTTAATTCTTTATGGCTTTTTCTACAAAGTTCCTCTTTTTTCCTGCTCTCTTTCGATACTTTCGAAAAGTGCTTTAAAATTTCCTGCACCAAAACCTCGCGCTCCCATTCTCTGAATGATTTCAAAGAAAAGCGTCGGTCGGTCTTCAATAGGTTTCGTAAAGATTTGAAGTAAGTATCCTTCTTCATCCGCATCGATCATAATTCCCAGCGCTTTCAATTTTTCAATGTCTTCGCCTAATTCGTGATTATGTGCTTGAAGTCTGCCTGGTACAGCTTTGTAATACTCTTCCGGAGGTGTAGATAAAAACTCAATTCCTCTAGCTCTCATTTTTGCTACTGTATCAATAATATCATTTGTTGCAACAGCAATGTGTTGTACACCAGGTCCATTATAAAAATCAATATACTCTTCTATTTGAGATTTCTTTTTCCCTTCGGCAGGTTCGTTTATTGGAAATTTAATCCTTCCATTCCCATTACTCATTACCTTACTCATTAGAGCGGAATATTCAGTTGTAATTTGCTTATCATCAAAAGACAAGAAGTTTACAAACCCCATTACATCTTCATAAAATTTCACCCATGTATTCATCTCATTCCATCCCACATTTCCGACCATATGATCGATAAATTTAAGCCCAACCGGCTCAGGGTTGTAATCCGATTCCCACTTTACGTATCCAGGCAAAAATTCACCAGTATAGTTTTTACGCTCCACAAACATGTGTACCGTTTCGCCATATGTATAAATTCCAGCTCTTACAACTTCACCGTGTTCATCTTTTTCAACTGTAGGCTCCATGTAGGATTTAGCTCCTCTTTTTGTCGTCTCTTCCCAAGATTTCTTGGCATCGTCTACCCAAAGTGCAACCACCTTAACTCCATCACCATGTTTAGCAATGTGATCATTCATCCAAGAATCTTCTTTAAGTGGAGTTGTTAGTACAATTCTAATTTTGTCTTGCACAACTACGTATGAAGCAAAATCCGCACATCCTGTTTCCAATCCTTTGTAGGCATGCGATTGAAACCCAAATGCAGTTTTGTAAAAGTGGGCTGCTTGTTTGGCATTACCTACGATAAATTCAACATAATCCGTTCCCAAAAGTGGCAAAAAGTCTTGCGCTCCTTCGAATATTTTTTCTAACCCGTATTCTACGTTTTCGATGTCTTTTTTTATTTCTGATGACATAATAATATGTTTTTTTTAATCTTTAAATAACCAGCTTGTCAAATAGGATTCATCTTGCAAGTCGACGGCTGCTTGTGTTAATTTAAGTGGTTTGAACGTGTCCACCATAACGGCTAATTCTCCCGTTTCCTTTTGCCCAATGCTTCTTTCATAAGCACCAGGATGAGGACCATGTGGAGTTCCACCGGGATGCAAGGAAATAAAACCCTGTTCAACGTGATTCCTACTCATAAAATCCCCGTCGACGTAATACAAAACCTCGTCAGAATCAACATTACTGTGATTATATGGTGCCGGAATTGCTTTCGGGTGATAATCGTATAACCTTGGCACAAACGAACAAATTACAAAGTTGAATGCTTCAAATTGTTGATGAACGGGAGGTGGTTGATGAACTCTTCCAGTAATTGGCTCAAAATCAAAAATGGAAATGGCGTATGGAAAATTGAATCCATCCCATCCTACAACATCAAATGGATGCGACGCGTAAACCATCTCATGGAGGTGATTCTCTTTTTTGATTTTAATTGTATAATCTCCCTTTTCAATATGTGATTCAAGTTCACTTGGTGGACGCATGTCACGCTCACAAAATGGCGAGTGTTCCAAAAGTTGTCCAAAATCATTTCTGTACCTTTTTGGAGTAACTATTGGGGAAAAAGATTCGACAATAAACAAACGATTATCGGAAGAATCAAAACTGATTTGATAAATCATTCCTCTCGGAATCACCAAGTAATCTCCGTACTTAAACGGTATGTTTCCAAGCAATGTGCGCAAGGTTCCCGAACCTTTATGAATAAAGATTACTTCATCGGCGTCGGCATTCTTATAAAAATATTTTGAAAGGGATTCTGTAGGTGCAGCGCAAGCTACGTTGACATCGTTATTGTACAACAAAATCTCACGACTTTCTAAAAAATCAGCTTTTGGGGCAACGTTCATTCCTTTCAACATTCTTGCAGAAATGTTCTTGTCTACGGCAGGTATTGGAGAAATGTCTTTTGCCTCACTCACACTCTTAACTTGAGTCGGAGGATAATGATGATACAGTATAGAAGAGAAACCGTGAAAACCTTCCGTTCCAAATAGTTGTTCATGAAATATTCCGCCCTCTGGACGATCAAAAACCGTATGTCGTTTGTGAGGTATCTTTCCTAATTTATGATAAAATGGCATATGTAATAAATGTGTTTAAAATGGATGAATACTATTGTTTAAAAACCCTATCACTCAGGATTTCTTTTGATTAAATAACTCAACAGTATTTGTAATTCAACCCACATAAAGTCGTTTCACACAAAGATAATCAATCTTTGATAGTTTTGAGAATAATAGACTTGTTCAAATCTTACTCTAACATTTTCGCCATAAAAAGAATGAAATTTTAACTTTGCTCAAATTATTTGTGACTATGAAGAAAGTTTTGGTGATAGGTGCTGGAGGACAAATTGGTACGGAACTCGTTTTAGAACTTCGCAAACGTTTTGGTAACGAAACAGTTATTGCAACCGACGTTAAAAACGAATGCCCTGTTCACCTCAAAGGAGGTCCTTTTGAACATATGGACATTCTTGATCGAGACTTTGTGAGAAAGTTTATAATTGATGAAAAAATTACTGAAGTTTATCTTCTCGCCGCCCTTCTGTCTGCAACGGCTGAAAAGCATCCTGATTTTGCATGGAAACTAAATATGGAAGGATTGTTTACCATCCTAGACTTAGCGAAAGAAGGTTATGTAAAAAAGGTGTTTTGGCCAAGTTCAATTGCCGTTTTTGGTCCAACCACTCCACCTGACAACACACCGCAGCGGACAATAATGGAACCTACAACGGTTTATGGAATATCCAAACAAGCTGGTGAAAGATGGTGTGAGTATTACCACAATGTGCATGGAGTAGATGTCAGAAGTATCCGCTATCCAGGTTTGATTTCATACACTGCTCTTCCAGGCGGTGGGACGACGGATTATGCCGTTGATATATTTCACAAGGCCAAGCAAAATATTGCGTTTGAATGCTTTTTGAAAGAGGATACACGATTGCCAATGATGTATATGGAAGATGCTATACGGGGAACAGTTGATTTAATGGAAGCTCCAGCAGAATCAATTAAAATTCGTTCGGCGTACAATCTTTCGGGTTGTGATTTTACCCCAAAAGAATTGTACAATGAAATAGTGAAACATCAACCTGATTTTAAAATCTCCTACAAACCAGATTTTAAGCAACAAATTGCTGACAGTTGGCCTAATTCCATTGACGACTCTGATGCTCAGAATGATTGGGGCTGGAAAGTTAAGTTTGATTTGAGTTCGATGGTGCAAATAATGTTAGAGAACATACACTACGACTAACAAAATATTGTTTGAGAAAACAAGCAACTTTCATCGTATTTTTTTCGTCTTTTCTTCACGTGAAAAGTATTTTTTTGTATTTTGCACCGAGTTTATCTTGAACAACGAATACGTATGTATTACAAAACCTTATTTCTCTGCCTGCTCAGCATGACGTTTATGTCGAACCGTGTTCTCTCCCGCGACGGCAATATCAGCATGCAAGATGATGGCACAAAAAAAGTCAATCAGAAAGATCGTAACGGTTTAAAACAAGGATATTGGATTTATTTTGGAAAAGATAGACCCGAAGCTGGTATTCCGGCAGATGGAAAAATTGAAGAAGGTCCATATGAAGACGACCGAAAAAACGGTATCTGGATAAAATACCACAACGACGGTGCTACTCCTCGTATAAAAGGAACATACGTAAACAATCGTCCACAAGGGTTCTACCAAAAAATGCACCCGAACGGAAAAGTTAAGGAAGAAGGAACATTTATCCGAAATTCTTACAGAGATTCACTAAAAAGATATCATGAAAATGGTGTGTTGGAATTTGCGGCTGAGTACAATGAAAACGGAAGAGAACAAGGCACAGTAAAGTATTTTTACCCCAACGGTCAAATAGAATTTGAATACAAAGCCGAGAATGGCAAACCCAATGGTAAAGCAACACGTTACTATGAAAATGGCGATGTAAAAGAGCTGATTGAATATGACGCCACAGGAAGAGTGATTAGTTCAATTCAAAAAGAAATGGTTCAGCCTACGGTTAATGTAAAAGACCCTGGAGCCTCCAAAGAAAAAGCTCCATTTGTCGCCCGACCAAGAACGAAAGGAGCCAAATTTATCCCGAACGGATACAACAAATGCTATAACGATAATGATGAAATCTGGCAAGACGGTGAATTTAGAAACGGTCAATTGTGGGATGGAAAAGTTTATCTTTACGATGAAGATGGAATTCTACTAAAAGTAAAAGTATATAAACAGGGCGTCTATCATTCCGATGGGCAACTCTAGCTTAGCATATTGAAAGACTCGTTAAGAGTCTTTTTTTTTGAATTGATATGACAAAATATTCTGCGAAAATAAATGAAATACTGCTCAATTCTCCCTCGGTAGATAAAGTGGGCGTAGAAGAAAGAACCGCTCGATTTCAGACGCGTAGCATTAAAAATGAAGCCAAATGGCAAGGACTAAATATGGTCCTTAACATGATTGATTTAACTACGCTTGAAGGAAAAGATACGCCAGGTAAAGTGCGACAGATGTGTTACAAAGCACATCATCTTCATGATCAGGTTGAAGGACTTCCTAATGTGGCTGCCGTATGTGTTTATCCTTCCATGGTGAAATTAGCCAAAGCAGAATTAATAGGAACGAATGTAAAAGTAGCCTCGGTTTCGACTGCATTCCCAAGCGGACAAGCTCCGCATTCCGTAAAAATTGACGACACAAAATTTGCCGTGAACAGTGGTGCCGACGAAATTGATATGGTCATTTCAAGAGGTAAGTTCTTGGCTGGAGAATATGATTTCGTTTTTGATGAAATAGCTTCCATAAAAGAAGCATGTGGAAAAGCACGACTAAAAGTAATTCTCGAAACTGGTGAATTATCAACTCTTGATAATGTCCGACGCGCAAGTGATCTTGCCATACATGCTGGCGCGGATTTTATTAAAACTTCAACAGGTAAAATTCAACCAGCCGCTACCATGCCAGTTACCTATACTATGTTACAAGCAATTCGTGATCACTACAAAGAAACGGGTAAAATGGTGGGTATGAAACCAGCAGGAGGAATCTCGAATGCGAAGTTAGCCTTACACTATTTGGTCATGGTAAAAGAGACACTCGGAGACGACTGGCTTAACAATACATATTTCCGATTTGGCGCTAGTAGTTTAGCAAATGACGTACTAATGCAAGTTGCGAAATCAAAAACAGGACATTATTCATCTGCTGATTATTTTTCAATTGATTAATCATGGGTAAAAAAGAAAACACAACTTGGGATTATGCCCCAGCACCAGAAAGCACCAAAATCGTTAAGTTAAAAGAAAAGTACGATTTATTTATTGATGGAAAATTTCAGAAACCATCTTCTGGAAAATATTTTAAGACGATTAATCCTGCAAACGAAAAAACTTTGGCATCCATTGCGTATGGAAATGAGAAGGACGTCGACAAAGCAGTTAAAGCAGCTCGAAAAGCTTATACTTCAGTTTGGTCAAAATTGACAGGAGCTGAGAGAGGTAAATACATTTTTCGAATTGCTAGAATGATGCAAGAGCGCTCTCGTGAACTGGCTGTTGCTGAATCTTTAGACTCTGGTAAAACTATACGCGAAGCAAGAGATATTGATATTCCATTGGCTTGCAATCATTTCTTTTACTATGCGGGTTGGGCCGATAAGTTGGAAGAAGCTTTTCCTGGCAAAAAACCAAAATCATTGGGTGTTGCGGGTCAAATCATTCCTTGGAATTTTCCGATGTTAATGGCTGCTTGGAAAATTGCGCCAGCTTTAGCAACAGGAAATACAATCGTTATTAAACCTGCCGAAACGACTTCTTTGACCATGATGATTATGGCAGAAATCATTCGGGATTCTGGATTGCCCGCCGGTGTTATTAATATTGTGACGGGTTATGGGGATACCGGTGCGGCTATTGTAAATCATCCCGATATAAACAAAATTGCTTTCACCGGTTCAACTGGCGTTGGAAAATTGATTCAGAAATCAATTGCTGGAACCGATAAAAAATTGACCCTAGAGTTAGGAGGGAAATCGGCTAATATCATATTTGACGATGCCCCTTTGGACCAAGCCGTAGAAGGAATCGTAAATGGAATTTACTTCAATCAGGGGCATGTGTGTTGCGCCGGATCACGTTTATTTGTGCAAGAAGGAGTGGCAGATAAAGTAATTGAGAAACTGAAATACCGAATGGAATCCCTTATCGTAGGTGACCCAATCGACAAGAATACGGACATTGGAGCCATTAACTCAAAAGAGCAATTCAATACCATTCAGAAATATCTAAAAATTGGAAAAGAAGAAGGTGCGGATATTTATCAATCGCCATGCAAACTCCCAAAGAAAGGGTATTTCATGCCACCCACATTGTTTACCGACGTGGCGCAATCAAATCGAATAGCACAAGAAGAAATCTTTGGACCTGTTTTAACAATTCAAACTTTTAGAACAATTTACGAAGTCATTCAAAAAGCAAACAACTCTCCTTATGGTTTAGCCGCAGGAGTTTGGACAGACAAAGGATCTAGAATCTTTAATTTAACCACGCAACTTCGTGCAGGAATAGTTTGGGCGAATACCTACAACCGTTTTGATCCCGCATCGCCATTTGGCGGATATAAGGAAAGTGGTTTTGGTCGTGAAGGCGGAATGCACGGACTAGAACCTTATTTAAAATTTGACAAATAAAGACGGATATCATGGAACGATTAGAAGTTTTAAAGACATACAAAATTTATATCGGCGGAAAATTTCCACGAACAGAATCTGGACGAACTTATCAGTTAAAGGATAAGAAAGATAATTTGTTAGCAAATATGTGTTTGAGTTCGCGCAAAGATGTGCGAAATTCAGTAGTCGCTGCCCGAAAGGCCTTTGGGGGTTGGAGTTCGAAAACGGCTTTCAACCGTGGTCAAATCTTATACCGTTTAGCTGAAATGATGGAAGGTCGAAAAGCGCAATTGGTTGATGAATTGATACAAATGGGTGAAACCAAGGCGAGTGCCGAAAAAGAAGTCCTTCTTTCGATTGATCGATGTATTTATTACGCTGGATGGTGCGACAAATACCAAGCAATTATAAGTTCCGTTAACCCTGTTTCGAGCAATCATTTCAATTTTACTGTCGCTGAACCCACTGGTGTTGTTGGACTCATCGCTGATGAAAACACGGGATTGATTGGTTTGACGTCCATGCTTCTACCAATTATTGCAGGCGGAAACACCTGTGTCCTTTTGGCTTCCGAAACTAAAGCCATGTCTTCAATTACATTGGCAGAACTGATCAATTCATCAGATGTTCCTGGAGGTGTCATCAACATTCTTACGGGGAATTTAGAAGAACTAGCTGAGACATTTTCAACGCATATGGACATCAATGCCCTCACTCTTTCCAGGGATTCGAAATTGAAAAAGACCATGGCCGAAAACTGCGTGAGCAATGTGAAACGGTTTTCAACTTTCATCGACGACTTCAAAAAACCAGATGCACAAGGTTTGGATTACATTTCAAAGTTTCAAGAATACAAAACAACTTGGCATCCAATCGAGAAAATTGGCGGAGCGAGTGGCGGGTATTAATTATTCCTTTATAAAGAATTCATTGCTTCCAAAGTATGTCATGATGTACATTCCAGACTGAAAAGAAGTCAAATCCAATTCCTGCCCTATTAATTCCCAATTGTTGAGTTCTTTTCCGTCAGCCGTGAATATTCTCAAATCTCTTTTGTTTACTTTCGCTGCAAATATAATTTTATTCGTTGCTGGATTAGGGTAAAATTTTATTGGAAATTCAGTGCTTTCTATTTCGGAAGTGTTAAGCAAGTTTTTCAATTCACTATCAATGAAATTGGGCAAACCCATTTGGCATTGCGCACTACCGGAGAGAAGTAAAAAATCCTTGAGGTAGTTACAAGCTTGCCCTGGTAATTCTGGATTTGTAATAGCTGAGAGATAATTATTCCCGTTTGAAGAGCCATAAATTTTCAAATCTGGTCCCAATTGTAAATTCCCAGTTGCTGACAAAACAGATGATATTAAAACTTCACTTGCCGCAATATCAGTAGCATTCATGTCGTATTGATAGAGATCCCCCATAATTGTTCTCATGTACAAATAATCACCCGATGCCGAAAAAGCTCTTCCCCAAAAGGACTCTGTACCGATAGAAATTGGATTTGAAATTGCTCCTGTTGAATTATCAAAATCCAATACTTCTGAGTTAAATGCTATTTTATCACCTTGAACACTAATTTTAATCTGACCCAAATTATCACCCGAACCTACGCTATAGGCTGTTGGTCCCATTATCACCGTAGAAGTAACTAAAAAAACAAAATAAGTATTCCCTCCTGAACTATGCACAATCAGCCAATGATCTATACCGTTGGCATGTTTTGTAGCCGTCATTCCTTCCGCTAGATTCGAACTGACTCCTGGTATCTGATCTCCTTTGATGGTTACATCTCCGAGACCTCCATCTAATGACATATCAATTATTGATTTTTTAAGTCCAAGTGGTTGATTATTACATCCAATCGTAAATAAATAATACTCCGAGCCTGATTTAGGTATGATCAGCGCCGATTGAGGAGAGCTATCACAACCGCCTTCACCATTATTCATGTCTCCATTTGGCATCATTTGATGATTTGCATTGCGAACACCTCCTGGTGCCGTGGGACCGGGATTATTCTTCCCTCCATCCGTATAGAATAGTAAATTTCCTTGATTATCCGAATAGGTTGCACAACCTTCGGTTGAAATCATTGTTGAACCGGAAGTAGCGACGGGTGCGCCACTCGAAAAGTTCACCGAAGCAAACCATCCAAAATGCCAGTTGTCCATAAAGGAATTACTTTGCGCTATGATGGAAAAGCTAGTTAGTAAAGATAAAATGAGTGAGTAGAGTTTTACAACTTTCATATGAAGGGTTATTAGTGTTAGACCCTAAAGATAAAGACAGTCCCACACTATCTCATAAGAAATTTTATCATTTTGAAGCTCTTTTATACTTGTCTATCGGTCTGAATCCGGATTAATTCATGCGCAAGTTTAACGTCTTCTACCACCCGTATAACTCATTGCCTCCCCTTTCCCAAAGCTATAACTAAATCCTAAAGTCATGAATCGTCCCCTTTGAGAAAACGAATATGAATTAAAGGTCGCTTGATCAACAATACTCTCTCTAATTCTCGAAGCAAAAATATCACGCACAGATAAATTTACGACTGCTTTGCCCTTCCAAATTTTCTTGCGAATTCCTGCGTTGGCAAAAGCAAAACCTGAAACTTTGCCTTGAATCGTTTTGTAAGCAGATTGATAGTTTCCTGACAATTCTATATCAATGTCAGACTTCATTTTGATTTTCGCCGTCAATTTTGTCGACCACTGATCACCTTGAAAATCGAAATTTTGCGATTCAAAACTTCCGATTCGATTGAAATAACCATAATTAAAATCTCCATTTGTTGTTAACCATTTTGTTGGGACATACTTCCAATTTAATTCTCCACCGATTTTATGATTAACACCAATGTTTTCTGGTCTTGTGTACAAAACGTTATCGATTGAATAAGAAATATTTTCTTTTACATCGGTCGTATATAAATAATAAATGCTTGAGTTTAAGGTTAACTTTTTAATATAAAAAATACCCGTTAATTCATAGGAATCGGCAAATTGTGGCAATAAATCAGGATTACCAGTTCGTATGCTATAGTTGTTTCTAATGTTAAAAAACGGGTTTAAGTCCCATAATCTAGGCCGAAATATTCGACGAGAATAACCAGCTTGCACTTGAACTTTCTTTGAGAACTTATAAGAAGTATGAACAGTTGGGAAAAGATTGGTGAAGTTTCTATTGTTCTTTTCGTCCGTGTTGATGAGTAAGGTATTCAACTCTGTGTTTTCTAGACGAAGTCCTAGCTTTAAACCCCATTTTTCTCTCTCATAGGCACCTGTTGAATAAACACCTAATACTTTCTGGTTGTACTCAAAATTATTCGTGAAGTTTGAATCCAGCACGTATAAACTCCCAACTTGATTTGAGACAGCAAAGTCGTTACCAACATCATTAATCTCATACATTGCTCCCGATTCAAAGGTCCAAATTTTACTTATCGGATTGACATAATCCAGTTGATACGTTTGATCAAATTGATAAAAACTCGTTTGTGTTTTTTGATTTCCAAACACTTCGGTTCCTAAACTGTATGTGTTTTGAAAGAGAGACGACTGATCCTTTCCAAAAAATCGACCCACCGTGCTGAAGTTAAGCGTGTGTTCTTTGTTATTTTTGAATTGCTTTTTGTACTGCAGATCATATTGGTACTTCGGATTCTGAGCTGATGTTTCCTCTGTTCGCCTATAGTTTGAAACGAGAGTATTCTGCGAATCATAAAGAAAAATATCAGTTTCAGAAGGCTGATCCTCAATCTCATAGGCGAAATTTCCTGATAAAGTAATTGTATTCAACTCATTGATGTAGTAATCCGTTCCAAGTGTAATGTTGTAGAAAAATTCGTCCCGAAACTCAGTCCCATCTGTTATAACAGAGGTTGAGTCTAACAAGTTTCTATTCTCACTGTTGTTCCATCTTGGCAGTGAACGGTAACCTGCACCAAACTGGGTAAATAGATTCAGTTTTTTCGTCCGATAGTTTATACTACCTCCTATAGAGTGATTGTGCGGCCATCCCGTATTTACTGAAATCGAACCATTGAAGCCTTTGTTCTCATCTTTTTTCAAGATAATATTAATTATTCCTGAAGTTCCACTTGCATCATATTTCGCTGAAGGGTTGGTTATCACCTCAATGGATTCAATCATATCAGCCGTTATAGTTCCTAGTGCATTGCTTGGGTCATCCGAAAGGAC
>CBFIBY010000036.1:0-19073 GCA_965660955.1 Crocinitomicaceae bacterium | reverse complement strand
CTTTGTCTAGGATACCGTTGATAAATCCATGACTTTTCGGTGTACTGTAGAATTTTGATATCTCAATGTATTCGTTCAAAGTAACCTTAGTTGGAATGTTCGAAAACACCTGCAATTCCGCAATGGCCATTTTCATCAACAAAACGTCCATCTTCGCAATTCGGTCCAACTCCCAATTCTTCGTCAAATCATCAATCAATTCTTCTGATTCATCATTCAAAGCAATGGTTTTTCTGAAAAGTTCTTTCGTAAAGAATATCTCATCCACCTTATCCTTATACAAAGGAAGTATAATTTGTTCTTCTTTCGTAAAGCCTTTGATTGTTTTGATAACCATTGAACACATAAGGTCCATATCATCTATCCAATGGATATCTTTTTCTTCAAAAAAGGTATAAAGCAATTCCGAATTCGCTATTTCTTCTTTGAACAATTCAAGCGCAAAGCTCAAATCATCTTCAAAACTACTTGCTTCATTATTCATGTATGCAAAATAGGTTTCACTTTCACGTATTGCCAAATAGATTTTCCGAAACATTTCCTTGTTCTCAGCCCCGTCCCAATTCACCTTTTTCTCGTTGGCTTCACGCTTCAAAACTGTATTATTCTCAAGCATCTCAAAGACCTGGTTATTCACTAACTTAAGGTTCGGGTTTGAATCCTCTTCCGATGGTCGAAGTTTCTTTTTGTTCTCCTCTATTCTATGATTCGCTTGATCTCTGATTTCTTCGAAAGACGTTAAGAAGTATAGGTACATTTGGTACATCCTCTCAATTGAAGTCAACATTTCCTTTTCCAACTTCACAAAATCGGGATTGCTGGATTGATAGAACGCGTACAACGCCTGAAGTACTTTTATTCTTAAATGTCTTCGATTTAGCATCTTTAATTTTGACTATTTAGATGAAAGTGCTTTCTCTATTCGCTCTTCCGCCATTTTATTGGCAATTTGGTATGTAGGAATATTCTCTTTTTTGGACCGGTCGACTATATTGTAAATCGTGTCGTAAATTTTCTCTGCTTGTCCAAGTGCCCAATCGTTCTCAAAGCCCTTCACTTCTCCAAAACAATTGATAACACCACCCGCGTTGATAGCGTAATCAGGAGCGTAAATGACGCCTTTTTCCATCAATTCTACCCCTTGAATGTTTTCATTCTTCAACTGATTGTTCGCAGCGCCGGCTATGATTGAGCATTTTAAGCGATTAATTGTATCTGGGTTGACAGTGGCACCTAATGCACACGGCGCATATATATCCATGTCGATATCATAAATTTCATCCAATCCAACAACTGAAGCTCCATACGTATCACTAACATGTTTCAATGCGGATTCATCAATATCAGAAATAAAAATCTGTGCTCCTTCACTAGCAAGATGTTTAACGAGGTACTCACCAACATGACCAACACCTTGAACTGCAACCTTTTTGCCGGATAGGTCATCCGTTCCAAATTGATGCTTCGCACACGCTTTCATTCCCATATATGTTCCGTATGCCGTAACTGGAGAAGGATCACCACTTTTACCTGGCAAACCAACCACATAATTCGTTTCTTTTGAAACAGAAACCATATCATTTGGATTGATACCAACGTCTTCTGCTGTAATGTAATTTCCTGCAAGGCTGTCCACAAAACGTCCGAATCTCCGGAACAAAGCATCTGATTTCATCGTTTTGGCATCACCAATTATGACAGCTTTTCCACCACCCAGATCCAATCCAGATATTGAATTTTTGTAAGTCATTCCACGTGATAAACGAAGCACATCATTCAATGCCTCCATTTCATTTGTATAATTCCACATTCTCGTTCCTCCCAATGCTGGTCCAAGAACTGTATTGTGGACGGCTATTATCGCTTTTAAGCCGGTTGTATTATCGTTACAAAACAATAATTCTTCGTGATTAAACACGCTCATCTGAGCTATTACGGGGTTTTCCGTAAGGTTGACCTCAGAAAGTTTTTTCACTTCAATCATTCAAATCAGATTTTCATTTAACGGTTTTTGTCATAACGATTCGCTAATTTTGTCAGCGATCCAAATGGCGTCGCAAAAATAGGAAATTAATCGCATGAAGTCACTCAGCTATCTCAACAAATATTTCATAAAATACAAATGGAGAATGTTGTTGGGTATCCTCTTTATTATTTGCTCGAACTACTTCGGCGTTAAAATGCCTTTATATATTAAATCGACTGTTGATAATTTGATGGGTTCCGTTGAAATCGAGGGTTTAAACGATGCCCTGATATTGTCATTGAAAATTGGAGGAATCTACATGCTTCTCTCCTTGGGAAAAGGATTTTTTCTTTTCTTAACCCGACAAACAATTATCGTTACCAGTCGCTACATTGAATTCGATCTCAAGAATGAAATTTATAATCAATACCAAAGATTAAGCTACAATTTTTATAAGAAAAATAATACGGGAGATATAATGAATCGAATCTCCGAGGATGTTACGCAAGTTCGTCAATATTTGGGGCCAGGAATCATGTACACCATTAATTTGGTCGTATTGTTTACCATGGTCATCCGAGAAATGTTGGCGATTGATATGAAACTGACGCTTTTCGTGCTGCTGCCATTGCCTTTAATGTCGTTTATTATTTATAAGGTTTCAAGTAAGATGAATGCCATGAGCGCACAAGTCCAAAAGCAACAATCCTTCATTTCGACATTGGTGCAAGAATCCTTTTCAGGAATTCGCGTCCTTAAGGCCTATACGCAGGAAAAGGCGAACACAAATACCTTTGACAAAAACGCAGAAACGTATAAGAAAAAACAGATGAAATTGGTGGTTATCAATTCCTTTTTCATGCCTACAATCATTTTACTAATTGGCTTAAGTACAATACTTTCTATTTATTTAGGTGGAATGATGACCTACACCAACTCCATTTCGCTTGGTGAGATTTTAGCGTTTATTTTCTTCGTGAACTATCTGACTTGGCCCTTCGCTTCGGTGGGTTGGGTTACTTCGATTATTCAGCGTGCTAGTGCATCACAAGAGCGTATAAATGAATTCCTGAAAGAAGAGCCAGAAGTAAAAAATGAAAGCTCATCAGAATTCAATTTCAACGGAACTATTGAATTTGAAAATGTAAGTTATACCTATCCAAATTCGGGATTAACCGCAATAAAGGATGTCTCATTTAAGGTAAACAAAGGTGAGACCCTCGGTATTGTTGGAAGCACCGGAAGCGGTAAAACGACGATTTTAAATTTGCTCATGCGTCAATTTGACCCACAGCAAGGTCGAATTTTAGTAGACGGAATAAACATTAAGGAGATTAATTTAGACGCCCTTCGAAATCAATCTGCTGTAATCCCACAAGAGGTATTCTTATTTTCAGATTCTATTGCGAACAATATAAAATTTGGCTCTTTAGATCCCGATATTTCTCGCGCTGAAATTGTGGAAAGCACAAAAAAATCTCATGTGTATCACAATATCATGGATTTTCCTGAAGGATTTGACACCTTGCTTGGCGAACGAGGAGTAAATTTAAGTGGTGGTCAAAAACAACGAGTTAGTATTGCCAGAGCCTTGCTACGAGACCCCAAATTACTTCTAATGGACGATTGTTTTTCGGCTGTAGACACTGAAACAGAAGAAATTATTCTTTCAAATTTAAATAAGGAAATTTCGAGCAAAACCGCCATTATTGTTTCGCATCGAATTTCATCCCTTCGAAACGCAGATAATATCATTGTCCTCGATGATCATAAAATTGCTGAAAGTGGAAATCACGAAGAATTAATGTCGGTAGGTAATTTATACGCTGACATGTACGAAAGGCAATTGGCAGAAGAAGTTTAATTTTTCTTTCAACAATTACCAACAATCCAAAAAGTTTTATTGCGATTATTTCTTGTGAACCAATCTATTAAAGAGATTCAAGGTATCATTCGAATTAACTTCACGTTGAAAACTATGGGTGCAAAGTGACAACAATTCGCCGCGATTGACTTATCTTTACGTTTTATATAAAATTCATCGATGGGGAAAATAATTGCGATTGCAAATCAAAAAGGTGGTGTTGGGAAAACAACCACAGCGATTAATTTGGGGGGATGTTTCGGCGTACTGGAATACAAAACCTTAGTAGTTGATTCTGATCCTCAAGCCAATGCGACTTCAGGACTTGGATTAGACCCAGGAAAGGCTGGAAATATCTACGATTGTTTGATTAACGAAGCTCATCCCAGTGAATTTATACAAAAAACAGATAATCCCAACCTCGATATTCTTCCTTCTCATATTGATTTGGTAGGTTCGGAATTGGAAATGATTAATCTTCCTAATAGAGAGTATAAACTAAAAGCTGCCTTGGACAAAGTGAAAGATGACTATGATTTCATCATTATAGACTGTTCTCCATCCTTGGGCTTAATTACGGTTAACTCATTAGTCGCGGCTGATTCAGTTATGATTCCAGTTCAATGCGAGTACTTCGCATTAGAAGGGTTGGGAAAACTTTTGAATACAATTAAAATCGTTCAAGGACGTTTAAATCCTGACTTGGAAATAGAAGGAATCGTATTGACTATGTACGACACACGTTTGCGTTTGTCGAATCAAGTTGTTGACGAAGTAAAAACACATTTTCAAGAATTGGTTTTTGACACCGTGATTCACCGAAACACAAAATTGGGGGAAGCACCGAGTTACGGTGAAACCATCATTATGCACGACGCATCGAGCAAAGGGTCGGTGAATTATTTGAATTTTGCAAGAGAAATTTTGCAAAAGAATAACATGACTAAGTTAAAGAACGACGAGAAAAAAATGAAATTAGGTAATGAGTTCTAATACAAAAAAACGTCCACCTCTTGGAAAAGGCTTAAGTGCCTTGTTGGAAAACGCAAATACTGATATTACCACAAAGTCGACTGATTCAGGAGTTGTTGGTTCCATATCTTCTTTGCCGATTGCTGCTATTGAGGCAAATCCCTTCAATCCAAGAACCAATTTTGAAAAAGAAGCGCTTGAAGAATTGGCGCAATCCATCCGTATACATGGTATTATCCAACCCATTACGGTTCGTAAGTTGGGTAGAGATAAATTTCAGTTAATATCGGGTGAACGAAGATTTAGAGCTTCGCAATTGGCTGGTTTAAAAGAGGTTCCAGCTTATATTCGTGTTGCCAATGATCAAACCATGCTGGAAATGGCTTTGGTGGAAAACATTCAACGTGAAAATCTAAATGCAATAGAAGTTGGCCTTTCATATCAACGTTTGATTGAGGAATGTGAATTGACCCAGGATCAATTGAGTCAGAAAATTTCGAAAAGTCGTTCAAGCATTACCAATCACTTACGATTGCTAAAGCTCCCTGCACCTATTCAAGCTGGTGTTCGTGACAATTTGATTTCTATGGGGCATGCCCGAGCTTTAGTTTCTGCTGGAGAAGAAGATCGACAAGTGGAGCTTTTTAAATCTATAGTTGAAGAAGGATTATCCGTACGAGATTTGGAGGCGATCATTAAGAATAACGCTCCTGTGACCAAAACGTCAGGAAAAGTTGCAAAATCTTCTAAACCAGCTATCACGGAAGAAGAGTTTACTTTAAAAGAGCACTTGGCTGATAAATTGGCTACGAAAGTTGAGATCTCAAAAGGGAAAAACGGTGCTGGAAAAATAGTCGTTAATTTCAATTCTGAAAACGACTTGAACAGAATTATTTCTTTGTTAGCAAAAGGATGATTCCTAAGTTATTTCTTGGGTTTGTGTTATTTCTTTGGTCGAATACATGTACTTCGCAAGAGGATACGCTTGCGGTTCAAAAAGACACCTCTCATTCTGTAAAAAAAGCCACTCTGCTTTCTGTTGTGCTTCCCGGTGCTGGACAAGTCTACAATCATATAGCTCAACCAAAAGGGAAGAAAAAGGCATTTTGGAAAGTCCCGCTTATTTATGCCGGACTTGGTTTTACAGGTTATTCATTGATTAGCAATCATTCAGAAGTGCTTGCTCTCCGTGATGAATATCGATACAGAGAAGCGAATCCTGGTCTGACAAGTAACAGTGATTATGACATTTATTCTAATCAAAGTGATTTACTCATTTTAGAGCAACAAAGCGCAAGTACAAGAGATTACTCAATCCTAGCGTTCGTATTCATTTATGCTTTGCAAGTAACCGATGCTGCTGTCGAAGCTCACTTTGTGCATTACGACATTTCAGAAGATTTGAGTTTAGATCTTAAACCATGGACCTACCAAAATACCTATTCGGGAATATCGCTAAGCTTTAATTTTCGTTAAAGACTTTCGCTATCCTACTAGAAAAGCTATTTTTACCACAGATGAACATTGCAATTATTGGTTACGGAAAAATGGGCAAAGAGATAGAAGCTATTGCAATTTCTCGAGGCCATACTATTTCTCACCGTATTGACTCCAAATCAATTATTGATTCACTTGATTTCAGTGACACGGATATTGCAATCGAATTTACAAAACCAGATTTAGCGATCAAGCACATCAACTTTTGTTTAGACCATCAAATTCCATTGGTCATTGGCACTACAGGTTGGAATGACCAATTAAAATCCGTTACAAAAAAAGTGAATGAAATGAATGGTAGCTTGTTGCACGCTTCAAATTTCAGTGTTGGTGTCAATATATTTTTT
Organism: Crocinitomicaceae bacterium; assembly: GCA_965660955.1. GTDB lineage: Bacteria > Bacteroidota > Bacteroidia > Flavobacteriales_D > Crocinitomicaceae > UBA2040. The sequence goes on along the minus strand of CBFIBY010000036.1, from coordinate 12,427 downwards.
GAATTGAATCGAAGACTAGCTGAATTGATGAATGAACATTCGGATTATGCTGTTTCGATGACGGAAATTCATCATCTTCAAAAGTTGGATGCACCGAGCGGAACGGCCATAAGTTTGGCTGATGATATAATTTCGAAAACGCAATATCGTACTTGGAATTGTATCGAGGACAATGGTGGAAAAGCCTTATCTAAATTGCCATCATTTGACATTATCGCAAAGAGAGAACCAGAAATACCCGGCACACATATCGTGAATTACGAATCATCGATAGATGGAATTGAAATTAAACACGAAGCAAAAAACAGAAAAGGATTTGCTCTGGGTTCAGTTCTCGCTGCGGAATGGCTCAAGGGAAAAACTGGAATTTACACAATGAAAAACGTATTAAACCTATCATAAATGGACGTTAAATATTATTATTTCTTACTCCTACTTCACCCCTATCTGGCACTTTGGTGGAAAAGTTTCCCAGGCGCTAATAGAAAAGCATGGGAAGCGCTAGTTCCGGGATACAATTACTTTGTAGCTTTCAAAATTTCGTGTCAAAAACCATGGTGGTCGTTGCTTTTGATTGTCCCGGGTGTTCATATTATAATGTGGATGGTGGTTAATGTTAGTTACATTCGTCGATTTGGTTATTTCAATGTTGGTGACACGCTTCAGGGTATTTTCTTTCCGTACCTAATATTTTATAAAATAGCCCAAAACCCAACAGACTATAAGGCCGAAACGAATTGGGCAAATGCAGGTGAAGCGGCTACGCGCGAATGGAGTGATCACATTGCATTGTTCCTAACGCTTCCAGTGATTGGACATGTTATTGCACTAGGAATAAAGGCCGTAACCCGTGAAAAGACAGGAACAAAATCAAGAGTAAAAGAATGGACAGAAAGTATTCTATTTGCGCTAATTGCAGCCGGTATTATCCGTACATATGTGTTTGAGCCTTTTCAAATCCCAACAGGATCGATGGAGAAAACATTATTAGTAGGTGACTTCTTATTTGTGAATAAATTGGCTTATGGACCTAAAGTCCCTGTCACTCCACTATCTTTTCCGCTGGTTCACAATACTGTTCCATTTATCAATGTAAAATCTTATTCAAGTATTGAAACATGCAACTACACTCGCCTTCCAGGATTTGGTCAGGTCAACCGAAACGATGTAATGGTTTTCAATTACCCATCTGGTGATACGGCGGTTTATGACCCAAGAATGCCAAGTGGATTAATGGGTCATGATTATCATGGAATCGTTGTACGAGAAGCTAGACGTTTGTGGATAGAACAAGATTACAAACAAATGCGTTCGAATATCGCGCGACTTCATTCAGATAGCATTCGAAACAACAGTCCAGTTGGAACACAATTTGATGAAATGGCTTTGCAAAGCTACACGGAACAACTGGCGGAAAATGACATCTATGACGCACATTATAAAAAATTCATTGATAAATATGATTATTGGGCAAACAAAGCCCGAAATATGATAGCGGTGGACAAAAAGACGAAAGACTTGTCTGGACAAATCATTGATCATTATGGTATAATTCCACGTCCAGTGGACAAAAGAGAGAATTATATAAAACGTTGCGTGGCCATTCCTGGCGATATTGTCGAAATCAAATCATCGGTATTATACATCAATGGCAAAAAAGCTAAAGTATTCCCAAATCAAAATCTGAAATACGAAACGCGCAAATTGAACTTGAGTTCATATGGTGTAGATCGAATTAAAGAAAAATTCGGTTTAGATTTCATGAGAGGAGATTTTCGTAAAGTAGATGAATCTGCGGGAATATACGAACTATATGCAACAAGAAGCGAAATAGCTAAATTGAAAAAGGCATTCCCAGGATCAACGTACAAAGTAATGCTAGAACCTCAATATTCAGACGATCCGAACGCTCAACCAAAAGGTTCTGAAGTCCTATACAACATGGATAAGTTCCCGAAAGACCCTAATATCAATAACACGACAACTGATTTCACAAGATTCACCGTTCCGAAGAAAGACGTAACTGTTAAATTAACACTTGAAAACATCCCTTGGTACAGACGAATAATCACTGCATACGAGGGACACACTTTAAAAGAAACGAAGGACGCGATTTATATCGATGGCAAAAAAGTGACTTCTTACACGTTCGCAATGAACTATTATTGGCTCATGGGAGATAACCGGTATAACTCTGCCGATTCGCGAGTTTGGGGATTTGTGCCTGAAGATCACGTTGTGGGAAGAGCGTCAATAGTTTGGTATTCAAATGACCCGAACGCAGGAATACGTTGGGAACGAATCCTGAAAGGCATCAACTAAAGTGACTGCTTTTCCAACATCTGTCTTCCCTACTATTGGTTATCTAAAAGCAATGTTGGCGTCCGAAATTCCGATGATTGATTATGGTGAGCATTACGTTAAACAAACCTACAGAAATAGATTTACCGTTTTATCGGCTGGAGGAAAAAAAGATTTGAGCATTCCCGTCATTCGACCCAAAGGAAACAAAACACCAACATTAGAAATCCTCGTTTCCCCTGAAATGAATTGGAAACGAGATCATTGGAGAACTTTACTCGCCGGTTACTCATCAGCTCCGTACTTCGAGCATTACCAGGAAGAAGTGAAAAATTTGATTTTTCAACCAAATGAAAAACTTGTGAAATTCAACGAAAATTGTCTTTCTTACATTGATTCCGTTTTGGCTTTGGGATTAAAATATGATGTGAGTACTGTTTTTATCGAAGAAGCGAAAAGTGATTTCAGGAACTTCAATTTTGAGCCAAATGAACTCCACTACAAGCAAGTTCAATTTGATCAAAAAGGTTTCGAACCGAATCTATCCATTTTAGATGCATTGTTTTGTCTAGGACCGATGGCAAGAACATTAATCAAGAAATAGACATAATACGTTCAATTCACTAACTTTAACCTATGAAAATCATACTTATCACAATTACTCTTTTTACGGCACTACAGACCTTTTCACAAGAAAAGGCAACCGTTTTGTTCTATAACGTAGAAAATCTATTCGACACGTTAGACACGCCCAATCAGAGGGATGAAGAGTACCTCCCAAGCGCTAAAACTTTGAGAAAATCAAACACATCAACACGGTAATGAACGAGTTTGAGCGCATCGCGCTAATGGGCGTTTGCGAAATTGAAAACAAGGCCGTTTTAAAAGACGTGGTGAAGGGACAAAAGAAAAAATTGAAAATAGTTCACTATGAAAGTGCTGACGAGCGTGGCATTGACGTCGGGCTTTTGTATGATAAAAAACTCTTTTGCCTTAAGAAAAAAGGCTATTTGCGATTTACTTTAACATACGAAGGTCAACCCAAACCAACCAGAGATATTTTATATGCGGAACTAAAACACAAGAAGGATAGAATTTACGTTTTAGTTAATCATTGGCCTAGTCGACGTGGTGGAGAAAAGGAAAGTGAACCGAGTAGAATGTTGGCCTCTCAAACTGCCAAGAAATATATCGATTCTGTTCTACAAATTCATCCGAACGCAAAGATTATAATGATGGGCGATTTGAACGATTATCCCGAAAACAGTTCCGTACAGAATGTAATGAAAAAACTATCTCCAATGATCACAAAATCGTCTGGAACAAAAGGTGGAACGCATTCTTACAAAAATGAGTGGAATGTGCTTGACCACCTACTAATCTCAACAGGCATGAGCAACACGGAAGGTTTGCGAGCGATAACTAATAGCGGGAAAATACATGAATTCGACTATTTATTCGAAACTTGGAAAGGAAATATAGTTCCCTTTCGCACCTATGCCGGTCGCAAATATTTAGGTGGTTATTCTGACCATTTGCCCGTAAGTTTCGAGATTGAAATCTAGGTTTAATTCGTAAAACCTCCGGGAAGTTTTTCCTTGTAAAGAAATTTCTTTTGAGGACTTTCAAAAGGACGATAAACGTAGTAAACGAAATTGTTGTGAATTTCTATTTTTTGAAGATATTTAAAATTCAATTGATAAAGTTCCTTAATATCTCCTGTTTCTAAATTTATCTGCCCGATAAAACTAGTACCAGCTTTCTCGTACCAGGCGTAAATTTTTCCATTTTCTTTATCCTGAATTAAATGGTTCTTCCATCCCGTTAATTTCCGGTTTAAATGATGATTGATATCAACCGAATCTGTTATTTGTCCATCCAAATTGTGTCGATACATTTTATCCGTGTAATAATCAAAAACACACAGCTGGTTTTGTGTTTTAAAAAACGGTGCATATAACTCTTTGTAATAAACTGATTGAGTAAAATAATTCGCGCCCACCCATATTTCTGCATCTATACCCGTTTCGAATTCTAAGTTTTTAGCCCAAAGCTTCGTCCGAACATCCACCCATTTGTATTCTGAACGATACAATTCCATCATTAAATCATCACGAATCGTTCTGAACTTATCATAGGTAGAGTCAATTTGATCATACTTCCAAAAAGAAAATTCAGGGTAATCTTTATTAAAATCTGAATAGTATAATTCACGACCGTTGGTATCCAATATAGGCGCTACATACCTGTAGTAATAGCCTTTCTCTAGCTGTGCTATCTGAAGATTATTGCCTCTCGCGAGTACGGTAAACACTTTGTTTTTGCAAATTACATGAACATTCCCTCTGTAGTCTTTTTCTAAATGATCTGCCCTTCCTGGCACGGGAAAAGAGTTTATGGCTCTGGTTCCGTCCCAAAGAACAATCTCGGACCCTTTCGACAATCGTTTGGAATAGGTCAAAAGAATCAAATCGCCATTATCCAGTACCTCAAAATCCTCAACACTTAACCGAGTACTTCCAAAAACCGTATCGGCGGCACCAGGAGCCTTGACAATAACCTCTTTGACGTCTTGAATTTTTTCAGGTTTCATGCTGAATTTGAAAAACAAAGATTCCGTTTCTAACTCGAAAGTTCTTTCAAAAGTAAAATAGTTCGACGCGGTGCAGGAAACCTTAAACTTCCCCATGAGCTTCGTAGTGAAATCAAACGCACCGAGGGAATCTGTTTTACCAATGGCAATACTTCTATTCTGTCGTGTGACAAAAACAGTGACTCCACGGATTGGTTCGTTCGTGTTCAAATCAGAAATTTCAAACTTCACCTGGGTTTGGGCAAAAACGGAAAAACCTGAAGTCAAAAAGATCGCAGTAATAACTGTTTTTATGAGCCTTGTATTAAATGGAAGTTGAATTAGCGCCATGCTTTGAATTTCTATATAGGATGTAAAATCAAATATTATTCCATAAAAAAGCCCTAATTAAAGGGCTCAATTATTTTACTTGATTCTCAGGCACCAATTCATGGTGTCCGGCACAGTTCCGGACTTAATGCCATTTAACTCGTTTTTTATTTTATTTGATAGCACACGCGTTTCAATAGATGGCAACTCAAATAACTCATCTCGGTAGCCTATTTTTGCAATGTGAGCAATCGTTGCTGCTGTTCCGGCTCCAAATGCATCTTGAAGTTTTCCTGATCGAGCTACATGAACTATTTCTTCTACAGTAACTTTACGCTCTTCCACTTTTACACCCCAAGATTCGGCTAAATCAACAACTGAACGCTTTGTCACGCCACGTAAAATTGTATCACTATCCTCAGATGGTGTAATTAATACATCGTCAATAATAAAGCAAACGTTCATCGTTCCTGCTTCCTCTATATATTTATGCTCTTTTCCGTCTGTCCAAATCAATTGGTGAAAATCACTTTCTAATGCCAATTTTGCTGGAAACAAACTTGCTGCATAATTTCCGGCAGTTTTAGCTCGACCAACACCACCTTCGGCTGCCCTTGTGTAGTATTCTTCAATTTTCACATTTACCGGTTCAGAGTAATAAGCTCCTACAGGGCATGTAAATATGATGAATTTATATGTGTCAGATGGCTTGATTCCGATGTATTCATCCGTTGCAATAATAAAAGGTCTGATATACAATGAATATCCGTCTCGATTTGGCACCCATTCCTTATCCACCTCTAGCACTTTTCGAACACAATCAATAAACAAATCTTCTGGCACGACTGGCATACACATGCGCTCGCATGATTCAGCAAAACGCTTGGCATTCATGTCTGGACGAAACACTAATATCTCACCATTAGCTGTTTTATTAGCCTTCATTCCTTCAAAAATCGTTTGTCCATAATGCAAAACAGAACTTGCTGGGTGCATTTGCAAATTTTCAAATTCTGAAATAACGGGTGATTGCCATTTACCATCACTATATTCCATAACCAACATGTGATCACTAAATATTTTCCCAAAAGGCAAGTTATCCCAATCCACACTAGAAATTCGTGAGGATTTAGTTCGGTTTACTTGAATGTCAAATTGTTCTGATAGCATAGCATTTTCTTAGTTTCGCGAAGATACTCCAAAACTGATGAAAGTCAAACTTTTTAAGAAAATATGGCTGAATTTAATTTTCTGAAATGAAACCCCTCATTGACACGTACAGCGTTAAATAAATCGTAAATTTAAAACCTGATTTTTAATTGAAATTTGAAAAAAAGTCAAGAAATACTGGAGCATTTTTGGGGATTCAATAAATTTCGACCTTTACAGGAAGAAATTATCGACTCTTCTATCTATGGACACGACACTTTGGCTTTACTGCCAACAGGTGGGGGTAAATCACTTTGTTTTCAGATTCCGGGTATTGCTCGAGAGGGCTTAACAATCGTTATTTCTCCACTAATCGCCCTAATGCAAGATCAGGTTAAAAATCTAAAGTCTAGAGGAATTCAGGCTCAAGCCATTTATTCAGGTATGAGTTATCGTGAAATTGACATTTTACTAGATAATGCTGTTTATGGAGGTATTGACTTTCTTTATGTTTCACCAGAAAGAATTCAGACTCGATTATTCATTGAGCGGTTCAAGAAAATGCACATTGGTTTGATCGTGATTGATGAAGCACATTGCATTTCGGAATGGGGACATGACTTTCGACCCGCTTATACTAAAATAACCTCGCTTCGTGAGATCCATCCGAACACTCCTATTATCGCTTTAACGGCAACAGCTACAAAAAGAGTTCAAGAAGACATTCAAATTCAACTTAAATTAAAAACCCCAAAGATATTTCAAGGTCCATTTGAACGCAAGAATCTCCATTTTAGAGTTCATAATACAGAAAATAAACTGGACTTTATTTTGAATTATTTGAAAGATCATACGGAAGAAACAGGCATAATTTACTGTCAGACTCGCAAAAGTGTTAAAAACGTTGCCCGCACCCTACATTCTCATAAGGTAAGCGTTGGTATTTATCACGGTGGTATGAATCAGGATGATCGACAATCCATGATGAAGGATTGGACTTGTGGTCAACGAAAGGTTATGGTTGCTACAAACGCCTTCGGAATGGGTATTGATAAAGGCGATGTGCGCTTTGTGCTTCATTTTGAGCCACCCAACAACATTGAAGCTTATTACCAAGAAGCTGGAAGAGCTGGTCGTGATGAACTTCCAGCAGAAGCAGTATTGATATTTTCTAATGCAGATTTCACTCAATTAAATAATCAAGTTGCAGCCCAATTTCCCTCACTTGAAGACATTAAAATGGTAAATCGCGCGTTATTCAATCATCTGCAAATCGCAATAGGTTCGGGCAATGAAGAAACCTATCATTTTGATTTGAGAAAACTAAGTGAGCAATTCAAAATTCCTGTACAAAAAATATATCATTCACTAAAGCTCCTAGAATTGAATGGAAACCTTCAATTTTCAGAATCAGTTTTTCATCCAACAAAAGTGAAAATTGCAATAGGCAATAAAGAATTATACGCATTTCAAATTGGAAATGAGCGCTTCTCACCTCTTATAACTTTAATGTCCAGAAGTTATCCAGGAATTTTTCAATTGTTTTTCGAACTAGATGAGCGTCAATTCTGCAAACGACTCAATATCAAATCAAAAGAGCTTGAAAATCAGCTATTGGAACTCGAAAAAATGGGGGTTTGTGATGTCTCATGGAAGAGCTCACAACCGACCGTTACCCTGACACATGAGCGACTACCTGATGATTATCTTCGCTTGGACTCTTCAGTATACTCGAACAGAAAAAAACTTGCCTTTGAAAGATTGAGGTCAATTCAGAGTTACGCAACCACACCAGTCTGCCGTAGCATTTTTTTACTGCACTATTTCAATCAACCCGCCAATAAATGCGGTGTTTGTGACATTTGTACCATTGAAATTAACAAAAGGGCTAAAGTTGACGTGGAAAAAGAATTGCTTGAACTATTGAAAGAGCCCCGCACATTCAATGATCTATTAAAAGAACTTAAAGTCGATCAAGAAACGCTCAATTTTTTGATCAGAAAGAACTTACTCGATGAAAAACTGACCATTGACAACGATAATTACGTGATCAATAAGTAATTAGTTCTTTAGTTTCATTTTTAAATTGTGAACTTCCTGTTGGAGCGCTTGAATGGATTGAGTCAATCCACTTTCATCCATTTTAATTTCCGGTAATTCTGGTGAGATGTAATTTACAAATCGCCATATTTCCAATATTTCATTGGCTTTCACTTCGTAAGGTTCATAAAACGTATTGGTCGAACACAACTGAAAACTTTCGTTGGTGCTCAAATGATTATTGAGGACTTTAAAAACGATTCCGTCATCTTTTGTTACGACAATACAAGGTGTTGCATCTCGGATAGTCATCCAATTCTGAACAAATTCCGCTACAACTTGCGATCCTTCCACCACTGGCGGCATTGAATCGCCTTTAATAGGGAATGAACGATACTTTTTATTCTTGCTTAAAAAGGGTAAATGAAAAGTTGGTAGAACTTTCAAATAGTCTGGATCTGCATAACCATTTGCATAACCAGCACTGGCTTTTTGAGGGATCATTTCAATTAATTCGTTATCCTCCGAATCAACCAATGATGTTAAAACGCGCAGATGCTTACCTGAGGTATCGGCTTTTGGTCCCTCAATCAACTCTTCAATTTCGATTTCCTTGAATTTTGAAAAATCCTTTTTCAAAAGATCATCGATGTTGATATTGAAATATGCCGAAAAAGCTATCAAATTTTCGACACTTGGTTGCGCAACACCATTTTCATATCCACTGTAAGAAGAACGAGTCAAACCAAGGACGGTAGCGATTTCTTCTTGCGAGTGTGAAAGACGTTTACGTAAAATTTTTAAATTTTGACCGATGAACATGTTTAGTATTTAATCGTAAATATGTCGGAAAATTAATCAAAAAGAACGAGTCGTGCAAGATTAAATTAATATCAGTACTCTCGATTTACTATCGGTTCGTCAATCAAATCGGCATAAACCTTGGTGAATTTGGCGCCTAGAAAGATGATTTGCGAGGTATAATACATCCAAACTAAAATCATTAGAATTGATCCTGCTACACCACCTTCTGCACCGAAGAAAAAATGGGTGATATAATATTTTATTAAAATTTGGCCTAGAAAAAGTAACAAGCCAGTCAAAATAGCTCCACGAATGGCAATCTTCCATTTCACCACTCCATCATGAAGAAATTTGAACATAAAGGCAAAAATTACAGCATTTGTTGCGATTGCTGCTCCTTGACGAAAACCGTTTGAAAACAGCCAATTTATGGTCTGATATTCTGACAACCAACTTTCGGATATCCCTAGTACAATAGTTTCTGCGAAATAAAAGACAATTACGACTAGCCCGATGCCAGTCATCAGCAACAACGAAATCAACTTCGAAAACAAGGTTCTCAAAAATTTTTTCTTTCGATTCGAATATGCAGGTTGCACGTTATAAAATTCATTGATGCTTCTTCTCAACGAATTTAATAAAGCCGTGCTAGATACTAGTAAAACGATTATTCCGATTGTATTGAGAAGAAAATTACTCTTTTCAAAATCAACACCCTCTAAAAATTCAAGAATTCCTGCCACATCCTCAATTCCTACGTATTCTTGAATCGCAGTAGTTATGATTGTTATCATTACTTCGTTACCTAATATCATTCCAACGTAATTGATTGAAAGATACAACACGGGAACAAGAGCGAAAATTGCATAATAGGCCAATGCAGCACCGTGAAAGAAGCTTTTCTCTTGAAAAAACTCCTTCATAGTTCGCATAGCCAACTGAACACCAAACAATGGGGACAAACGGTCTATCAGCCTTTTATACATATATGCAATTTACAGTTTCCATAGAATTAAACGAAAATAATAAAATCTCCTCGCCTCTTTTACTGATAAATTCATTGTGAAACAAAGGACCTTGTTTTCTACTTTTTTTATATTTAATATTCAATTTGTTCTTTTCTGAATCGACTAAAGAATACTGATCGGGTCGAAATAAAATTCTTTTCTGGCCAAGTTGAACGACATTTACCGGGCCAAAAAATTCCGCTTCCTCGATGCTCCTTGGATAATCATAAAATCGATTTGGTTTGCCTTGTCTTTTAATCTTGCCTTTTTTGATATAGATCACTTTATCACAAAGTCCAAGAATTTCTTCGCCATTATGTGTAACAATAATAAAACTTGTGCTTCGCAATTCGTTGAGCTTCTCTAAATAACCAATTAATCTTCTTTTCATCGGCGCGTCCAGATGTACAAATGGCTCATCCATTAAAACTAGATCAGATTCACTCACTAAGGCGCGTGCAATTGACAATCTTTGTTGTTCGCCACCAGATAACAAAATCGCTTGCTGTTCGCTTAATTTTGAAAGATCTAACAAATCGAACATTTCACGAATTAAAACATCTTGATGTTTAACTGGTAAATGAAGAATCTTTTCCCGAATATTTTCTTTGACCGTGTGATAAAGGTCTAATCCAAAATCTTGCTGAACAAGTGCAATATTCTCATATCCAGGAACAAGTAGTTCTTTAGCCAGTGGGAGTCTTTTTCCATTTAGATGAACGTCACCTCTACTAGCCGTTAAAAAACCTCCGATAATTCGCAAAAGACTTGTTTTCCCTCCGCCGCTTTTACCGACTATACCAATAATTTCACCTTGTTTTAAATCAAAAGAAACATTGTGAAGTACTTCTTTATCAAATTTACAATGTAGATTCTCAACCTTAAGCACTCGGTGTCAATTCTTTAGGGAATTCTCTAGATGCAATGTAAATCCCGGGAATTGGATTTGCATATGGTTCACCTTTTAAATTAAGGGTCAGAATTTTGTCATTAATAATTAATTCCTCGGATTCAAATAAGCTTTCGGAGCAGCCAATTTGAATAACAGAATTGTCTTCTCTTACAAAATTAAAAAGTCGCATTTTCGGTATAGCTATTTCAAACGGGTCTCCTTCACCACGTTCTCCACGAATGATATAGTCCGCATTCTCCTCGATATCCACTTCCATGATTTCACCTTTCAAGCTCATCTCATCTTCCCATTCATACAGTTTATTATCTGCAGATTCTTCACCGTTATGGTGTTCATCCGCAAACTCTTGTGAATACAATTCGTTGTTCATGAAAACGTTAATCAAAAATGCCATCTTTAATTTTTTTGACAAAGTTAATGAAAACATGAACGGTGCAATCTCGGTTCAATCTATTTTCTAACTTTGTTTGGTAAACAAATAAGTATGCGTGAAATCATTATCCGAAGCGATAAAACGAAGTCAATAAAAAGAAAACATCCATGGGTATTCTCAGGCGCGATTGCTTCAGATATTGAAAATTATGAAGATGGTGAATTAGTTTCTTTGCAAGATCAAAAAGGAAATTTTCTCGGTATTGGTCATTTTCAGCATGGCACAATAGCTGTTCGCATGCTAACACACAAAAAAAACAAAATTGACAAATTGTTTTTTTTTGAAAAGTTTAAAAATGCATTGAATCTGAGAAAACAAATCGGCCTATTTAATGAAACGAATTCAATCTGTCGATTGATTCATGGAGAGGGAGATGGATTACCTGGTTTAATTATTGATTACTATAACAAAGTCATAGTTGTTCAGTGTCACAGTGTAGGCATGTATAAAGCCCTAGAACAAATAGCCTTTGCCCTTCGTGATTTGTTTGGTGAAGAAGTCATGGCGATTTATTCTAAGAACACGGGGACATTGCCTGCTCACGTTAATTCTGAGAACAAATATTTGTTTGGAAAATGTGAGGTTCCACATTTGGCTATGGAGAATGGTATTAACTACGCAATTGACTGGATTAATGGACAAAAAACGGGATTCTTTATTGACCAAAGAGAAAATCGTTCATTACTCGGGAAATATGCCCATGGCAAAAAAATACTAAATACCTTTTGTTACTCAGGTGGTTTTAGCCTTTCCTCACTCCAAAATGGAGCATCTGAAGTTCACTCCCTGGATAGCTCGGAAAAAGCCATTGTTCTAACTGAAGAGAATTTGAAACTAAATAAGTTTTCGGGTAAACATAAATCCATTGTGGATAATGC
>CBFIBY010000035.1:0-19114 GCA_965660955.1 Crocinitomicaceae bacterium | reverse complement strand
CATTAACGGAATCCATTGGGCGATTTGATCGAAATCTTCCGAATATTCCATGCCCACAAACCAATTGTACTTCGTTAATGTTTCAAAGCGCTCTCGTAAGAAATTCACATTACTTTCTCCCCAAACGAAACTCATATGGTCGATGGGTTGGATAAAAGAACCATCTGAAAGGATGTGTCCACTTTTCATCAAATACGACCAGAATTTTTTCGAAACATCAAACTGTTTAGCGACTTTAAGTGCTTTGGTCGTGTCGATATTTCCGTCTTCTTTTAGTGGCGTATAATTCAATTCACAATACGCTGAATGACCAGTTCCGGCATTATTCCAAGCGTTAGAACTTTCCGCAGCAACTTTGTTGAGTCGTTCGTAAATTGTGATTTTAGCTTTTGGCATCAGCTCCTTGATTAGGATTGCTAACGTAGCGCTCATGATTCCAGCTCCAATAAGGGAGAAGTGAAATTCTTCTGGTGATTTATTTTGATCTTTCATAAATGAAGGTCTAAAATAACACCAAATTTTGAGTTAATCGAAACAAGAAAGACCCGAAATAAATCTAACACCCACCCGCTGCAAACATTAAAGTCAATTCTTGTTCTATTTTTTCGCCTTTTTCATTTTCTGCAGGGGTCCAATTGCCTTTTAAATCTCGTATTAATGCGTTCAGTTTGGAGTCAATCGACGGATAACCAGATGTATTGGTTTGATTTATCTTGCTTATTTTCCCTTCGGTATTGATAGTGAAATAGATGATAGTTGGACGCAGCATTTTAATATCTGCAACTGGAAATTGATCTTCCATGTTTTCACGGATATAGTTAATGAGCACGTCGTTTCCATGTTCGTATATGGCTTGTTTTTCTGGAACAACGGTCAAGTGTGGTCCGTAATGTTTGTCTTCCAATTCTCCCGTTTCTTTGTTTCTTCCGACATAATCTGCTCGAAATTGAAAATTTGAGGAATAGTTAAATGAACGAAGAAGCTTCTTTTGACCTTTGGTTAAGGTTCGGCTATTGCCAATTTCTCGTTTTGCAGATTGTTGATCATTCTCAATAACAATTACACTCAGGGATTTAAATTCGACCATAGCGTCTATTTCTTCCTGCGTTAGAAAGTCTTCCATGGAGTTTGCGCTGTGCGTTTGAGATAACCCTATTCCATCGAAACGAGGGCTCACGTTGAAATAAACATCGGAGATTAGCACATCTTTTTTATTCTGAATTGATTTCAGGTTTTCCTCTCGCGGTGAGTTTGAATTTACTGAGTTACATTTCTTAGCAGTGTTCCAATCGAGAAAAGTGAAAGCGGTCAAACCAGAAATAATTGCTCCTGCGCATAGAATTAAGATGCTCTTTTTCATATCCTTAAATTTAACGGTTATTTCCTTAAAGGTATGGTTAAACGAAACTTACTTCCTATTCCTCCATGTAAAATGATGTAAATCTTTTGTAAACTATACGCGACTTTCTCAGTTCCCTAAGGCGGATAATCCTGCAATAAGTTTGATGCCACCATATACAACCGCGCCAATAAAAACGTAATTACCCATAGTTGAAGCAAACAAACCTCCAACAAGAAATAATGCTCCGAGTACAATGTCCTTATGCGCCTGTCCCTTATCCTCGGAATTTTTTAAATGTACATAGCGGTCCATGTCCAATTTCTTTTCTTCGGCTTTATATTCATAGTCGGTACATTCATTTTGAAATGCAGCTATTTCTTTTGTTAAGCCGCAAATGATCCCCTTTTTCGGATCAAATTCATGGTTTTTACAAACTTTGCATATCTCGACGTAGTCTTCTCTTGTGATAGTGGCTTATCCTCCTTTTCGTGAATATGTATTCAAATATAATCAGTTTCGACCAAATCAAGTTAGGACCTTTTCGTACGCTTTTCGCGGGCTGTCTCTGAAATAGACTTCACCGCAATAGGTATAACCCAAAGTTTCAAAAAGTCCAAGCATCGCATCGTTATCGAAATTGGTGTCTGCTTTAACACTGCGTATATTATTTTCCAATGCAAATTCTTCAATACAACCGAATATTCTCTTAGCCAAACCCTTACCAATGTATTTTTCGGCTACGGCTAATCGATGAAAAACAACGAAGTCATTATTTGTTAGCCAAGCGCCCTCAATCTTATCGTATTCCGGTTCGTCATTGATTAAAATGGCGCAGTAGCCTACTATATCATCGTCCATGGCTAACACGAATCCTGCACTCTTTTCAATGTCATTTTGAAGAACTTCTGGATTGGGATAACCATCTTGCCATTGATTACTACCATCAATTTTACGACGCTCAATAGCGCCTTCAATAATTTCCCAGATTTGGGGAATATCTGAAGAATTTGATTTTCTGAATTCGATGTTTTTCATTACACAAATTGTTTCGAAAGGAACGTGTTATTGCACGTAAAATAAATTTAGTCAGTGTTGTTATCCCAGCAGCGGATAGAACACTAAAACGTTCGAAGGTTCGGAAACCTTTCTTGTAAAGTGGATATAAAATTTTGACCAATTATTTGGCATTTTCCCCTCATAGCTACTTGTTTGTTCATGTCGAATAATTCAGATCGGTCGGGAACATAACTCACTGTATCATGGATTTCAAGTTCCAATGGACTACCGTCGATAAAAAAGGTGATGAGTTTCACTTTGGGGAGAAATTCTTCAGAAGCTTTCGATTGAATGGACAATTGTGATTTGTAAACGCCGCCATCTTGGAGCGTGGCTACCTTATTTCGCGATTCGCCAAAAATCAAGTGCTCACATAAATCACCATCTACATCTGTGCTGAATAGATGTAAATCAGTTCCACTCAACACCCAGAAATTATCTGTTTCTACTCGCTGGAGTCTTATCCCTATTGACCGTAACGCCACTTTTTTGACACCGTCACCCACAAACTCTTTGACTTTGCTAGATGTAGATTGAGGAACTGAAGCCGAGGTGAACCCATCAATTGGTTTTCCTTTTATCCAATCCCTCAAATGTGAAAATTCGTTGTTCAACAATTCTTGCTGGTAAACACTGAACTTGCTTTTGTCTGTTGCCGTGTCAATGTCTGCTTTCGCTGCCTTGTATCTGTTTTTCATATAGACCGTAGCCAATAGGCCAAGGATTAAAACGGCGACAGGAATTAAATACGATGGGTTCATCAAAAAATCTTTAGACGTTTGTCGGTTCGATTTCTTCTTTATCTTTTTTGGAGGGTAACATTCCCCAAATGATTAATATCACAACTACACCTAGAATAAGTTTACCACCTATTTTTTTCATAAACGACAAAGGGTTTCCAGCTGTCGCAATATCGAAATTGTGTTTTTCTTTCAGAATTTGTGCGGCTTGTTCATCTAATTCGTAAAACGAGTCCTCTCCAACATCACTCAATACAAATCGCCCATTTGAGTTCCATGCAGATAGCCAAAGAATACCATACTCATCATTGATATAGGAGATATTCACTTTTTCACCGGCCAATTCTTCAAGCTCTGAACCTGCTGGTAATTCTTGAACAGAATGCATAGTTTCACAAGGAAAGCATACAGGTATTTTTGCTCTTGCCGATGCAAATTGAATAGAACTAAATGTAAGGATTGCGATTAAAAGAATTTTCTTCGTCATGTGATGATTTTTGAGGGTTTGATATTAATTTGTTAAGCTACTTGATCGTTGTTTTGGGCAGCGATTTCCATTTAATGAATAGAAATATACGAACTTTTTTCATGCAGACTAATTGAATACGATATGGGACAGCTTATTGCACACGGACAAGTCTTAAGTGGGTAAATCCTCAATAATTTCGTGCAAATCACTTAAACCACCCCGAATACTTCACGTAATTATTAGCGATTCGCATCACTTCTCCCTCAAATAATTCAGGAGAAATATTCTTTACTTTTTTCGCTGGAACGCCGGCCCATATTTCGCCTTTTCCTACACGAGTTCCTTCTAAAAGCACAGCACCAGCGGCGATTATACTGCCCGATTCGATGTAGCAGTTGTCCATAACAATCGATCCCATCCCAATGAGCACGTTGTCTTCCACCGTACAACCGTGTACTAGTGCGTTATGGCCAATACTCACATTATTTCCGAGAATCGTTTTGGTCTTTTCGTACGTGCAATGAATAACTGCTCCATCTTGAACATTTACTTTATTTCCCATACGAATGGAATTTACATCTCCACGGATAACGGCATTGAACCACACGGAACATTGGTCGCCCATTTTCACATCTCCTACGATGGTTGCGTTTTCGGCAAACCAACAATCCTCGCCTCGTTCTGGAGTAAATCCTCTACATTCTTTTATTAATGCCATTTATTTTATCAGTTTTAATGCTTCTCTTTTTGCTAAACCATCAAGGTGTGCTTCTTCTACAAAGTCTTTGACTTTTTCAGGTTGAAATTTACTGTATTGTCGGAGTGACCACCCGATCGCTTTTTGAATAAAAAATTCTTTATCGTGTACGTTTTCTCCAATGAGATCTTTCAATAATTCGAAGTCGGTGTTGTTTTTATATTTGAGTTGATGAATAATGCATGAACGTCTTAACCAAAAATTGTTAGATTCTCGCCAGTCGTCTAACCATACAGATTTGTTCTCTGGGAATTGAAGGTTATAGTTTCCTAATAAATTGGAAGCTAACAAATCGACACTATCCCACCAAGAATTGTTGGTGATTAAGAAATGAATTTCAGTAATATCTTCCTTTCGATACGTTTTTGGTTTGAATGTCTTCGCCCAATCCAAAGCGAAATAAAGGACTTCTCGTTGCGGTTTTTCCCACAATTCACGAACAATTTCCCAGCGTTTTTCCGAGTCGTATTCTTTATTCATGCGTGAAAAGAATTGCTTCTGAATGACTTTTCGTTCACCTGCATTCAATCCATAATATTCGAATTTGAGCCGCATGTATGCCGACATTTTGTCCGCATATTCTGGATTCTTTCGTTGCTCAAAAGCTTCGATTATTTCGGAAATCATAGATTAAAAATAACAAAAAAAGCCCCAAGACGAAATCATCTTGGGGCTTTCGTATTTACTGTTATAATGAATATTTTCCTGCGTCTATAGTCTGAGAAATATGGCTTTGACCCGTGACTTCAACGGTAATTTCTTCATTCGCTGCCCTTTCTTGAAACTCTGCAATGATTTCTTTGATGTCATTACTCAGGTGTACAACCCGATCGTATTCCAAAATCACATTTGATCCTGGAGGAATTGAATCCAACTCAGCATTCAAACTGGCTTTGTTTAAGAAGGTCATACTTTCAAATAAATGCACCACGTAGCTTTGGACCCCGTTGATTTCTTTTTGTTCTAGATAATGAGACGATTTGTAATTTACGTAGAGTATAAAAAAGATGGAGAACAAAAGACCAATCCCAATTCCTTTCAATAAATCGGTCGCCAATATCCCCACAATTGTGGCGATGAATGGAATGAAATCCGCCCATCCTTTTTTATAAATAGTTCGAAAGAGTGAAGGCTTGGCTAGTTTGTAACCAACCATGAACAGAATAGCCGCTAAACTCGCATAGGGAACCATATTAAGAACTTCGGGTAACAAGGCAATAAATCCAGCAATTAAAATACCGTGGAATATAGCAGACATTTTCGTTTTGGCTCCTGAGTTAATGTTTGCCGAACTGCGAACGATAACTTGTGTAATAGGCAAACCACCCAGCATACCTGAAAGGGTATTTCCTATTCCTTGGGCTACCAATTCTTTATTTGGGTTGGTAATGTGTTTTTCAGGGTCCAATTTGTCCGTAGCTTCCACACATAATAGCGTTTCAATGCTGGCAACAATGGCTATGGTAATCCCAGTTATCCAAATTGAGGCTGATCCGACCTTCCCAAAGGCAGGAAACACAAATAATTCTGAGAATGCTTTACCAGAAAGGCCTAGAGATACACGATGCTCTTCAGAAATTTCAATTGAACTTCCGGTTGTGAAGTAGGTGTACAATATTCCAAGTACAACGACTAAAACGGCTCCAGGCACATTTTTCAAGATTGTTTTTTTGATCCATTTACTCTCCCATAAAATCAAAATCCCAAGGGAAATGACAGTAATCGTAATAATTATCGGTGATAACTGGCTAGGATCTGTGATAATGGCCTTCATTTCTTGCCAAAAAGTAATACTACCTTCTGATGCATATAGATCGCCTAAAGAGTCTTTATCATAACCTAAACCATGGGTAAGTTCCTTTTTTATCAATATAATCCCTATTGCCGAAAGCATACCTTTAATCACCACATTTGGGAAGTAATAGGCAATAAAACCAGCCTTCATTAGTCCTAAAATAAACTGTAATACTCCAGCGATTAAAACTGAGAATCCAAGCATTTTCAGCGCCATCAAATTGATTTCAGCTTCTGAAAGTCCCTCCGCACCTACTTCTGCTCTAAAAGACATCAAGGCCGTGATAATAATGGCAATCAATCCAGCGGCTGGGCCGGAAACTCCAATTCGTGAATTGGAAAATCCACCGACAACGATACCTCCGAGAATACCAGCTAATAGGCCTGAAAATGCGGGTACGCCAGAGGCGAGGGCAATACCCAAACAAAGTGGTATAGCGACTAAAAATACAACTAAACCTGCGGGTAAATCCTTACCCAAATAAGAAAATAAATTTTTCATTTGTAAATTTGAAAGTTAAAACTAGATTGAAAATTCAATGTGGTCTTAACTCAAATCCGGTGGGGAATAGGGTACAGAAATATAAACAGTTTTGTATTTTTTCTGTGCGTGAAATTCTTGAAAATGATGAGCTTCGTAATTCTGAAATCCATTAATAGGGGATGAAATTTGTTCTTCGTAAAACTCCAAGGTCAACATTTCAGCATCCAAATTTGATTCCTCGTTTTCTTCTTCAACTAACTGAATACTAGATATGTTTTTTGCATCGAACAATGAAAATTGTAGGCTCGTTACAAGCAACGCGCCAAGAAAGACAAGAAAAAAGATGTTTTTTATGAATTTCATACCTTACTAGCAAAAGTAATAAATCTCAGTTATCGGTATCATAAAAAATACTAATCAAATCGAAAAAAAACCATTCATTCCTTAATTGCCTTATTTCTTGAGGATAGATAAGATTTGAGAAGGGTTATGATATAACTTCTAAGTCTTTTCCAACTTTAATGAAAGCGGCAATCGCCTTGTCTAAATCGGCTTTTGAATGTGCTGCTGAAATTTGCGTACGAATACGTGCAGCGCCTTTAGCAACAACTGGATAGAAGAATCCGATAGCATAGACTCCTTCTTCTAGTAATTTATCGGCAAATTTTTGAGAAAGTGCAGCATCATAAAGCATGATTGGAACAATTGGTGAATCACCCGGTTTTATGTCAAATCCAGCTCCTACGATTGCATCTTTGAAGTACTTTGTGTTTTCTTCTAAAGTATCTCTCAACTCAGTCGTTGATGAAAGAATATCGAATACTTTGTTCGATGCTCCAACTATACTTGGGGCCAATGAATTTGAAAACAAGTATGGTCGAGATCTTTGACGTAACATATCGATAATTTCCTTTTTGCCTGTCGTGTATCCACCCATAGCACCTCCAAGTGCTTTTCCAAGAGTTCCAGTAATGATATCGACCCGATCTGAACAGTTATGGTATTCTGGAACACCACGGCCTGTTTTCCCAATAAACCCTGCTGAGTGGCATTCGTCTGTCATCACCAGTGCATCATATTTATCAGCCAAATCACAAATTTCATTCATTTTGGCTATGTCTCCATCCATAGAGAAAACACCGTCGGTTACAATAATTCTGTGCCGCTGATCTTGAGCCGCTATCAATTGCTCCTCCAAGTCAGCCATGTCGGAATGCTTGTAACGGTATCTTTGCGCCTTACATAAACGAACACCGTCGATAATCGAAGCGTGGTTCAATTCATCTGAAATAATAGCATCTTCTTTTCCAAATAGGGGTTCGAAAACTCCGCCATTGGCATCGAAGGCAGCAGCATACAAAATCGTGTCTTCCGTCCCGTAGAATTTGGCAATCTTAGCCTCTAATTCTTTGTGAATGTCTTGTGTTCCACAAATAAATCGAACAGATGACATTCCGAAACCATGTGTATCCAGAGTCTCCTTCGCTGCTTGAATAACTTCCGGATTGGAGGAAAGGCCCAAATAATTGTTCGCACACATAATGACTACATCTTCACCCGTACTGACATGAACATTTGCTCCTTGAGGTGAAGTGATGATTCGTTCACGTTTGTATATTCCATCGGCTTCGATAGTTTTTAATTCTTGAGAAAGATGGTCTTTGAGTTTTCCGTACATGATCTTGATGTTTGAGCGCAAAGATAATGGTTTGGGTAAATGAGAGGAGGAAAAGTTGAAATTTTGGGATAAAAATCGAAAATTTTCAATATCGCAATATTTCGATTTGGCTTTGTAAATCAGTTGATTAGGTGGCGTTTTGCTAAAAATTAAAAGTCATATCCCTCAAGTCCAACAAAGCAAACGAGACTTTAAAGTCAGTCCTGGGTTTTATTTGGTTACCATCCGAGGCGACGACATACACCCCAATTCTCAATTTACGTTTCGAAAATTTGAAATTGCGTTCCAATCCTGTGAAAATTTCATAGTGTTGCCAATCAAATTCA
Organism: Crocinitomicaceae bacterium; assembly: GCA_965660955.1. GTDB lineage: Bacteria > Bacteroidota > Bacteroidia > Flavobacteriales_D > Crocinitomicaceae > UBA2040. The sequence continues at coordinate 10,468 of CBFIBY010000035.1, read as the reverse complement.
GGCACATATAAAAACCCCCCACCGAAAACCATTCCGATTCCTGTCTTTTTCATAAAAGGAATTTTATTGATGATGGCACTATTGTCATGGTGAATGAAATGACCTTCGACATAAATTTTTCGGGAAGGTAACGAACTATCTAAACCCTGGAAAGAGTGCAACGGATTTGAAAACCAAATCGGATCGCTTCGTCTGTGAAATTTAAAATCAGCTTCATAGAGTCTTTTCGAGGAAAGGAATTTTCCTGATTTTATATTATAATTTGTTGTTCCTATTGTCCCAATTTTAAAGGACTGTTGAACACCTCCATACAGGTACTCGAAGTCCACATCGCTGCCAAAAACATTGGGAATACCGCGCTCGTAGACCATGTAAAAAGTCGGCCACTTTGAACCAAGAACCACCTTTCTTTTCTTTTCACGCATGTATTTTTGGCCTGGTGTGTATTCCGCTCGATATGTTCCTAATAAACCTTGGTAGGGCTCAAAGTCCGTAGTTTCTTCATTGGGAATAAATTCATCCAAAAGAGTAACGAATTTGTATTGACGTACGTTTCTTCGCTCCAAGAATTCCATTGAAGCGATGAAATAGAACCCATTAAACCATTCCCGATAATAATAGCCCGTTAAAGAAGTGTTTTCAATGAAGTTACTACGCTTGTAAATTTGGGTTATGGCATCAAAACTTCGAATGACTTCAAATTCGTTCCAGAAACCAAGGCCAACAGTTCCAAAATGAAAAGGATCGTGCCTGAAATTGATATTGCCACCGCCTTTTACATCTCCATTCAATACACCAACACCCAACTCTGAATATGTCGAGATATACTTCTCGTTTTCCCATTTTTTAAAGAAATTGAATGAAGGTGTGACGCGTGGACCAGCGATATAAATTGGATCAACGGTTCCCACTAAGGAAGACAAGCTCCACTGCGTTTTCTTATCCCGATTTCGATGGTCGATGCCCAAAACAAGAATTTTCATCGCAGTTAATTTGTTGAAAATTGCATCAACTGAATCCAAATACTCCTTTTTACTGTGTGCCTCTTTGATACTATCTTTAATCAAAATGTACCGCTGTTCATCTGGAGTAAGAACAATTTCTCTTTGCGTATTCCAGTAGCTCGAATCTTTGTCGTAGGCTTCTTCTTCTGTTACTGATAATTCATTATTGAAATACTTGCGACCATATTGAGGGTTGAAGTTATAGTCTTTGAAAAGCGAATGGGTTACTCCTTCCGAGATGTCTTTTCCGTAGCGAACACCATACGTTAATTTCTGAGATTTAAGCACATTCAAGGTGTCACCTTGATTGACATATTCTTGCGAAATGGTAAAATGATCATAAACTTTGAGATTCCCTTTTTCCATGGTAAGTTCCAACTTTTGAACCATCCAAATGGAATCGATGACATAGATATAGCCAGACAAAGTAGTGGTAGAGGTATTTCGAGCTGTGATTTTAATTTTATGAATTTTCACACCATTCTCTTCATACTGATCGTCCAATTTGTATTTATAACTTAAAATTCCCGGACCAGAAATAGGCGACGTAACCGGTGTGTGATGCAAATCGTCCAGATGCATTAAGTTTTGAAAGAAATTGAAGTTAGATTTTACGGTGGTGGTATAATATAAATTACGTTTGTTACCACGAACGTCATAGGCGTTTCGAATTTCCTTGACTTTATTTGGGGGTGAAAAGTTTCGGGTCAGTTGCACTTCAACCAAGTTCATAGAATTGGTGAATTTGGCTTCTTCTTTGCGTTTTTCAGCCGCGAAAGGATCTTCCAGTATATCGTGATTTTCGATTTCTTCTTCAGCTTTCTTTTCCTCCTCTTTTTTCGCTTTCTCCTGTTTCTTTTTCTCCGCTGCTTTTTCTTCCTTTTCTTTTTCCTTGGCTTTTTGTCGATCCGACTTTTCTTTTTCCGATAGTTTTTCTGTGGCTCTCGTATAGACTTCGGTACTATGCGGATAGTTCCAAGGGTTTATTTGATCTCGCCGTTTCACTACTTTGAGCATAATTTCCCGACCTGGATTGTATTTCTTGGTGGTAATTTCTATTTCTTCAACTGCTTGTATTTTTGAAGGAAAAAGTTGAATATCCATGCGCTGAGAATCGTCTGTCATCCCCAGATATACTTCTCTATCGTCATAACCAATAGAAGTTACCACAAGATAGTATTCCCCTGGTAAAAGCCACATTTCAAAGTAACCATTGTCGTCAGCCACGGTTCTGAGCCCCGCATCGTTTTTCACATAAATTTTCGCTGATGGAATGGGAATCCCTTTTTCATCGGATACGGTTCCAGAAAATAGTTTTTGTGAAAACGTGTTTAAAGGAATAACGACCAGCAAGAAAAGTAAGAGACGCATCATACTATTAGACCACCGAAACTAGGAAAAAGTTACACTCCATTTTGGATAAAAAGGTAACTTTTCCAAACAAATCGGTGTTCGTACAAAAAAGATCGGGCAACGGTAGAAATCAATTCTTCTCCATCTAAAGTTATCAATTGAATTTCGGACAGTATTTCGTCAAAAACAACAGCTGCATATTTGTGTTTGACCGGAGAAGTAAATTCAATGATGTCATTTACATATATGGGACGTCTATTTTTATCAAAAACAAGGATGAATTCATCCGATAAATTAAAGTCGATTTCATTACCGGACCAAGCGTATTGATCTTTTGAATAAAAAGTGGAGTTGTGGATCTTTTTGGAATATCCTACTATTTTTTCATTCCAGCGAAGTCGAAATCTAGTCTCCTGATTTTCCATTCTTTTGATCCTCCAAGTATTGCGCGTGTTTTTCCATACGGTTAACCATCCATACTTTCATGAAGTACATCAACAAAGCGATTCCGGAAATCACGTAGTAATAAATCCACGTTTTGTAGTCGTCAGTAACACAAAAATAGGTCACTACAACAAAAGTTACGATGGCCAATCCCAGCCAAAAGAACTTCATGATTTTATTATACGTTTGCATTTGTTTTTGATTTTCGACAAAAGTAAGAAGAATTCCTACTTTTCTGTGTTTATTTTACCTGTAGGTCGGTAAAAAGTATAGGTGCTGAAGTCTTGTTTTGTGCGAATTCCTTTTCCGTATACAACGCCTGATGGAGACCGAACAATAACGTTTTTCTCGGTATAGATCACACTGTCTTTCTGATTCCAAATGAGCTCTTCTGTCTCCATCCGCTGCTGTTTGGAGTAGTTGTATAATTCAACGGAGTCACGCACAAACATCTCACCTTCGACTAATCTCACTTCTCCGTATAACGCTGTTAATGTAGAAACGACTTTTCCTTTAGAGTTGTAAAAATCTACTTTTATTCCGTCTTTGAGTTTTGTAACCTTTTCGGGAACGCTATATGTTTCTGCAAGTTTCGCGAAGATGCGCACTTTGGGTGCACCGCTGTCGGTGTAGAAGATTTCCAGATTTGCAGTGACTTCGTCAGGTGCTTTTGGGTCGTTCGTTACTGTTCTGACTTGATCTAAATCGTTAACACATGAAAAAAGGAATCCTGCCAACACGAGGCTAGCAGGAATTCCAAAAAGTAATTTATGTGTTCTGTTCTTTCTCATTAACGAATGGTAACATTCACTCCCCAACACGGTAAGTTAACGCTCTGACCAACACTGAATCCAGCGTCGAATAACTCAGACTTCGTTGGGAAATTGTTCGTGTACTTCCCACCGATTCCAGCTCTAGACATCAGGTCACTCGCATAGTAGTAGTTAAATTTACGTTCAATTGTACTATTTCCACAACCATTTGCTGTAGCTGCAACACATCCTGCTGCCATTTTTAAAGCTTCAGATCTATTTTTTCCTGAGATAGACATGGCCGTGTTATATGCCGTTTTGTAACTTCTTTGTCTGTATTGCATTTTTAAGATTTCGAAATCGATATCTTCTTTTGCTTCAGCATCGGGAGCCAATCCTTTTGCATCTCGGTAGGTTGCCGTTGCACCAGAATAATTTCCTTTTGCTACTTGCAATCTAGCCATTTTAATCATTGACTCGTACCCAGGGTTAATTCGGATAATCGTGTCCAAAAGCATTTCATATTCTTTACTATCCTGACAGTTTTTCTTGTCCAACAAATCCAAGAAGTTTGTTACAGTTGCAACTTTTGCTTCTTTCTCTTGTGGTAATTCAGACATGAATCCTTTTAATTCAGGAAGAATATCCTCACATGTTTTTACAACATAGTTCAAGTACGTACTCAATGTTTCTTGTGTTTTTACTGAAAATCCTCTATCCGAAGCAACTCTAGATAAATTAAAGTATTCAGTAATGTATCTTTTCTTCATCGCAGGCTTTTCTTTGGCAGGAGTTGCGTTGTATTTCAAAAGAAGATTGTAGTAATACAACAAGGCCGTTGATTCGTCGTATTTATTGTTTACGGCTTTCATTCCCTTCACGAAGAAGTCGTCCGTTACATTTACATCTGGTTTTGTTCTTGCCATTTCAATTTGTGCACGGTCCAAGTAAGTTTCTGAACCTACAAATCCAGCTTTTTCTGAACGTGCGTAAACATTGGCAAGCGTATCGTTATAGGCCTTCTTTTTCGCTTCATCTTTTTCATCGATAATTGCGTTTTTCAAAGCTACCGTTAAACGTTTGTAGTTGGCTTCGTCAAACTCACAAAGTTTTTCGGCTCTCAAATAGTACATTGCTGCACCCTTGTAGTTGTTGATTTTTACTTCTTCGCCAGCCAAGAAACGATTACGTTTACATTCTCTTTCTTGATCAACTTCTTGGGCAAATCCAGTGAACCCAATCAAAACTATTGCTGCTATTAAAAAATTCTTCAAATTCATTTTTTTATATTTTAATCTTAATCCAATTTAACTTTTCTGAACCAGTAGTCTGCTCTTGTAGGAGCGATTATGATTCCGATGTTGAAGCCGATGTACCTTTCATTTAGTGCACCTGTCACTCCATTTGTTCTTGTTCCTAAATCAACTCCTAAGTTCAGTGTTGAATAAGCATTAGAACTCATCATCGGTATACCAATTCCAAATGTTGTGCCAAACTGTGTGAAATATTCTCCTCCGTGTTGGTAAGGAAGCGTACTAAGGTAAGTACCAGCACGATACTTCATTTTGTTCCAAAAACCTGTTTTGTCAACAGATTGCCAATAGCCCAGGTTAGGTGTGTATTGCACACCGAATGAGAATCGTGCGTAGTCACCGGTATATGAGGTGTCAGCGATACCACTGTAATCTTTGCGAAATTGAGAGTAAAGAGTTGAATTGTATTCGCCGATGAACGCCAATTCCGATCTATATGTTTTATTTTTTTTCGTAGATCGTTGGAATTGCGTTGTGTATTTTGCCCCAATTCGCAACGAGCTAGCACTGATGTACGTTGCATCTGTGTTCAAGGACTCAAGCAGGATGACGTTAGAAGAGCCAATGTAAAACGTTTCGTCCGCAAATGTTCCAGTTAATTTTTGACTAGGGTCATAATATGCGTTTAGCTGAATTTGACTCTTCAAATTGTTCGTATCCTTTAGAGTATATCCAGCGCTAAGGGAAAAGTCATAATGAAACGATTGTAATCTATCTGATTGAAGCGCAAGTCCAACTGCGGTATTATCAGTTGATAAAGAACTTCTTCTTGAATTCGTTGTTGTTCCAAATAAGTATCCTAGGTTCGTTCCTATGGATAAATTCATGCCTTTCTGGTCGATTATTTTGTATGATAATCCAAGAAAACCTTTGCTGATTGAACCCTTTCCGTTGTATTCGAAAATGGATGTATCGCCATCATTGTTTATTTTGCTTTCAAAAGAATATCCTCTTCGCGCATACGGAGATAAACCAAAAGCAACACCGTATCTTCTTTTGAATGGGATAGCTAAAATCATATGGTCCAATGAAACGAAACCTCTATTGTAAGTGGACGAGCCTTCCGAAAACTCAGTTAATCTACCATTTATTCCTAATGAAAAGAGAGGGTACCCTTTCGTTACGTTTGCAATGTTCGCTGAGTTGAGATAGGAAACCATCGTTGAATCGCTAAAGGCAATGGATGAACCACCCAGGGATGCTTGAATCGCATCCGTTGGTAAAATCTGATTTCCAATTCCAAATGAGGAATATGGATTCACAAAGACAGACTGAGAATATCCAACAAAGGCTGACGTGAATGTCAAGAAGAACAAAAGATGTTTAAGCATTCAACATATATATTTCGTATAGCCCAGTTAGGGTTAAATTTTCGTCTGCAAAGATGTTATTTTTTGCTCCGAAATCAAAGAATTTGGCATTTCCGCCGGTCACAAAAAACGTTAAGCCCTGATAATCTTGTAGATACCTTGAAATGAAATAATTGAGTTCACCTTGAATTCCCTCAATAACCCCGGCTTGCATCGCACTTTCAGAATCGACTCCTAAGTAATTGGGGTCTTCCATTGGTGCAAGTAATGGTAGTTTTCCGGTAAAGTGATGGAGAGCTTCAAAACGCATGTGTAATCCAGGCGAAATAGATCCGCCATGATAGACACCGGAACTATCGACAAAATCAAATTTAATGCAGGTACCCAAATCAATTGCCACTTTGTTCCCTTCAATTCGTTTAGATTGAATAGCACATGCGTTCGCCAATCGGTCCAATCCTAAGGTTTCCGGAGAGGTATAAGAAATGCTGATAGGCAGTTTCATATTTAAATTGAAAAGAATTGCTTTGGATCTTGATCCTAAAAAATAAGACAAGTCATAGTCCGAGAGAACAGAGGAGACAAAAATAGGGGGATGATCGTGCGCTTCCAATAGGTTTTCAAAATCTTCATTTTGCGTTTTTTCGAGACGTTTCAAGAGTGAAATTTTTCCGCCAATAAATAATGCCACTTTAACTCGTGTATTACCCGCATCAACTATGAAAACTTTATCATCTGCCATCATCCTTCAACAAAGATAAACGTTAGTTTGAAAAAAGTATTCGAATTAGTTTGAAAGTTAAATTAACTTTATAACTTTGCCCCCGCTAAGGCTGGTACCTTAGCTCAGTTGGTAGAGCAATGGACTGAAAATCCATGTGTCCGCGGTTCGATTCCGCGAGGTACCACAACAGTTTAAAGCGAGTTCGATAGAGCTCGCTTTTTTGTTAGGACAAAAATTTTTCGGTCTAACAAACAGGACTTTTTCTTAAACTTGTAATCATGCGAAAGATCCTCATAAAAAACGCCAAAGCCCTCATACAAGTCGGAGAGAACCTTCCAAAGGTCCGAAAAGGGTCAGATATGAAAGAATTACCCATCCTCGAGAACGCCTATCTCGCTATAGAAGATGGTGTCATTGTGGACTATGGTTCCATGACGGATTGGGGAGGAATTACCGATTGGCGCGATGTCGAGATTATAGATGCAGAAGGCAAATATGTCCTTCCCGCATTTTGCGACTCACACACGCATCTGGTTTTTGCTAAAAGCCGTGAAGAAGAGTTTGTAGATCGAATCAATGGACTTGGCTATGAAGAAATTGCAATAAAAGGAGGTGGAATTTTAAACTCCGCAAGACGTCTCGCTGAAATGAGCGAGGATGAATTGTTTGAGCAAGCTATGGTTCGCTTGGAGCGTGTTAAATCATATGGTACTGGAGCTATCGAAATTAAGTCTGGATATGGATTGTCCGTCGATGCTGAACTGAAAATGCTTCGTGTCATCAAAAGGTTAAAAACCGAATCAGATATTGCCGTCAAAGCAAATTTTTTAGGTGCGCATGCCTTTCCAACTGAATTCAAAGAAAACCATCAAGGTTATATAGATATGATTATCAATGACATGTTACCTGCAATTGCAAAAGAAGGTTTGGCGGATTACATTGATATTTTCTGTGAACGGAATTACTATTCTGTAGAAGAAATGCACCAAATATTAGAAGCAGGTGCAAAATATGGATTGCGTCCGAAAGTGCATGTGAATCAGTTTTCGGTCATGGGCGGTATTCAAAAAGCAATTGAATTTAATGCACTTTCTGTGGATCATTTAGAGGAGGTTTCAGATGAAGATATTGCTGACTTAAAGAATTCAGAAACAATGCCCACACTTCTTCCAAGCTGTTCTCATTTTTTAAGTATTCCTTTTGGACAGGCAAGAAAAATGATGGACGCTGGACTACCTGTTTCCTTGGCAAGTGATTTCAATCCTGGTTCAACACCAAGTGGAAATCTCCAATTCGTTTGGTCTTTGGCTTGTGTGAAAATGAAAATGACGCCCGAAGAAGCATTGAATGCACTAACCATAAATGCGGCATATGCCATGGGTCTTGAAGAAACACATGGAACGATTTCTTTGGGCAAGAAAACACCACTTATATTGACCAAAGAGATTCCATCCATGGCCTATATTCCGTATGCTTTTGGCGATAGCCATATTGAACGCTTAATTCAATAAACGAACTGTTAATAAAATAGTGGGTCTAAAGTTTCCTTGAAAGAGGATATTTCCTACTTTTCCGCATATTTAAATTAATTTATTCGGAAATAGGTGGAAATCGCTACTGAAATGAAAATAGAACGACATCAAAAGGAACAGGTTGCTAAGGCATTACACGAGGGTAAAATATTGCTCATCCAAGGTCCAAAAGGGGTGGGTAAAACCATGTTTGTCTTGGAATCCATTGAATCCATCACACCATTGTATCAAGTCTTAGAGAAAACTGATTATCGAGATTTAAATTCAGGAAAAGATCTGAAAAATCAGCTGAATACCTATGCACAAGGAGCTAAGTATTTGGTGCTGAAAAATGCGGAGTATTTAACCCACTTGCAGACTATTTTAGAATTAGCTCTTTCGGAGGACGATTTGCCAAAAATTGTACTCATCTGTTCTTTCCAACCTCATATTGATGAGCTATTACTCGAGGCATTAAAAGCCAATGAATTGTACATCGAAGTTTCGCCTTTTTCATTTTATGAATTGGCGCAGTTCAAAGGGATGGGCACAATAGAAAAAGAACTAGAAGACAGATTGGTTTTTGGTTCTTTTCCCGCTGTAATCAATACTCCAGAGAATGCCGAAGCTATTTTAAATGACTTGGTTGATCATATTCTTGTATCTCAATTGGGAGCTAGCGATCGTATTAATAAGAAAAAACAGTTAATCGCTGTTCTCAAGAATTTAGCCTTCGAAATGGGAGAGATCATTTCGTTCAATGATATTGGCATTCGCTGCGATGTGGACAATGAAACAGTCGAACGCTATGTTGAGTTATTCGAAAAAGCGAATTTGTTGTATCGAATTCCATCTTATTATGGCGGAAATAAATACGAAATGAAAAAAGGAGTTTCCATATATTTTGCTGACAACGGAATCCGAAATGCCTTGATCAACAATTTCAATTCAATGGAATGGCGAAATGACGCGACTCAACTCTGGCGAAATTGGTTGTTAGTCGAGAAAATAAAGTGGAACAGAAATTTGAGGAAAATAGTTGAATACTACACATGGAAAACGCATATCAAGCAATCTGTCGATTTCATTGAAATTGAAAACGGTAAAATGCGAGCTTACCAAACATCATGGACAAAAAAGAAGAAAGTCCGTTTTCCTGCCGGTTTTGCAAAGAGTTATCCAGATGCTGAAACCTTTCAATTGAACCGAAGCACGTACTGGAGCTTTTTAAGCACAAAAAAATAATGCAAGAACAATACTTTATACCCAAAGTAGTAGATTTCATTCTTGAAAAGGAGTGGGATTTGAATGAGGTTGTACTCGTTTTACCGTCTTTACGTGCGGGTAAATACATCGAATCGGAATTGGCATCGCGTTTCGATACACCAATTTTCTCGCCAGAAATTCTAACAATTGACAAATGGATAAAAGATGCAAGTACGTATCAAGTAATGGATCAATTGTCTGTGCTTTTTGAATTGTATCAAGTTCATTTAGAAATTGAGAAAGATATTGCCGACAGAGAATTTGATGCGTTCTACCAATGGGCAAATAGCTTATTGGCCGATTTTGAAGAAATAGAAAAATACCTTGTTGATCCGCGCCAATTGTTTAAGAATTTAAAAGATGTCAAAGACATAGAAAACTGGAGTTTTGATAGCGCGAATTGGGGCGAAGACAAAGATGATCTAACCGATCAACAAAAGAAATTCTTAGCCTTTTGGGAACTGTTGCCCAGATATTTCAGTGGATTAAAAGAACGTTTGTCCAAAAAAAATTGGGCCTTTTCTGGAATGGCTTTTCGAGAAATTGCCGAAAACATAGATTTGGTTTCTCCGCCAAATGATACACGTAAGTTTGTTTTTGCTGGTTTCAATGCCTTATCCAAGGCCGAAATGACCATCATGCGTAAATTACTTGTGAAAGGTCGAGGTTATATTCTTCAAAACGCAGATAAATTCTATTACGAAGCCAAACACCATGAAGGAGGTCATTTCCAACGTGAATTGAATCAATTTTTGGAAAAGAAAGCAGATAGTTTTATCGAAAACGACATG
>CBFIBY010000034.1:0-19375 GCA_965660955.1 Crocinitomicaceae bacterium | reverse complement strand
AAAAGATTCACTTTTAAAATCAAATGATCGGAGGGCGCAACTACTAGTTTTGCATTCTTGTTTTTTGCATGAATTTTTGCCGCAGCATAAGCAATACACGGAGCAGTATTTTTACGCATAGGTTCAGCCAAGATTTGTTCGCGATTCATTTGTGGCAATTGTTCCGCGCACAAATCAACATAATTGGCATTGGTAACGATGTAAATGTTTTCGGCCGATGCCACACTTGTTAAACGCTCAAATGTCAATTGCAAAAGCGACTTTCCCATCCCAAGTACATCTAAAAATTGCTTCGGTTTTGTAGGTGTCGACATTGGCCAGAAACGACTTCCGATTCCACCAGCCATTATTACACAATAATTATCCTTCATTTTCCTAATTTTTTGACTTTACGACTAAAGGATAATGGATTGACTGGCAGAAAAGTAGAATACCACAGTCTTGTTTCCTTTTGTCCTGAGTCTTTTAGTCCTTATTCTATTTTTTCAACTTCAGCAATTGCCGAAACTAGATATTGTTTTCTTGTTCGTAATTCGGTGCAAAGATATCTTTTTCTTCTTAAATTTCCTTTCGAGAAAATCTTACCATTCAGCAAAAATTTCTCGTTCACAGACAAATCCTCAAGATGAATTGTTTCGTGGTGATTTTCATTATATGTTTTCAAAACACGAAACAAGTTCAAATCTGTACAAGAGGAAGCTTTCACATTCACCAAAGATTGTAACAAGGCATCTTCAACATCTTTCGGCAATTCTCCAGTTTCAATTATCGGATAAATCAAACGACTGTATTCTTTTTGCCACTCCTTCCCATGCGCTTTTACTCTATTTCCATATTCGACTTGAACGAAGTAATGAGCAATTTCATGAATGGTTGTTATCAGAAATGAATAGGGATTCAAATCACAATTGATAGTAATTTTCGGCCGCTTTAGTTCAGGTCCATATCTGAAATCGCCGAGCTTCGTTTTTCTTGGCCGAACGATTCTAAACTCCAAGGGATGTTTGAGGATTAATTCCACAACATAAGCTACAAACCTATCAGGAATGTATTTTGAGAGCACTTGTTCATGCATTTCGTAGGCTGAAGACTTGATCATGCTCTGCAAAATTAATCGTTATCCACACATCTATTTCATAAAATTGACAAATAGGGATGTTTCGGAACGAAAAATAGCCTTATTTTAGCCGTTGAAGTGAAGATTTTACACAACATAGGCAAATATTTCCAAATGCTTTGGGTCGTTTTTTCGATTCCAGAAAAAGGGAGAATTTTTCGCAAACGCTTGTTTGAAGAGATTCAAAATATTGGTATCAATTCCATTCCAATCGTTGCTTTATTGTCGATGTTTATGGGAGCCGTTATTGCTCTTCAAACCGCATCCAACATGGATTCACCTTGGCTGCCCGAATATACAATTGGTTATATCACGCGATCGAGTACGATATTGGAGTTCTCTCCAACAATTATTTCCTTAATCCTGGCAGGTAAAATAGGCTCAAACATCGCTTCGGAAATAGGTACGATGCGCGTTACCGAGCAGATAGATGCACTAGAAATCATGGGCGTGAATTCACTGTCCTATCTAGTTCTACCGAAAGTTATGGGAGCCATTTTGTTCTTCCCGATCATGATTGTTTTTTCCATGGCGCTTAGTTTGATTGGTGGTTGGCTTGCTGTTAGCATGTCAGGTTTGTCATCAACCGAAACCTATGTTTTTGGAATACGTTCTTTTTTTGAAATTGGAAATATTGTCTATGCATTGGTGAAGTCCGTTGTTTTCGCATTTGTGATCGTTTCGGTTTCTTCCTTTTACGGATATTACACCAAAGGAGGTGCCTTGGATGTTGGTAAATCTTCAACGCAAGCTGTTGTTAGCAGCAGTATTGTTATACTTATTTGCAACTTTATTCTAACTCAACTTCTCCTCTTGTAATGATAGAAATTTCACATTTGGATAAGTCGTTTGGGGATCGTCAAATTTTGTTCGATATCAGCACCAATTTTCAGAAAGGAAAAGTGAACCTCATCATTGGTCAATCTGGACAAGGAAAATCAGTTTTGACAAAATGTATTGTTGGACTTCACGAACCAGATAATGGAAATGTAATTTATGATGGTCGAAATTTCACAACAATGGAACGGACCGACCGGAAGGAATTACGAAAAGAAATTGGTATGCTTTTCCAGGCCTCTGCCCTCTTCGATTCGATGACTGTTGAAGAGAATATTATGTTCCCATTGACCATGTTTGGTAACCAAACCAAAAAAGAAATGCTCGAAAGAGTAAACTGGTGTTTGGATCGGGTGAATTTAAATGACAGGAATGACCTTCTGCCAGCGGAGCTTTCTGGCGGGATGAAGAAAAGGGTAGCCATTGCGAGAGCTATTGCGATGAATCCAAAATATTTGTTTTGTGATGAGCCGAATTCTGGATTGGACCCTCAAACGTCGATTGTAATTGACAATTTAATTCGTGAGATCACCTACGAAATGGACATCACAACTGTCGTCATTACGCATGACATGAACAGTGTAATTGAAATAGGTGACCATATTGTTTTTATCCATGAAGGAAAAAATTGGTGGGAAGGGGACAGAAATTCCATTATTCAAACCGATAACAAGGAGATTATTGATTTCGTTTATGCATCCGATTTCATGAAGGAGATTAAATCTTCTATGCAGAAAAAATAATTATTGGTTGCCGTCCCAACCAAATTTCACCCAGCCATTTTTCCATCGCTCCACAGCACCCAAATGAACTTCCCGGTATCCCAAATTTCTATCGAGAATAAAATCTTTGTAATGCAAGCCATTCGGATTTCGAGCGAACACAAATTCTCGAGAAATAGAACTAGTAAAACCATAGGACCATACTTCACTTCTCAAATCATCTGTAATTCTATCGGGTGGGCCCAGTAAAATATACATCATTCCACGATCTGTTTTCCAACCGATTTTGTGTGATGAAAAATGATCATTGGCATACTCTACTCGTCTGTTGAATTCCTTGATTAATTTTTCTGCTTTGCGTGTATCATTCATGGAAGCTTGCGACCAGAATTTCAACCATGTAGAAAAACTGATTGATTCATCTTCTTGAAGCAAATAGATTAAAGGCGCAATATTTTGTTCGGGTAACTCAACAATTTTTGTGCAGGTGAATGAAGGTCTCCAATCGTCAGCTCTCTCTCGTATGCGATAATAGGCTTCGCGCGGGAAATCATTTATTAAAAGATTCAATTCTTCCAAAGTGCCAAATTTTACTTCAGGCGTTTCAGGTTCGGCATACATTGGATTATCTTTCATTTGATACATTCTCGTTGCAATCCGATTTGACTGCGTAAAAGTTTCCAGACGCAATATTTCATTTGTTTTGTTGCTTTCCAGTAGAACAGGCGCATTGAAAAAACTTTGTGTATAGATTGCCTGATTTGACGGATTGATAAGAAGAAAATCTTCGGGAATAATATCATATTCACGCTCCCAGAATGCGCTAATTGTTCGAACTAAATGCTTGTTTTCATCAATCAATTGGATTTCGTAAAACGCAGTCTTTACATCGGGTAGCGAAAAATGGATGCTATCAAATAGTTGAGCTGTATCCGCGAAAACCTGGTTTATTTCCTTTGAGAAATACGTCTTTCCTCCAAATTGGTTGGGTGTAAACTGAAAATGAAGCGAATAGTTGACTTGAGGCTTCCCTACTGAATCTAACTTTGACAAAAAATCTTTGGCATCTAAGCGATAATACATCACACATGCCGAATCATCTATTCGATGGAAGACATATTCTATGGGCAAGCTGGAGGTAATTCGATTCTTTATTGGTTTCTCCTTCAACAGGTCAGAATACCCCGATTCTTTTTGATTTCCGCATGCGAAAAGAAAAGGAGCCAGAATCAAAATGAGTTTAGCCCAATTGCTCCGGTTCTGTATCATCTTCGAGATATTTTTTGTCGAGTTGTTTTTTGGTTTTCACGCCCAAAGCTTTCAACTTCTCTGCAGAAATAATCAAATTACCTTTTCCTGTACTTAGCTTATTCAAAGCATCCGAATATGCCGAACTTGCTTCTTGTTGCTTCTTTCCTACCTTTTCAATATCACCAACAAAGTTGACAAACTTATCGTATAATCTTCCTGCATGCTCGGCAATTTCAAACGCGTTTTTATTGGTTCGTTCATGTTTCCAGATAGTATCCACCGTTTTTAGTGTTGCCAATAAGGTTGAGGGCGTCACCAAAACGATTTTCTTCGCCATGGCCATTTCATACAAGCCTGGTTCCTCTTTTACCGCTAGTGCAAATGATGATTCCAAAGGAATGAAAAGCAGGGTGAATTCTGGAGAGTTGAAATCAGTTAAATGCGAATAATCTTTCTCTCCTAACTGCTTTATGTGTGTTCGAACAGAGAGCAAATGATCTTTTAAGGCTTGTTTCTTTCGTTCAACATCATCTTCGCCTATGTAGCGTTCAAAAGCTTTCAAAGATACTTTTGCATCAATTATTAGGTGTTTATCTTCGGGTAATTGGATGATAACATCTGGACGAACGTTTTTATCGTTTTCATCTTTTGCATTGCTCTGCAAAAAGTACTCTTGTCCTTTAATCAGCCCTGAACTTTCTAAAATTCGGGTTAAGGCCAATTCGCCCCAATCTCCTTGCACCTTGCTATCTCCTCTCAGTGCATCTACTAAATTTTGTGCTGTTGATTTTATTTTTTCGTGCTGTTCGGAGAGAGTTTTAACAACCGCTTCCATATTGGAATATTGTTCGATATCCTTTTTGTGGTTATCGCGGACTTCTTTCTCGAAATGCTCCAATTTTTCTTTGAACGGAAGTAGTAATTCATTCAATTTTTGATGGCTTTCTGTTTTGAGGGTCTTACTGCCTTCATCAACTATACTTTTCCCCATCAACTGTAGTTGCTTTTCCAACGTTTCTTTTTGTTCGACGAATCGTTCTTTTTGCTCAAGCAGTTGTTGCTGATACATATCTTTTTGAGAAGAAGCTTGAATAAATTGACCTTTCAACTGTTCCTTTTCCTTGGAAATCGCATCCATTTCATCCTTTAACGTTGTGGCAATCGACTGATGTTTCGCACTTTCGCGAAAGAACCAAATGGACAGAAAAACAGCGATAATTGCTACTGCTGAAATGAGATAAATCATGAAATTCAAATAAGAATTAAAAATAGGCAATATATCCGAAATGGATTTTACCATTTCGGAATAAAATTGGATTGTTTTGCTGACTACCCAAAGCGTATTGAATTGCAAAAATTCCAATTGGAGTGCCAAAAGAAAAGCCAGCCCCAAAGCCAAATGGAAAATCATTTAAATATCCAACGCTATTTCTTTCATAAAAACTATGATCGTAGAACAAAAATGCGCGCGAATTCTGATCCAATAAAAACCGATACTCCACGCTGAAGGTTGAAAACGTAGAAGCGAAAATTTCCTGTTCGTTAAAACCTCTTTGTGTTGTTAGTCCCCCGAAACGATACAGTTCATTCTGGGCAATGTTGGGCGTAGAGAGAAACTTTGTTTGATTGGCCAATCGAATAACGTGTCTTTTGGCAATTGGTATATAATATTCGATCAAACTCTCACCTTTGAAAATTAAAGATCTCTCTACTGCACTCGTATCCGTTTTTTGCGTTTGTCTTTGGCCTGCAGAAGTGGAAATCTCAATCGAGTATCCTCTGGAAGGATTGGGCAAATAATCAATGTTACGTTTCGTCATACCAACCCCATAATTGTTTGAAGTCACACTCGACAATTCAGAAAAACTTGTGTTATTGGCTGCACCACTCAGTAAAGAAGACGAATTTCGTTCAAAATAAAAACTAACAAAATTACCTCCTTTCATGAAATACTGGATTGCTGCTCGCCCGTTAAGATCTAAAAATGTACTGTCTCGTTTGTAAAGATTGAATCGACCGTCAATGCCAAAAGGTGACTTGAACAAGAACGGAAAATTGGTTCGCATATTCAACTGTTGTGTTTGTGCTTGAATATTCTGCCATTTCAAATCCAACAATTCTCCTGTTTTCAGCGTATTTAACAACTTCAACGCTACTTCACCTGTTAAAAAATATCTATCCTGTAGTGGATCGGGTTGTAATCCTACAAATCCATTGATCGAACTCATGGGTTTGCTTTCTAAATACACAAATAACTCAACACCCTCTGGTGTATACAGAATTTCGCTAGGTTTTAACTCTGATAAGAATGGAACTTGATTTATTCTTTGTGTTACCCATTTGAGTTGAGAATCATCGTACCAATCGCCTGGTTTAATAAGTAACAAGTTGGATATATAACTTTGAGAAACGGCTGTATCTCCTTTAATATTTATTTTTTTCCATTTCAATCGTTGGTTTCTTTCCACAAGCAATTTACCGATGGTTCTATTTCCATTAAATCGAATGTTGGTCAAACTAATTTTGGCAAAAGGATACCCATTTTTCAAAAAACTCTGGTGAAGCGATTGCATAAAGATGCCTAATTCCTGTGCCCGAAATGGTTGATTTGTGATTATTTTTTCTCGAATCCGCATTTCTTTTTTGAAATAATCGATGTCATCCTGATCCACTTCCAATCGTAAATTTTCGAATTTCTCACCCAAAAAGAAGTCAATTTGGCAGCTTTCCTTAGAGAATTTCATCCCATCAATGGAAGCTGTTAAATATCCTTTCCTCAAGGCTTTATCTCTAAATTGTCGTATATAACGGACGGCCTGGGCACTATCCTTGAAATTTGTTTTCGGATTTTTCTTGAAACTTTTATAATCTTCCGTCGTAAATGTAACGTGGAATGGTTTTTGCGCTTCTACTAGCAGAGGAAGGCTTAGCGTTAACAAAAATATAACAAAGGTTAGAGCAAACTTCATTCAACTATTGAACGTATGATTAAAAATGTTTATTGGGGTAAATACTATTGTTAATAATAAAAATATGAAATTAGCGTTTAATAAATTAACTTTACCCCAGTAGATTGAAAACCAATTAAACCAAATTAAGATGAAAAGAGTATTGATTTTAACAGCAATGGCATTTGTACTAACAGCAGGATTGATGGCTTGCGGTGGCTCACAAGGTGGACACTGTGATGCTTATGGAAGCGCTGATAACGTAGAAACTTCTGATTTAGGGTCTAAGTAAGACTTTATTTCAAACCATTATAGACAAGGTTGTTTCGGAAGAAACGGCCTTTTTTATTTTACCTTTTTTTCTCTATCAACTATATAGCTGGCTGGGAATTTATTCACCAACACCCAATTATCGGTGCGATATTCGCTTTCACAATCTGGACAAGATTCAACTGTTATTTTATAGCGAACATTGGAAGAAGAGTTATTAACGGTCACATCTCTTTCAAAATGTGTATTGCAACCTGCTGTTACTGGAAAATTTAGTACACTATATTTCGTCCAATCGATTGGCACATAAGTATAGCCATTATCAAAACTAACTTTCAAATCATATTGACCGGAAGGTCCATGATGAACGGCAGCAACACCACCTGTATTTCCTCCGTACACGATTGCATCTGGAATGATTTCTCCTGTATTTTCGTCATCAGGAAAGTCACAGCCTTTGTTACAAGATGCTAGAAAAAGAAAAAGAATCCCAATAGGAAAAAGAATGTATTTTGTCATAATCAGGTAATTATCAATTCAAAAGTAGCTTATTTTTTCGAAATTTTCAATCATTTCTTTCTCAGCACAAAGTTTTGACCCAGGTAAACTTTTCGAACCCTTTCATCCGCGGCAAGCTCTTCAGCCGTTCCAGATTTCATAATATCACCTTCAAAAAGTAAATACGCTCTATCTGTAATTGTTAAGGTTTCTTGTACGTTGTGATCTGTAATAAGTATCCCAATGTTTTTCTTCTTCAATTGAGAAACAATGCTCTGAATATCTTCAACCGCAATTGGATCCACACCTGCAAAAGGTTCATCCAACAGGAGAAATCTTGGATTAGTTGCTAGGGCACGTGCTATTTCAGTTCTACGTTTTTCACCTCCTGACAGTCGATTCCCTAACGTTTTTCGCACGTGGTGCAGACTAAACTCTGTCAACAATTCTTCTAGGCGATCTTTTCGTTCTATTGGCGAAAGCTTCGTCATTTCCAAAATCGCCATGATATTATCCTCAACACTCAACTTCCGAAATACAGAAACTTCCTGAGGTAAATACCCAATTCCCATTTGGGAACGTTTGTACATTGGATAATCGGTAATTTCAGTATCGTCTAGGTAAACATGACCATCATCTGGGTTCACCAATCCAACAATCATATAAAAAGAAGTTGTCTTTCCGGCTCCGTTGGGACCAAGTAAACCAACTATCTCACCTTCATTTACTTCAATGGAAACACCTTTCACAACGTGACGGCCCTTGTATGATTTGCGTATTAAATCCGTATGTAATTTCACAGTACAAAGTTAGAAATTAAAGGACAACCGACCACGGAAGCCAAATGGGTTCATGTCTGGTGTTAAATGTGTCAGTCTCCAAACAACATCTACTCGTCCAAACTTGAAAATATTTTCGATACCAATACTCGCCTCGGCGTATGGTATATTATTGAAGGATTTGGTAAAAGATGGAATTGCGATTCCACCACCTTGATTGCTTGATAATGAACCGATAGTTGCTCTTCCGCCTGTCACCAATCTCCACTTCAAACGCTTCAAAAGTGGTATTCTATTCAAGAAAAATCCATCCCAATGTTGCTCCAAGTAGGCTGTTGCGTATTGATCAGAGATAAACTCATAGAAATTTAATTTGTTGAACGTTGAGGTTAACAACCAGTACGATTGGCTTCCTTCATGGATTTTGAGAAACGGGTACGCCGCATTTCCAAAGACTTTTCCTACGTTTCCTCCATAACGAATCCTTCCAAAAATTCCGGTTTGGCGAATGTGATCAACGAATAAATCCAAACGCTGATATTCATAGTCACTTCCAAACATTCCTTTAACACCAAAAGTACCTTGCAAACGAATGATAGGAAATCTTGAGCGCAAACTTACTCTGTCATAAGCACCTGAGATGAACTCTTCGCCCTTTGCCCAGCGAATACTTGCCGTAAATTCAGACGTACTAACGGAATTCAAAGTATCGCTCAAGACACCTTCTGTACTTATTCGAACATAGTTTGCTCGTCCTAATGCCTCCACGCTTCTAAATTCAAATCCTCCTTTTAAAATCAAATCTTTCTTGATGTCCCTTTCGATATTTCCACCAATCCGATTGATAAAAGAAAGTTTATCCAACGGTCCCGTTCGAAAAACAGTTCCAAAGGTACTTCCAACCGTTGCAGCAGTACTCGACTGACCCAATTGTTCGATGTCATAATTGTAATACAAGGAAAGCAAGGTCCTCTTCTTCTCACTCAAATTTGCTCGAATGGTTCCCAGATATTTAAATCTATCGTCTCCAAACCCGTAGGCCAATCGACCTCCAAATTCTATTTTCTTCGAGAAATTGTTGGATGTTCGCAGCGACAGAGCAACTCGAAATTTCTCAATCGGATTGGTGCTGAAAAGGTTAAAAATACTGCCCACCTCAATTTTCCCAAATACATAATAACCTGTAGTAGCCATATAGGTCAAATTTTTCAAGAGATTGAAATATGGGTTTTTCTCGAGCGAATCGACCATTTCGTTTATCCTTACCTCCTGATTGGAAAGTGGCTTATGCCTATTCTCAATCCACCAATCTACTCCACGAGAATCCGCTCCAATTTCAGTTTTCACCGTTTCATCCGTTCGGTAAAACTCATTTGGTCGCTCTCGGTTAATGACGAATTTTTTTCGAGAAGAATATTTTCGACCGTAAAAACCATAGATTTTCGATCCTTGCGTCAAATTGATATCGGCAATCATACGTTCTTCCGTCAACATCCAAACTTCTGGCGCAACCATATCAAAGTTGTGCTCAAAATACATGTCTTGAATAAAATTGATATTTGCATCCGGCGCAATGTTTGCCTTAAATTGTTTAACAGCATACGTGGTGTCGTGTACCCACAATTCGCCCTCAAAAGTCAATTCACCCGTTCGCTTAGGGCTGAAAGTCAATTTGTAGCACCACTGATTATCAATAAACATAGAATCCAGGAGCATGAACTCATAAAATCCTCTGGCAAAATCTGCCGTAGGTGAGACAAATGCTTTACCAAAAATGGGAATGTAATTGTCGTACACATTCACGTCGAGATACATGTCTCCCAGAAATTGATTGAACGTCATTTGCTCCGACCCAGAAACTTGATAGGCTTTCATAACCTCCACTTTCTTTTTCGGTCTATTTTTAAAATAGAAATCAGATATTGATTCCGTCAATAAAATCGGCAAATAAGGTTTGTCAGCACTAGCAGAATCCATGTAATCCAATACAAAATCTAGCTTTTTCAAGCCTCTACCCTCTTTAAACTCACTGTTTAAATTGTTAACATCAAATTGCAGTTTATTGTACAATTCGTATTCATATGCATCCAATTTCTCTTTATCATTGATGTCTTTGTTGGCAACAAGTTTTTTGTGCAGTGCAATTCCTGGTGGTTCATCTGGCGGACGAATTACAATTTCCCCAAACTCTGTGATAAGCGCCTCTAATTCAACATTCAAAACTTGCGGAACATCCATTTCCACAGCAAGTGTTACTTTTTTATATCCCGAAAAAAAAACGACTAGA
This sequence comes from Crocinitomicaceae bacterium, assembly GCA_965660955.1. Lineage (GTDB taxonomy): Bacteria > Bacteroidota > Bacteroidia > Flavobacteriales_D > Crocinitomicaceae > UBA2040. The sequence continues at coordinate 8,666 of CBFIBY010000034.1, read as the reverse complement.
GAATCGCTGGCATAATAGGTTTCAAGTAAATAATTCCCTAAGGTGTCGGTATAAGCGCCTGATTTCGTATCCTTAAACATCACCCGAACAAAAGGCATAGGTTCTCCAGTTGCCTTATCGGTCACAGTACCTTTAACTAATGTTTTTTGCGAAAAAGTTGGTAGGGCAAGAAGAACAAAAAATACGATTAGAATATGTCTATCCAATTTCATCATACAATTTCTTCTTCTCGTTTTTTCTCTGCTCGAGCTGTCACAAATATTCCAAGTTCGTATAAGACCGCTATCGGAATAGCGACGATTACTTGAGAAATCAAATCTGGCGGCGTTATCACTGCAGACAGAATCAAAACAACAACAATAGCGTGCTTTCGATATTTTCTCAAAAAGGCCGCATTGATGATTCCTAATTTAGCCAAAAGATAACTAACGATGGGCAATAAAAACAATAATCCTGAATAAAATACGGTAGACAATATGGTAGACAAATACGAGTTAATCGTAAAAATATTGTCAATTTCTTCACTCATGGTATACGTACCAAAAAATTGAACACACAACGGAGCTACAACGAAATAACCGAATAGAATTCCTAAGAAGAAGAGCAAACTCACGTACAAAATAATACCCTTCGCAACGGATTTCTCGTTTTGTTTTAATCCCGGTTTAACGAAACTCCAAAATTGGTAAAAAATAAAGGGGAATGCCCCAACAAATCCACCCATTACACTCATCATTAGCGAGTAAGAGAATTGCCCGGACATGGTGTAGCTTTGCATTTTAATTGGAACATCACCAGAGCAGATGCCAAACCAATCGCACATGGTTCGATACGTGATGAAATTCTTACTTCTCAAGGCTAGAAAGATGTTTTCCATAATCCACTCTTGGTATAAGAATAAAACAGTAGCGATAATAATTATGGCAATCGCAGAACGGACAAGCCTCCACCGAAGCTCTTCCAAATGGTCCAAAAACGACATTTCTTTTTCTGCACTCATAACTTTGTCAAAAGTAAGGAAACCCATTGAAGTGAGCGGCAAATAAATGCAGCCAATTTGAGAAAAAAAGTAAAAAATAGAAAGTGTTAATTTTCTGTTTTTTCTATTTTGTTAAATACTTTAATTGCGTATATTCGTATTCGGCTCATTATTTCCGAGTCCATTAGTAAACAGTTCTTAATGACAGAAAACAAACTTAAGGAAGCCCTTAGGAAATTTTTCGGCTTCGACGGTTTTAAAGGAAGTCAAGGTGAAGTAATCGCTAATCTTTTGGAACGCAAAAACACTTTTGTCATCATGCCTACGGGTGGTGGTAAATCTTTGTGTTATCAATTGCCGGCCTTGTTGTCGGAAGGGACGGCAATAATTGTGTCTCCCTTAATTGCTCTGATGAAAAATCAGGTAGATGCTATTCGCGGGGTGAGTGAAACGGAAGGTATTGCTCATGTTCTGAATTCTTCATTAACCAAAACAGAAATTACCAAAGTAAAAAGTGATATTGTTGCTGGTGAAACGAAAATGCTCTTTGTTGCGCCCGAATCACTCACGAAGCAAGAGAATATTGATTTCCTTACCTCGGTTAATATTTCATTCTTTGCGATTGATGAGGCGCATTGTATTTCTGAATGGGGGCACGATTTCCGACCCGAATACAGACGTTTACGCGAAATATTTGAAAAAATCTCCAATGTTCCCATCATTGCATTGACGGCAACAGCCACGCCAAAGGTTCAGCATGACATTCAGAAAAACCTGAACATGTTGGACGCCACAGTCTTTAAATCTTCTTTTAATCGAGACAATCTTTATTACGAGATTCGTCCGAAAAGAGATGTTGAAAAAGGAATTATTGGCTATATAAAAAAGAAAGAAGGTAAAAGCGGTATCATCTATTGCTTGAGCCGAAAGAAAGTTGAAGAAATAGCAGAATTGCTTCAGGTAAATGGTATTAAAGCTTTGCCTTATCACGCAGGACTCGATGCTTCTACTCGAGCAAAACATCAGGACATGTTCTTGATGGAAGATGTAGATGTTATCGTTGCAACCATTGCTTTTGGAATGGGTATCGACAAACCTGATGTACGTTTTGTGATTCACCATGACATTCCCAAATCCATTGAAAGTTACTATCAGGAAACGGGAAGAGCGGGACGTGACGGTGGCGAAGGTGAATGTTTAGCCTTTTATAGTTACAAAGACATTGAAAAACTGGAGAAATTCCTTCAAGGAAAACCTGTTGCAGAATTAGAAATCGGACGTCAGCTTTTGAATGAGATCGTTTCCTATACAGAAACTTCTGTTTGTCGAAGAAAATTCATTTTACATTATTTCGGAGAAGAATTTGACGAAAAAAAATGCAACAAAGGATGCGACAACTGTAAACATCCAAAAGAGAAAATTGAAGGGAAAGACTTTATTGTGAATCTATTAAATACCGTTTTAACCTTAGAGGAACAGCAGAAACCCAAACATATCTGTGCATTCTTGTCCGGAAACTTGACTTCTGACATAAAAAGCTATAAGCACAATACACTTCCTGGCTTCGGCAGCGGAAAAGATCGAGACGAGATATTTTGGAATGCTTGTATGCGCCAAGCCGTAGTTTCAGGGCTACTTTCTAAGGACATTGAAAGTTATGGCGTTCTTAAAATGACGGACAAAGGTCATGAATTTCTAAAAAAACCAACTTCATTCACCTTGATAAAAGAGAATGAATACCTGTTGCAAGTTGACGATATCACCGTTGGTTCTGGTAAAGGATCGGCGCTTGATGAAGATTTGTATCAGATTTTGTTAGACCTTCGAAAAAGCACGGCCAAAAACAGTAAAGTTCCTCCTTTCGTTGTATTCCAGGAGCCTTCGCTAAAAGACATGTGTTTTCAATATCCGATAACTCTTGATGAATTAACGAACATTCAAGGTGTTGGGCAAGGAAAAGCGACACGTTATGGACGACCGTTTGTAGAAGTAATTCGCGAATACGTTGAGGAAAACAACATTGAACGTCCGAATGATTTGGTGGTAAAATCATTGGTCAATAAGTCCGGATTAAAAGTCCAATTGATTCAAAATATAGACCGCAAACTTCCGCTAGAAGATATAGGGAAATCTCAAGGCAAGTCTTTGGGTGAGGTAATCGATGAAATTGAAGCCATCGTTTCTTCTGGAACACGTGTGAATATCAATTATTACATTGATGACATTCTCGACTCGGACAACCAAGAGGAAATATTCGATTATTTCATAGAAGCTGAAACAGACGAATTAGATGAAGCTTATGATGAATTTGACGGTGACTATTCCGAAGAAGAATTGCGTTTGGTGCGTATTAAGTTCATGAACGAATACGCGAATTAATATCTTACTCTTTCCGCAAGTGTAAAATGGATTTTCGGTCTTGATTTACGACCAACTCCAAAGACATATCTTTTTTCAACTGCCGTGTAATTTTACATTCAAGCGTATCTGATGTTGACTGCAAAGCGAACAACTCTACGTTAACCTGGGTAAAATCTCCCATAAAAGAGAAAGTTGCCGTATCCATAGTGTTTGTTGCCTTCCATGCTAGTGTTGATTTGCCTGTTTTACTTTTTGAACTGGAAGAAAATTCGGCTTCCTCCGTCACGATATCATAAAATTTAGTCGTTCCATCAAAGATAATTTCTTGATAAGAGGTGATTTCCCATTTTCCATTCAAGTGTCGGAGACTTTTCTTCTCTTTGTTACAGGCCGAAATAAAAAGAGGTAAAATAAAAAGAAGCAAATACCTATTCATAATACACCAATATTGTTCTACCGTCGGGAATAATGTTCTTTAAGAGTTCTTCCATCCCATCCTCTGCTTTGTCGGCTAATTTGGCTTTTTTGACATCCTTTTCTATTTTCAATTTTGCTTTTGCCAGAAGTTTCTGTCGGGCATACACACTCCATGTACCACTTTCTTGAAATACTTCTGTTTCAGATGGATTGATATTTATACTGAGAATTTTCGCCTTTGGGAAATGGAACCAAATTGTGTCTTTGTTTTGGTCGATTCGGTAATTGTTTTCGTTTAAATCGAAACCAATTTTCGCTTCGCCTTTCATGATTAGCGTTAATCTACGTTTGACATTCGAACCTTTCAAGGCTTCTTTCATGCCTTCGATGTCATAGATTTTTTGAAGATTACCGCTTAATTTTTCGGTTTCCGATCGATACTTCTCAATTGTATCGGCTACTACCTCATCTTGAAAACTGACGGTTGCCAATTGTGCTATCCTTTCAATCGATTCAATTTGTAAAGGCGTTTCCGCCATGTCAAATTCAGGGCCCTCTGGTGTTGTCCATTTTAAATACAAGACATATCCTATTGCTCCAATGAGCAAAATAACAAGCATATTTTTTATGAGGCGAATCTTATTTCTCATCTTGTTTTCTTATTTCCACATTCACCTCATTGAAACCCAATTGCTGATAAAACTCTTTGACAAAAGAAATCGCGTTTTTTTCAGCCTCCTGATAAATTCCTGTTTCCACCAATGAACCACGAATCGATTTTTCACCCATTTGAAGAATGTGGTTGATATCTCCTTGTGTGAAGTTACTTCTGAAACCATCCACGTCAACAACTTCCGTTCGAACGGAATTGGGATCCATGTTAAAAGAAGTAATTCTCGCTTCAGGCAAGGTGATATTGATTTGATTGCCCTCTATGCGAATATCGTTTTCTCTGATTTTCGTTAAATCAATTCCCGCTTTCACTTTGGCTTTACACGAAAGGAGTATTTTTCGGTTTCCGAATTTGTACCATTCGGCAGGGTCGTCAATTCTTAATACTTTGGAAAAAACATATTCAGTCGACGATAATTCTCCAATGTCGCGAATCTGATACACCTCCGCTTTGGGCAAAGTTTTTTTCTCATCGCAGGAAGCAAAAGAGAAAAATACAAATATGTAGACTAGAAATCTTAGACTCATAATTTAAAGGCGGTTGAAGCCATCATTTGCATACCAATTTTCAAAGCGTTTTCATCAATATCGAATTTAGGATGATGAACGCCATAAATAATTCCTTTTGCTTCATTTCTTACTCCTAAACGAAAGAAACAGGCTGGAACCTGATGCGAATAAAAAGAAAAATCTTCAGCCGTCATTCTTAATTCAAGTTCTTTAACATTTGAATCTCCTAGAATTTGTTGTGCTTTCTTCCGATGTTCCTGCGTCGCTTCGGGATTATTGACCAAAAACGGATAGCCTCTGACGATGTTTAAATTGACCTTCGTGCCCGTTTGTTCACCAACCAAATTCGAATAGTCTTGAATCCAAACAAGTGCCTTTTCTCTCCATTCTTCATCCATCGTTCGGAAGGTTCCTTTCAAAATGGCTTTATCGGGAATCACATTTGTGGCACCTATGGCCTCAAAATGACCGATACTCAATACGAATGGCACATGCTCTTTCTTACGTTCTTCGATATAGGTTTTCAGTCCAGCGACCAATTGTGCTCCGCTGGCGATAGGATCTATACATTTATGCGGCAAAGCAGCATGGCCGCCTTTTCCGTGAATTTCAAAATGCAATTCATCACATGAAGCCATGTACAATCCTTCGCGAAACCCGACTTTTCCAACTTCCATATCTGGGAACACATGAAGCCCGTATATCGCCCGGACTGGATTGTAATTCAATGCTCCTGCCTTAATCATGAGCGATGCTCCACCTGGTGCTTTTTCTTCTCCTGGTTGAAACAATAGTTGAACAGGAAAATCCAATTCGCTCTCCATTTCTTTCAGGATTTTTGCAGCACCCAATAATACTGAAGTATGCACATCATGTCCACACGCATGCATAACGCCATCAACCTTAGAAACATACGCTGTTTCATTCTGTTCTTGTATGGGCAAAGCGTCCAAATCCGCTCGCAAAACGACATGTTGATCATTCTCGGAATGTCTTCCGCGTATAAATCCGACGATACCTGTATCGGCGACTTTCGTTTCGTGTTCAATGCCCCATTCAGTCAGTTTACTGGAAACATATGTCATTGTTTCATGCTCCTGGAAAGACAATTCAGGATGCTGATGAATGTATTCTCGAATGGATTTGATTTCTGGAAATAGCGTATCCGAAAACTGGATGATTTTATTTTTCAAATTATCGTTCATTGGACATAGCATTATAACCCGACACAATCAATTTTACTGAAATTAATAACATAATGACACCAAAAATAAGCTTCACGACGTTTGGAGAAAGCTTTAGCGACATTCGACTACCGATGTATCCTCCGATAACAAAGGTAATAGCAATGATGAGTCCATATCCCCAATTAATTTGCCCGGCTTTCCAATAGTTCCAAACGGCTAGAATTCCTACAGGTAAAAGCAATATAAATAAGCTCGTTCCTTGTGCCTGATGCTGTGTTAATCCCAATAGAAAAACCAATGCTGGCACTATGATGATTCCACCACCAACACCAACAAATCCGCTCAAAATACCTGAACTGACTCCAATGATCACGAGAAAAAAGATGGTTTGAATACTCATTTAAATGTCATGCGTTAATGTCAAAAACAAAAGTGGCTTTTTTCGGATAGATAAATTTTCAATTCCCCACCCCAAATCAGCTCGTACAAAGTAACCAAATATTTTCGTGCGTGCTCCAAAACCTGTCCCAGCAACTATTGGTTCTCGTGAATTTTCAATTTTAATAACGGCTGGTTTATTATTGATGACTTGCTCGTTGAAAACATTCTCTGCGGAAAACGGGCTCTTGCCTACCCATGCCGTTCCCATGTCGAAAAACCCAACAATCTGAAAACTGCGAAGTGGTTCATTTTTTACGGCACCCTTGGTGAGCAAAAGGAATACTGGAATTCGGAGCTCAGAATTGAATACAACGAAAGAATTTCCATTTCGCTGATTTTGAATGAATCCGCGCATAGGAGTTGCTAAAGTTTGATACGCAAACTTTCCCGCTGGATCGACTTCGATATCCTTATTAAAATCTTCGTCCGGTCGTACTATCCAATTATCTATACCTCCCATGTAGTACAACAATCTCTTGCCTCCTAGTGATGTTCCCCCTGCCAAACGATTCACCCAAATAAATTCTCTCCGAATCGGTATTGAATGTCTTAAATCGAAGCCAAGATTGACCATTCCAAAGGTATTATCGCTTGCACTTTGCAAATATTCTGCGAAGACTTTCATTCGCGAGCCTGTCCAACTGTTTTCCGTCCATTGTCTTGCATTGTCGAATACCAATGATGACTTTAATCCACCTTGGTAATCATAATTGATTTCACGGAGCAACGTCTGTTCATCACTCGCAAGCGGGTGACCTATATCTGTTCTTGATAAAACCGTTCCTCTCAAAGAAAGAACTTCCGAGAAGGGATAAACCAAATTCATTTGTACTTCATGCGTAATCACTTTTTGCACATCTCCTGAAGCGTTGCTTTCGTAGCTTCTTCGGTAGTAAAAGAATTGTTTATCTAACCGTTTTTTTCGAAAATCAATTCCTGTATAAAACTCACTCGAATTACGCGAAGTGGGAATCCGAATTCCTCCAGCAATGACAATATCCTCCATTAAATCACTAAAACTCATGTTGATCATTCCGCTCAACTGTGGATTTAAATAGACGCTACCGGGACCTGTGTATCTTTGATAACTTTGATTTAAAAAGGCATTGTCTAGTTTTGCGTTAACGAAATCCTTGGCAAAATTCAGTTTGTATTTCCGGGGTGTGGCTCTTTCAAATTGAAGCGGATCAAATTCATTTTTCAAGTTGTTTATTGCATTCAGACTATCATCAAATAACTCAAGTCTATGCCTTTCATACAATCCATCCTCCGAGACTTCGATAACCTGCGAAGTAGAATCTTTGGTCATTTTAGTTTCGGGAGAAATTGAATCTGATTTTTCGGACTCAAACGCAAAAGGTAAAGCAAATCTATCCTTGAAGTACGTCAAATTGGACTCTTTTGGATCGTGATTCAATTTACCTTGGATCAGTTTGTATCTTGAATTCTGATAAACAAGAGAAAACACTTCCGTTGAATTTGATCGAATTTCATGTTGTATTATTCCCGTGTTCCAATTGCTTGTAGCAACGGTTTTATTATCTGGACGATAATGAATTAATGTATCAATGAAAGAAATGGAACTGTCTTTTACCAATTCCCAGCGATTCCAAAGACCATTCGCATCACTTAAATATGAAATATTACCGTTTTTTAATTCATAGGCTTGTCTTTCGTTTATTTCTGGAGTTTCAGTAATCCGCTCGTATTTCAATCTTTTTTTGTCCTTGTCTTTGATAGGAAAAAGGTACAAATCATAGTTGCGGTCAAAATTGAGAATCTCTTCTTTCTTTGGGGGAGTGATTGAATTTCGGTTACTGGAAAACAAAACACCTGTATTATCTTGCGTCCAACTTGGGTTTTGATCATCCCATAAATCGTCTGTCAATTGATCCAATGAATTTCCAGAAATACTGTAAAGATACAGATCAGTTTGTCCATTTTTTACGCCACTCAAAGCAATATACTTTCCATCACGCGAATAACTACAACTGTTTATTTTCTCTAAGCTTGGCACTTCCTTTCGTAGGGTTGAGTTATCATCAAAGTCATACAAACAAAACAAGAGTTGTCCTTTTCGTTCGATGAAGTACGCCAGA
>CBFIBY010000033.1:13919-19394 GCA_965660955.1 Crocinitomicaceae bacterium | reverse complement strand
AGGTTGTTCTGGTTCAGCAAATGATGATGTTTGGTACACTTTTATAGCTACCCAAACTGGACACAGTATTAACGTGGCTGGAAACGGTACGTTTAACCCTGTTTTACAAGTGTTTTCTGGCACATGTGGTGGTGTTACGCTACCTGGTGGATGTCAAAATGCAACAGGGGCAGGAGGTACTGAGTTTTATCAATCCACTACTTTGGTGGTAGGGACTCAATATTGGATAAGAGTATACGATAGTGGAGCAGGTACTCCATCAAACAGCACGTTTACAATTTGTATTTCCAATCCTATAACGGAGCCAGCCTGTGATCCGAATTCACCGGAACCCGTAAACACGATGAATCCGTGTCCTCAAGTTCCTCAAATTTGTAATATCAACGGATTTTGTGGTACAACGCAAGGTTATCACGCTACTCCAACAGCTACAGTGTTAACACCATACACAGCCAACTTCTGGGCTCAATTGAACACAACATTTTGTGGTAGTATTGAGAATAATTCATTCATGCGATTTACAGCTTCTGCTTCAAATGTTCAACTGAGAATATATGGATCATGTACTTCAGGTATTGGTATTCAAATGTTGGCTTTCTCATTAAATGATACGACATTATGTAACTCCGGAGCGATAACTTCATATGGTTGTTTTTCACCATTGAATTTAAATACAGCACCTGCCGCTGGAATACCATTGACCTTTACAGGAATGGTTCCAGGACAAACCTATTATTTGATGGTAGATGGTTTCGCTGGCGCAATTTGTGACTATAAAATTGGAGCAGTGTACGGAGTACAAGTTTCAGCTTTTGTTTCCCCCAACGTTTCCGATATTTGCTTAGGAACATCTGTTCAGCTTCAAGCTGGAGGAGGAAATGGAACCTATATCTGGGATCCAGAACCAACATTAAGTGGAACTACAGGGTCATTGGTAACGGCGAATCCGCCGGCTCTTGGAACGTATACGTATGTTGTCAATTCTCCTTCTACTGATCCGAATTGTCCAAGTGCTGTTGATACAGCAACAATTAATGTTTATACCACTCCAGTGCCAGATGCAGGTTTAGATGATACTGTTTGTTTCAATGGAGCTTCGACGGCCATTTCTCTGAATGGGACAATTTCAAATCCAGTGAATACAGCCCAATGGGTCCTTATTCCGCCAGCTGGACCTCCAGTATCTCATATTTTTGCACCGAGTTCGCAGAGTCCTGTTACGACAGTTGTTGTTAATCAACCAGGTTTGTACAAACTTGTTTTGCAAGAAACGAATACGATTTGTGGCGTTTATACCGATACAGTAGATATTCTCGTTTTGAGTCATCAACAGACCGTTACCAATACATCACCAACTTGTTTTGGTGATTCAGATGGAACCATCAATATTGCGAATCCAGATGCAGTTGATTATAGTTTTGATAATGGAGTAACTTGGCAACTATCCGGAACACAAGGCGGTTATGCGGCAGGAACATATTCAGTTTGTTCTCGAAACTATTACAGTTGTGTTGTATGTTCACAGACGACAATTACAGATCCTCCAGCGGTAACAATCGCAACAAGCAATGATACCTTGATATGTGAAAATGGTACAGCAACATTGACCGCAACAGGCGGCAATGGGATTTCGTTTGACTACACTTGGTCACAAACAACAGATTTGTTGCCTTCCCAAACGGTTTCCCCTACAGTAGCAGGATATTATTATGTTTCAGCGACAAGTGACTTAGGTTGTGTGACGCCAACAGATTCTATTTATGTTGATATCCTTCCGCCACTTTCTGGTTCAATCAGTAATCCAGTTACGATTTGTCCGGGTGATCAAACGATTCTTACTTCCAATGCCGCAGACGGAAATGGCGGACCTTATACGCATACATGGTCAAATGGGGCTGTTGGAAATGGAACAACTCATTCGATAAATGTTTCGCCTGGAACAACAACAACATATGATGTGACCATTTCAGATGGCTGTGAAACTTCACCTGTAACGTATTCTGTTTTGGTAACTGTTGCACCGGTGCCTCAACCCAGTTTTGATGTGGTGCAAGATAGCATGTGTTCACCTGGGTTGTTCACGATCTTTAACACAACAGATCCTGCAACTGTGCAAAGTGCGAGTTGGATGATTTCCGACGGTGCAACGTACAATGCTTTGGATACTATCTTTACGGGACCAATGCAAACGGGCAGTTATGATGTAACGCTTACAATTGTATCTCCAGATGGATGTGTAAATACTGCTACAGAAAACAATTTCATTGTATCCATGCCAATTCCAGTTTCGAATTTTAGATATTCACCAGGTATTGTAACAGCATTTAGTACGAATGTAAGTTTCGATAATTTATCGACAAACAACTATTATAATTACTGGACTTTCCCGAATGCAGATCCTGGAACGAGCACGGATGAGAATCCGTCGGCAACCTTCCCTGAGGCTGTAGTTGATAATTATATGGTTGAATTAATCGTAGAAAGTCAGTTTGGTTGTTTAGATACAAGTTACCAAATTGTTGAAGTGCGACCAGAAGTAATCTTGTACGCACCAAATACTTTCACTCCAGATGGTGATGAGCACAATGGAACGTGGGGTGTAATCATTGAAGGAATTGACCCTTCTGATTTCGAACTATCCGTTTATAACCGATGGGGAGAAATGATCTGGCAAACGCTTGACCCAGATGCTTCATGGGACGGAACGTATAAAGGAAGACTTGTTCCTTCGGGGACATATTCATGGAAACTTCGTACGAATGACGCCTTAAATGGAGAAGGCTATACTTGGACAGGTCACATCAATCTGTTGAAATAAGACTTTTTAAGAAAGTTGAGTAGGGTTTTTCTTTGATTAGGATTAACTTTGGGGTTCAAAATTATTTCACATGAACCTCACAGAATTACAGTCCATTTTAGTTGAAGGAATTCCCGACGTTTTGCCACCAAAAAAGTCATTTGACCCGAAGGTAAACCACGCACCTAAACGGAAAGAAATATTAAGCGATGAAGAGCGGAAACTGGCGTTGAAGAATGCCTTACGTTATTTCAAACCTGAATTTCATAGTGAGTTAATCGAAGATTTTACAGAAGAATTGGATGCGTACGGTCGTATTTATATGCACCGTTTTCGCCCAGATGACGAAATAAAAGCTCGCCCTATATCTGAGTATCCAGGGAAAAGTGAACAGGCGAAAGCAATTATGCTTATGATTCATAATAATTTGGATCACGCCGTGGCACAGCATCCTCACGAATTGATTACCTACGGTGGAAATGGAGCCGTTTTCCAAAATTGGATTCAATATCGATTGACAATGAAGTATTTGTCAGAAATGACAGATGAACAAACCTTGGCGATGTATTCAGGTCATCCAATGGGATTGTTTCCTTCTCACAAAGATGCCCCGAGAGTTGTAGTAACTAATGGAATGGTCATTCCGAATTATTCGAAACCAGACGATTGGGAGAAATTCAACGCATTGGGCGTTAGTCAATATGGACAAATGACCGCGGGTTCTTTCATGTACATCGGGCCACAAGGAATTGTGCATGGAACAACAATCACAGTTTTGAATGGCTTCCGTAAAATAAAGAAAGATCCAAAAGGCGGCTTGTTCGTTACATCAGGTTTAGGTGGAATGAGCGGAGCACAGCCGAAAGCAGGAAATATTGCGGGTTGTGTGACTGTTTGTGCGGAGGTGAATCCGAAAATTACGAAGATTCGCCACGACCAAGGTTGGGTGAATGAAATCATTAGCAATGTGGATGAATTGGTTGTCCGCGTTAAAGAAGCCCAGGCAAACAAAGAAGCCGTTAGTATTGCCTACTTGGGAAATATCGTTGATGTTTGGGAAAAATTTGATACCGCGGATTTGCATATAGATTTAGGCTCGGATCAAACCTCCCTTCATAATCCTTGGGCTGGTGGCTACTATCCTGTCGGCCATACCTTTGAAGAATCGAATGAGTTGATGGCAAACAATCCAGAAGAATTTAGAAAAGCTGTTCGGTCTACTTTGGTGCGACATGCAGCTGCGATAAATAAACATACGGCAAAAGGAACGTATTTCTTTGACTATGGAAATGCATTCTTGTTGGAAGCTTCTCGAGCTGGGGCAGATGTTATGGCGGAAAATGGAATTGATTTTAAATATCCATCGTATGTTCAAGACATAATGGGACCGATGTGTTTCGATTTTGGGTTTGGACCTTTCAGATGGGTTTGTGCTTCCGGAAAACCAGAAGATTTGCAAAAGACAGATGATATCGCTTGTGCGGTCCTTGAAATGATAAAAGCTGCGGCTCCTGAAGAAATTCAACAGCAAATGGCCGACAACATCCAATGGATAAAAGGTGCGCAAGAAAATAAGTTGGTCGTTGGTTCACAAGCGAGAATCTTGTATGCTGATACAGAGGGTCGAATGAAAATTGCTGAAGCCTTCAATACGGCAATTGCAAACGGTGAAATTGGACCTGTGATTTTGGGTAGAGATCATCATGATGTTTCAGGAACAGATTCACCTTATCGCGAAACGTCCAATATTTATGACGGTTCAAAATTCACCGCAGATATGGCCATCCAAAATGTAATCGGCGACTCCTTCAGAGGTGCCACTTGGGTTTCTATCCACAATGGTGGAGGCGTAGGCTGGGGAGAAGTAATCAATGGTGGATTCGGTATGTTGATAGATGGAACGAAGGATGCGGAAAGACGTTTGAAGTCCATGTTGCATTGGGATGTAAACAACGGAATTGCACGCCGCTCTTGGGCACGAAATGAAGGTGCTATTTTCGCCATAAAACGAGCAATGGAAGCCGAACCGCTTTTGAAAGTGACAATTCCGGAGATGGTGGATGAGAATTTGTTCGACTAATTTTTTTAGTGTAGTTTGAGGATATGAAACTGGTAATCGCATTTATTTTTATGTTCATATTTTCCGTTTCATACGGTCAATTAACAAGTGACGCCGGTTTGAATAAGGTTCAATGCGGTACTTGGTATGGTTTTGACTCAACAGTTATTGGAGGGGCTCCAGCCGCTTTTGGCGGTGTTCCTCCTTATACTTTCGCATGGGAAGCTGATTATGAATTAAATTTTTCTGGGTCAATTTATCATATCTATGCTTCTGGTTTGTTGGATGACACGACAGTTTCAAATCCTAAGTTTACAGATCAATTAGGTCACCCTCTTACATTAAATTTGACAGTTACGGACGTAAACGGTAGTTCATCAATCGATTCCGTAACCATTAGACCTTCTGTTTTTGAAACGCATTTGATTGAATATACATATACTATTGTGCAAGGAGATTCTGCAGGATTTTTCTACATACCTAATTTGGGTGGGGGAATTGCACCGGTTTCGTATGCTTGGCATCCAGGGTCAACATTAGATGATTCTACTTTATATACGGGTATTTGGGCCAAGCCGCTGGTAAACACAAGTTATTATCTTACTGCTAAAGACTCAGC
>CBFIBY010000033.1:0-13909 GCA_965660955.1 Crocinitomicaceae bacterium | reverse complement strand
GAGTAGGGTTAAATGAGGAAAACGTTGAAAATCTTTTGAAGATTTCTCCTAATCCAAGTTCGCAGTTTATTGAAATCGATTTACCTGAAGAAAACAGGACGATGCCAATTAAAGTTTTTAATTCTAGTGGTATTGTTGTATTTCAAAGTGAGCACGTTCCGGAAATTCTTGATATTCGATCTTTTGCCAGCGGTGAATATTATTTATCGATCGAATTCGACAAGAAAGAATTAGCGAAAAAGTTTATTATACAATAGTTGTTTTATTTGAATCATATAATTCGTAATTTGTAAATCACAAATTCGTAATCAACTATGGTAACACTTAAGTTCAAAACCTATATAGACGCTCCCCGTGAAAAAGTATGGGAAGCCTTGTGGAATGATGATAATTATCGACAATGGACTGAGGCATATACACCTGGTTCGCATGCGATAAGTGATTGGAATGAAAGTGACCCCATTCGGTTTATGGATGCGAAAAACAACGGCATGTTCGGAGTAATCGAAACAAAAATCGACAATGAAGTCATGGTTTTTAAGCAACTTGGTGATGTTCTCGATGGTGTAGAAATGAAAAGAGAATGGGCAGGTGCACGTGAACAATATTTCCTACTAGAGAGAGACGGTAAAACCAAATTGAAAGTGAGTGTTGATGTACTAAAAGAATATGTGGATTACATGAACGAGACAACTCCAAAAGCACTGGAGAAATTAAAACATATCGCTGAAAAGTGATTCCAACATCAACGTTAAAATAACCCAATATTCGGCTTTCGAACTCAATTAGAGTTATCTTTAAACAACCAAAAATTAGGTTATGAAAGCAAATATCCCAGCTTCAGATAATCCGCGAATAGTAATTGTTGGTGGCGGATTTGGTGGGCTTCGTCTAGCCTATGATTTAGCAAAGACGAACTACCAAGTAGTTTTAGTGGATCGAAACAATTATCACCAATTTCAACCTTTGTTTTATCAAGTTGCAACAGCAGGATTGGAGCCGAGTTCAATCGCTTTTCCATTTCGACGTATGTTTCAAAAAGCCAAAAATGTACACTTTCGGTTGACAGAGGTAACGAACATTGATACCAAGAGCAAACGGATTGACACGTCTATTGGTGATATTGGCTATGACTATTTGGTTTTGGCGACGGGCGCAGGAACAAACTTTTTTGGTAACGAACGAATTGCCAATAAATCAATGCCTATGAAATCCATTGGTGAGGCTCTTTTATTGAGAAATTCATTGTTTCTTAGCTTTGAGAAAGCTTTATCCAGTGTTACATCCGAACAAAAGGAAGGTTTTTTGAATGTCGTAATTGTCGGTGGTGGTCCAACGGGTGTTGAGGTTGCTGGTACGATTGCTGAAATGAAAAAGTACATTCTACCGCGTGATTATCCAGAAATGGATTTTACCTCAATGCGCATTACGCTTGTTGAAGGTTCTCCAAAAGTCCTCAATGGAATGAGCGAGAAGTCTTCTGCGACATCGTTGAAGTATTTGAAAAATTTAGGTGTGGAAGTTCAATTGAATTCTATTGTGGAAGATTATGATGGAGAAGTATGTTATATCAAAGGAGGAAATGAAATTCGTACAAAAAATCTAGTTTGGGCGGCAGGTATTGTTGGAAATAAATTATCAGGATTGCCGGAAGCTGCATACGTCAAAGGGGGGCGAATCAAAGTCAATCGCTTCAATGAGGTCGAAAACACTGAAGGCGTACTAGTTATTGGCGATGTGGCTTACATGGAAACACCAAAGTACAAAAATGGTCATCCACAGGTGGCGCAAACTGCCATTCAGCAAGCGCGAAATTTGGCAAAAAATTTCAAGGCACAATTGCGTGGAAAAAAGAACTTGGAATTCGAATACAATGATTTAGGTAGTATGGCAACCGTCGGTAAAAATAAGGCCGTTGTGGATTTGCCTAAACGTCACTTTTCTGGTTTCTTTGCTTGGGCAGTTTGGATGTTGGTGCACTTAAGATCCATTTTAGGGACAAAGAAAAAGTTCTTGATTTTCTTGAATTGGGTTTGGAATTATTTCACGTACAATTTATCGCTTCGATTGATCATTCAGAGTCCGAAAAGAAAAGATTCTATTAAATAGATTTAATCCACCCAAATGAGTTCTTTGGACTCTGTGTAAAGCAGTCCTTTTTTAACATCTGAATACCCCATTTTGATCAGAAGATTGCCATAACGGCGAATCTGTTTTTCATGTGATTTTCTTGCTTCGCCCGTTTTAAAATCAATAACCGTAGCTTTATTTTTTTGAATGAATATTTTATCGGGTTTGCTGTTCTTTTCACCTGAGAACAGGATATTCTTTTCACTCAACACGGAAGTAGAATTGGTATGGAAATCAGAAAGATAAAGCGAGAAAAGCGCTTTGGCTTCCGAGGCTATTTTTTCTTTGTTCAAGTAGTCTATTTCTCCCAAATCAATGAGCTCCTTTAGTTTAGTTTCTATTTCAGAATGAGTGTTCACTTCGGAGAGTAACAAATGAAATTGATTCCCAAACAACTGAGCCTCACTCATCGTATATTCCTCTTGACGGTTGTTTTTTTCTAATGCAATTGAAGGAAACCACAGAAAATCGCGTAAGGATTTTGGTACGAATTCATTTTTACATTCGTTCGTTTTGCTGTCGCGGTGTACTTTCTGCAATCGTTCTCCTAAGATTAGTTCCTTATCCTGCTCATTCCAGTTGGAAGAAAAATTTTCCACTAAAGCTTCATGAAACTTTTGTTCTTCTTTATATCCTTTTTCTTTCGATTTTTCGCTTTGTGTATTATACACATTTCTCATGTATAATCTGGTTTCCGCCCGCGTGCAGGCCACATAATACATGTTCAAGTTGTCTGTCTTAACTTGATTGGATTCAGTTTCTGGATAATGCTGAAAGCCATCAATTTTTGCCGTCATTTTACCGTTCAAAAAACTAGGACGGTCTTCAATTTCAACGTAATACTTCTGCTTGTCTTTATCTGGGTTGCCCATGGAAATATTTGGAAGCATAACTACCGGGAATTCCAATCCTTTACTTTTATGGATAGACATGATAGTTAATGCGTCGTCACTTTCTGGTAATTGCACAGGTGACTTATAACCAGATTGTTTGTATTGCTCAATGAAAAGTTGTAAATCTGGGCCGTATCGAAGATCGAATTGAAACGCCATATCCAATAAATGATGCACGTAGTGATTGTCGAGTGGATCAATTTTTGCCAAATCGCAAAACTTACCGATTAAGTCGTGTATGGATTGAAAATTGACAAAAAACTCCTCTTCCGAAGCGAAAAAATCAGCAATAAATCTTGCCTCGTTCAATTTCTTATATTTTGAATCCGATTCTCGTTCAAGATATTCCTCGTAAGTTCCCAGCGACAATTTCTTAACGAGAAGCGTTTGAGAAATAAATTTTTTCCCTACGTTTTCCGTTCCTGGAGAGCGTCTTTTCTCAAGATAGGAAATAATCCATTGGACAATAATGTCAGAATTGACGAATAATGAATCTGCACTTATTACCTTGTAGCCTTCAGCAATTAAATGCCCCGCCCATCTATTACACTCCAAATTCGTTCGACCCAGAATAGTGATATCCTTAGGTAGAAATCCATCTTCCAAAACTTCGTTTAACCATTCCAAAGTTTGGGAAACTTCATTGTCCTTTTCTTCCGGAAATTCTTTTTTATCCCAACCTTGATAGTGAATGTATCCGACTTCGTTGGAGACTGCTTCTTGGAGCACGTCTGCATAAAATGATCGTGTTTCTTCCGGTAATTGATTTCCCAAGTATTGAAAAAGGGTGTTGTTGAAATCTACGATGGTTTTCGTTGATCGCCAGTTTCGCTTGATTTGAGATTTTTCACCCAATTTTTCGAAATAGTCTGATTTAATTTGTAATACAGGGTCGTGATCCGGATTATATATTTTAGGTAAAGCAACAAACTGCTCTGCAATTCCATTTTTAAATCGATAAATAGACTGTTTAGGGTCACCAACGATGAAGTTCAAATTGTTTTTCGCTATTCCTTCATGTACAAGTGGAACTAAATTCAACCATTGCATGCGCGAGGTGTCCTGAAATTCATCCAAAAGATAATGGTCGTATCGATTGCCTAATCGTTCGTAAAGAAAAGGTGCATCTTCGTTTTGGACCAGTTCTCCAATTAATTTGTTGAATTCAGAAATTCGAATTAAAGAATCGTCTTTTCGCATTTGGTCCAGTCGAACTGCGAGCAATTGGAGTAACCACATATTGTGGTAATTGTTGCGAATGGATTTTAGTAAATCTAACTCATTCGCAATCTTTTTACTGATTTCATCAAAGGCCAAAACTTTTGTCGGAACTCCTTCCAATGGTGGTTTCGTTTTTCCTCCAATCGTCAGATGCTTAATGGTGTTGTCACTCAGCGTTACGATATCCTTTGGCTTTTTATTTCTAAGTTTTTCAACCGCTGAAAAGGTGCGCTTTCCATCGCTTATTTCTTTCAGTCGATTCCAAAAATCTATCGAATCGAGATGATTGAGTAACAGTTTCAATTCTTCATGATAGCGCTCAAGGAGTTTATTGATTCTTCCTTGTAAACTGCCAAAATCGGTGTCTGTAAATTCATAAATCATCAGTTTTTCAATGGCTTCCTGATGCTTTTCTGATTTAAGAATCCCTAAGAAATCGATCAAATCATTTCTGAAATTCCACTTTTCACCTTCGTTCAATTTCACCTTCGCATAGGTCAAAACAAGTTCGGTGATTTTTTGATGATCTTCTGTTCCTATATCACTAAGAAGTTGATCAACAACGTTTTCTAATACTTCATCTTCCTTGATAATGACTTCAAAATCAGCAGGTAAATCCAATTCTTTCGCGAAACTGCGAATGAGTCGCAAGTTGAATTTGTCAATCGTTAAAACGCGAAAATCCTCATAACGATGAAGTATTTTAAGCAATACTAATTTCGCCTTTCTTTCGAGTTCTTCGGCTGTAATTTTTAGCTCTTCACATAGAACACTCTCATATTTTCGCTGAGATTTATCAAATTGATTTGGGAAACTCATGATTTCCAATGCCTCGATAATTCTGGTTTTCATCTCAAGCGCTGCTTTATTTGTGAAAGTCATGGCGACAATGTGGGCAAAAGGATCTTTCTTTTCACTGACGAAGAGTAATTCGAGGTAGTTTAATACCAGTCTGTAGGTTTTTCCACTTCCAGCTGAGGCACTTAGGATTTGTAAGGGCTTTTTTTGGTTTTTTATCACGAAATAAAAATAAGGATATTCCGTTGATTCTTTAGCATTCATTTTTTTGCAACAAACATTACACAATTAGTTTTGTTGTATAGTTGGACATTTCGTAAATTTGATATATGAAGTACCTATTATACATAACCACAATTGCAGCACTCATTATTTCATCTTGTAAAAAAGATGAACCTGAGGTTGTTTGTGATCCTCCGCAAGAGACAATGGAGTTGACTTTGACGCCCATGTTGGATAACTCGCCTTATGCCATCAACGATATAATTGAAAGTCCACAAGGCTATAAATATTTTTATACCGATATAAAAATTGTTGGAACAAATGTCGGAAATGGATCCATAGACTTTGCTGCAGATTATTTATATGATTTTGCTGCCAATGGTACAATTATGGCGACTGGCTCGGGATTAAATACACAACACAATAATTTATCTTTGAATGTTGGGGTACCAGACGCTCTGAATCATGCAGATCCATCACTACCAGCCAACACGTCTGCATTGAATATCACAAACATTGGAGATATGCATTGGGGATGGAATCCAGGATACAAATTTGTGACGATAGAAGGGAAGGTGGATACAATTCCCGATGGAGTTGATAATTTCGATAAAAGCTTCTTTTTCCATTTAGGAACAGACTTCCTATTTAGGACGAAAACATTCTCTGACATAACGTGGAACAAAGTAAATGACACAAAATATACGGCTAATTTAAAGCTGAATGTGAAAGACATTTTAGATGGAACATCTCCAACGGATTTACGCGTTTACTCTGCTTCTCACTCTAATAACAACCAAATGTTCTACAGTGTTGTTGTAATGGACCAATTCATGGAGGCCATCAAAAAGTAAATATGAGAATACTCCTTTTTGTTTTTCTTGGATTAGCGTTAATTTCATGCAAAAAGGGAGAGATAAAGCCATTTGCTCAGCCTTATAATTTGGAAGAGCCGTCGCATTTTCCAAAAATGGAAATTCCAGCAAATAATCCCATGACGGTTCAAGGAGTTGAATTGGGGCGTAGATTGTTCTACGATAAAAGATTGAGCGGGGATAATTCAATGTCGTGTGGCGGTTGCCATTTTGCTGAGCATGGTTTTGCAGATCCAAGCCGATATTCTACAGGTATTGACGGAATAGAAGGAGAAAGAAACTCCATGGCTTTGGTAAATCTTGGTTATCAAAAGTTCTTTTTCTGGGATGGTCGCGCAAAAACGCTTGAAGAACAAATTCTCGATCCTGTTCCCAACCCAATAGAAATGCATCAATCCTGGAAGAATGCAACGTTGAAAATCCTAGCTGATGAAACTTACAGAAAACAATTTCATGCGGCTTTTGGAACCGATCAAATTGATGAATATGCGATTACAAAAGCAATTGCCCAATTTTTAAGGACCATGATTTCAGGAAATTCGAAATACGATGCTTTGTATAAAAAAACAAATGGGTTTACCCTAACGCCAGAAGATCAAACGGTTTATAATTCAATTACCAACGAAGAAAAAGCGGGCTACGATTTGTTCCTTTCACTAAATGGTGGGGATTGCATTCACTGTCACAGTGGCCCATTGATGCAATTGAATATTTTTGCCAACAACGGTTTAGATGCCGCATTCACGGATTTAGGAAAAGGAGCTGTCACAGGACTGCCTCAAGATATGGGACACTTCAAAGTACCTTCTCTCCGGAATATTGCCCAAACGGCTCCATACATGCACGACGGTAGATTCCAAAGCCTGGAGGAGGTAATAGAACATTATTCTTCGGGAATTCAGATAAGCCCAACGATAAGTCCAACGATAGAATTTGCGGCTCAGGGAGGCGTTCAGTTGGATGCTCAAGAAAAAGATTTAATTCGTCAATTTCTTTTGACTTTAACGGACGAAGAATTCCTTAAAAACCCTAAATTCGCCCCTCCTAATTAAAAATCAGAAAACTTTCGGTGCGATTTTTGCGTATTAATAGATGGTAACGAATTTGAATTGAATCCTATGTTGGAAGAAAGACGATTAACAACAGAAGAAAAAGCACTCAAGGTTAACTTGACGAATGACATCTATGGCTGTTTTGCAGAAATTGGTGCAGGTCAAGAAGTAGCTGCCAATTTCTTTAAAGCTGGAGGTAGTTCTGGTACCATCGCTTTTTCTCAATCAGCATACGATATGAAAGTTTCGGATTCGTTGTATGGTGAAGCTTCTCGATATGTCTGTGAGGAACGTCTGACAACCATGTTGGAAATCGAATTTGATTCAATGAAGGATCGTTTACCTGAAAAGTTCAACGAAGCCAAATTCTTTAGTTTTTGTAATACGGTGGAATCACTGAATTACCATAAAACCAATCAAGGACAAGGTTGGGTCGGGATTCGTTTTCAAACGGAGGTGAATGGGCCGACAAGTGATGTGGTTCTGCATGTCAAAATGCATGATAACAGTCACAAAGCGCAACAAGAAGCTTTAGGGATTTTAGGTGTAAATTTGATTCACGCCGCTTTCTTCCAGTCGGAAGAAATGGAACAATTTATTATTAGTCTTCTACACAGGTTGACACGTGACAGAGTCGAGATTGATATGCTTCGTGTATCTGGACCTGCATTCGAAGGTGCGGATAATAGAATTTTAGCATTGAACCTTGTAAAACGAGGAATGACCGATGCAACCATGTTTGACCTGACCGGAAACGTTCTTCAGCCAGCAACGGCATTATACAAAAAGAATATCCTTTTAATGAGAGGTCGTTTCCGTCCAGTTACCAAGGTTCATATCGATATGATTGAGGCGGGTAAAAAACAGTTTCTGGAAGAAAAAGGGGTGAGCGAAGAAAATCTATGTGTCGTTTTTGAATTGACGCTGAAAGATTTGACGGCTGACGGAAAAATTTCGGATAAAGATTTTGTCGATCGAGCTGAATTGCTTGGCTCTTTAGGATATACCGTGATGATATCAAATTATTTGAAACATTACAAAATGGTCGATTACCTAGCTACCATTGCGAGAGGAAGACAAATGGGTGTTATCGTTGGTGTATATAATTTGCACACCATTTTTGATGAGAAATACTACGACAATTTACCAGGTGGACTATTAGAAGCTTTTGGTAGAGGCTTTGGTCATAAAGTGAAATTATTTGTCTATCCCGCAAATAACGTGGAAACGGGTGATTTGTACAGCTTAGATGAATTGAGAATACCAGATCACTTGCAAGGTTTGTTGAATTATATGAAGGATAACAACAAAATGGCCGCAATCGAAGGGTATAATCAACGACTTCTTCATATTTTATCAGACGATGTCCTCTCCAAAATTAGAGCGGGTGCATCAAGCTGGGAAGAAGACGTTCCAATGGAAGTCGCAAAAGCGATTAAGCATTTCGAACTGTTCGGTTTTAAAAAGGACAAAGGGCAGCTTGCGGTAGCCAAATAAGGCACTTTCCTATCATTTTTTTATTATGCAGTGCATTTTAAACGTAAGGCTTTACGTTCTGATGAATTATTTTTATCTTTGCTGCCTTACACTATTATTATGTCACAAATTAAGAATGCACAAATTCGCTATCGCATCATCGACAGATGCTTGAGAAATAAATACAAGCCGAATCCAACGAAACAAGATTTAAGAGAAGCGTGCGAAGAAGCATTGTACGGTACAATTGATGGAAACAACATTTGCGACTCTACTATTGAAAAGGATTTGTTTGCGCTACGCATGGATCACGACGCACCCATCAAATACTCGAAAGTCACAAAAGGATACTTTTATGAAGATGAGAACTTTAGCATTGACAATATTCCATTAACTAATCAAGATTTGCAGGCCATTCAGTTTGCAGCAAAAACATTAATGCAATTCAGGGATATTGACATGTTCAAGCAATTTGGAAATGCAATTGATAAAATTGTAGATCGAGTTACAATTTCTGCAAATCCTTTGGATGATGATATTCAGGAACATGTTCAATTCGAAAAAGGTGTTCACACTACTGGAAATCAGTACTTGTCTATTCTTTTAGAAGCAATCCAGAATGGAAAAATGGTGAACTTCGATTATACCAGTTACATGACCAAGAAGACGAAATTGCGAACAGTTTCACCTCTTTTGCTCAAGGAGTACAGAAATCGATGGTACTTAATTTGCCATGACGACGAGAAGAAGAAAGTTGTGACATATGCTTTGGAACGCATGGAGAACGTGGAGGTTTCGAAAAGTAATGCGTCCGTACCAAAAGACTTTTCTGCTGAAAATTTTTTCGAACATACCATTGGAATCACGACACATGAAGGAAATCCGGAAGAAGTGCTTTTTAAAGCGAATAATTTAGCGGCGAAATATATTGATTCTCAACCTTTTCATCATTCTCAAGTGCTAATCAAAGAAGGGAAAAACAAAACAACTTTCTCTTTGGATGTTATTGTTACAGAAGAATTAATTAGAGAAATCATGAGCTATGGTGGAGAAATCGAAGTAACTTCACCTATGAGTTTACGTGACAAAATAGCCGATCGCGTGATTGATATGATTAAAAATTATAATTTATAAAATGGAACTTATCATTACCCAAGAAAATGGTGTCGCAACCTTGAAGTTGAACCGTCCAGAAGTTTTTAACTCCTTTAACCAAAAAATGGCGTTTGATTTGCAAAAAGCCTTAGACGATTGCGAAAAAGATGATGCAATTCGTTGTATAGTTCTGACGGGTGAGGGAAAAGCCTTTTGTGCTGGTCAAGATTTAGCCGAAGCAACCGATCCCAATGGGCCAGAATTGAAGTCAATTGTAAAAGACCACTACAATCCAATCATTTTACGTCTTCGAAATATTGAAAAACCAATTATTGCGGCGGTTAACGGTGTTGCTGCCGGTGCAGGAGCGAATATTGCATTAGCATGTGATGTTGTTTTTGCAAAAGAATCTGCATCGTTCATTCAAGCCTTTTCAAAAATTGGTTTGATTCCGGATTCTGGAGGAACATTTATGTTGCCGCGGTTGGTGGGATGGCAAAAAGCATCTGCACTAATGATGACAGGTGACAAAGTATCAGCAACTGAAGCCGAAGCCATGAATATGATTTATAAATCGATTGTCGATGACGAATTTGATGAAACCGTTTCTAAGTTTGCATCGAAAATGGCGCTTATGCCAACCCGCGGGTTAGGTCTAACAAAAAAAGCCCTCAATGCTTCATTAACCAATAATTTGCAGGAACAACTTTCCGTTGAAGGAAAACTACAAACCGAAGCAGGCTCAACCCACGATTTCAATGAAGGAACAGCAGCTTTTTTAGAAAAAAGAAAACCAAATTTTACAGGGAAGTAAGAAATAAGAAAGGTGAAATTAGAAATGAATTCTTATAAATATATTTCTTAACTTAAATAAGTAACCTTTTTTTATTTCTAAAATGAGCGTGGAATTACAATCTAGGACGAAGACTTTTACACTTGCTGTATTGGATTTAACCGAAAATCTTAATAAAACTCCTGCCCAAAGAGTTCTTCAAAATCAACTTATTCGATCAGGATCTTCCGTTGGTGCAAATTATCGAGCCGCTTGTCGGGCACGAAGTGACAGAGAATTTGTTGCAAAAATGAGAATAGTATTAGAGGAAGCAGATGAATCGTGCTTTTGGCTTGAAATTATTGAAGAAAAAAATTGGATGAACGTGAAAGCTCAACTTGCGGAGGCAAATGAATTAACTGCTATTTTCGTTACCATTCTCAAAAGAATGAATGAAAAAATGAATTGATATTGAGTTGGAGGTTTTTCTTGTGTATTCTAATTCATATTTCTTTCTTCCTCCTTCTTAATTCTAATTTCTTATTTCTAATTTTACAATCATATGAAAATAGGAATATTAGGTGCAGGAACAATGGGTTCAGGGATAGCGCAAGTGTCCGCCCAAAATAAACATGAAACAATTTTAGTCGATGTGAGCCAAGAAACGCTCAATAAGGCGGAGGAAAAGCTTGATAAAATTTTGAACAGACTTGTTGAAAAGGAAAGAATTTCGGCCGACGATAAAATTAACATTCAAGGGAGAATTACCTACACAACCGAAATGGAAGAATTCAAGGGGTGTAGTTTGGTAGTTGAAGCCATCGTGGAAAAACTGGAGGTGAAACACCAAGTTTTTTCGAAAATGGAAGGTGTCGTTGGTGACGATTGCATTCTTGCAAGCAATACTTCTTCGCTTTCAATTGCTAGCATAGGTTCATCTCTCGAAAAAGCTGATCGAATGATTGGAATTCATTTTTTCAATCCAGCTCCATTAATGCCATTAGTCGAAATCATTCCAGCTGTTCAAACGAGTGAGGAAACGTTGAAAAAAGCCAAAGAACTTATAGATGCTTGGGGTAAGGTAACAGTTGTGTGTAAAGATACACCTGGATTTATAGTGAACAGGGTAGCACGTCCATTTTATGGAGAAGCACTGCGTATATACGAAGAAGGAATAGCGGATTTCGCAACAATAGATTGGGCTATGACTGAACTGGGTGGTTTCCGAATGGGACCTTTTACGCTCATGGATTACATTGGAAATGACGTAAACTATGCGGTGACAGAGTCAGTGTTCGCAGCATTTTATTACGACCCAAGATTTAAACCGTCTTTCACACAGCGCCGTCATTCCGAAGCTGGATATTTGGGTAGAAAATCGGGCAGAGGTTATTTTGACTATGCCGAAGGAGCAGTGCAGCCCGAGCCCAACAAAGATCAAATACTGGGACAAAAAATATTGGATAGAATTTTAGCCATGTTAATCAATGAAGCATTTGATGCTGTATTTATGCAAGTAGCTTCACCTGAGGACGTGGACAAAGCGATGACCAAAGGTGTCAACTATCCGAAAGGTCTTTTAGCTTGGGCGGATGAAATTGGACTTCCGAAAGTGTTGAAACAATTACAAGATTTGTTTGAAGAGTACGGTGAAGATCGATATCGACCGAATCCTTTATTGAAAAGGAATGCCAAGGGTTAGGCTTCTTTCGTTGAGATTATTTTCCAGCTATCAATAATCCATTTCAACCAATAAAAGGCTAGCAATGGTAGAACAAAAAAGGTTAATTTATTGAAGCCCCAAGCAGTTTTAAACTCAAGGTGCAATGTATGCATAACTCCCCTTGTAATGCCGCAACCCGGACATTCCTTTCCCATCAATTTTTGTGACAAACACAACGTTTCACCAGTGTCAAAATAATCTGATGGTAAAATGAATAGCACTAAAGGAATAACCAATAGTGCTGTCAAAAAGATTGAATATTTTATTTTTTTATAAGACACCTTGTCTATTACAAACGATAAACGCATGAATTATTCCTGGAAGTCCACACAATAAACACAATAACAAATTTAGAATGACGTCATTCGTGTTCCAATCAGTTGCAAAACCTACTGCTAAGAATGGGATAAAAATACATAGCAATATATAAACTACGGGTTCTAAATCTTCTCGCGTGCTGCTTTTTACCGATGCCTTTTTTGCCAATTTTTTTATCTCGCTTGATTGTTTTGACAGAGAGCTTGACTTATTATTTTCATTTATTGTGAGCAGTACCTCTGAGTTCCCTTTTTCAGTTGCAATCTCTGTGAGAATTACTTCATTAACCTCTTTCTCTTCCGTTTTTTTATCAAGAACGAAGTTTTCAGAAACAATATTCAAATTTTGAAAGTCAATCGTCTCAATATTCGAAACTTCTTTTTCGTTAACTTTTGGTTTTTTTGAAATCGATTCGGCAAGATTTTCTTTCTCTTTTGGGACACTCTCTTCTTTGGAGGATCTGTTCTTACCATTTAAATCAATGTGATACCCGCTTCTATATTTTCTTTTTTGAATTCGGTGATTTGATGCCACTGAATTGTCTTTCGCACATGAAACCGCGATTAAGCTTACCACAAAAGCTGATAATAAAAAAATAGGTAGTTTTCTTTTCATAATGTACATTTTACGTTGCTATTTCCTATAAAGAAAGTTATTATCGAGAATAAACGCAAGCGCTTTTTCTATAAATGTTTTATTTTTTTTCTGGCTTCTTCAGAATAATAAGATTTTGAATCGGAAATTTTCAACAAGATTTCTTTGGCCTTTTGTATCGCTCCAAGTTTTTCATAGCAGAGTCCTAAATACCAAAGCGCTTCCTCATCGAAATTTGAAATGTCAGTTTGTAATGTTTGTGAAAAGTATCCAGCCGCGTTCTCATATTCTCCAATACTAAACAAGGCGAACCCACTGTAGAATAAAGCGTTTATATCATCGGGATACGTTTTGAGAATAACTTCAAATCGAGCCAAAGCCTTTTTTAATCGGCCTTTGTCGACTTGATACATGCTTTTCTCAATGAAGTCGATGTACGGGATATTTACATCTCTCCAAACGGGGTCATCATCTTCGGAACGTTTATTTTCTCGATTTGCCGTAGTTCCAGTTAAATCCAGCTGCCGAGTTTCTATAGTCGGTTTGCTTCGTATCGTTCTGTAATCAACCAACTTCAAGTTTGAAAAGTAGATTTCTTTAATTCTTCTTTTTTTCGTGAAGGAAATGGATGGGCTGGTTTCTTCAATTTTCAGCAATGGAAGTTTCTCAATCTCTATGGGGTCAATGATGTTTTCCGGATGTTCAGGATCACTATTTGTTTCTTGATGGACTCGCAGTAT
>CBFIBY010000032.1:0-19531 GCA_965660955.1 Crocinitomicaceae bacterium | reverse complement strand
AAAATCCTTAAATGATTCCTCCGCATATACTTTATCCTGATTCACATTCGCCCAAATCGTTTGTATGAACTCATTTTTATTATCCACAGTGGCGAAAGGTAAGTGCAATTGAAGATCATCTTTGTAGTCGAAATGAAGGGTTTCTTGGTGGACATATACTTTTCGAAGACCTAAGAAATAAACGGCCTTTACTTCGCGATCGGCCAATACGACGGCCTTCTTGGTGATGCCAATGCGCCAAGTCTTTTTAAACCATGAGAAAATCGAAGTGAATAAGATTTCTACTCCACCAATTCCATACGCGAGTGGAATAGGCCATCCTTGCGGACACATGCGATACAAACCGAGTGCGATAGCAATAAGGGCAATAGCTTCAAGGATATTGTACAATAAAACGCGTTTTTTCCGCTCTTTGCTAACTTCTTCGTTCCAGATGAATTTCTTTTTCTGACTCAGAATCTGCATGCCCGTCCACCTTTTCAGACTTCGGCGAATAAGAATCATAAAGATCAATCCAGCTGAGACCCAGAATATCGCTTGCTGATAGGGAAGTTGCCCTCCAGTTGTGCGCAAAGGATCAATAGCCAAATCACCTCCAATGAAAATACAAACCAACATGATTGGAATGGTAACCAGAAGCAAAACAATATTCGTGATTTTATTCATTCGGGATAAGCTTCAGCTTACGTTTTAGGTCCTCGATTCTTTGAACGTTTTTTTCAATTTTCTTTTCAAAATCTTTTTTCATCGCATCGGCTCCTTTTGAGCGTCCGAAGAAACCAAGATTGTTTTCGAATTGAATATTCTCTTGTTTAATGGCGTCAATTTGTCGACGGATATCCGCTTTTTCCTTGTCTAAAAGTCTTCCAGCATTTGGCGAAGCTTTGAATGTATCCATTTTCGCTTGGAACATTACTTTTTCTTTTTCAGCTCCTTCTAGTTTCAAAGCTTCGTAATGTTTGTCCAGTGATTTTTTGAAATCATTGTAAACTTGATCTTTCACCTTAATGGGCACATGACCAATTCCATTAAACTTAGAGGCAAATTCTTTTAACTGATTAATGCCTTCCTTCTTATCTGTCGGCATTTTGAAGGCGTTGATTTCATCAATCAAAGCTTGTTTTTCGTGTAAATTCGCTTCGTTTTCCTTGTCTTTTTCAGCAAAGTTAGCTTGACGCGCATTAAAGAATACATCACAAGCCGAACGGAATTCTTTCCATAACTTTTGTTCTGTGCGATGTCCGGTATGACCAATAGTTTTCCACTGCTTTTGCAATTGGATTAGCTTGTTAGCGGTATCCTTCCATTCCGTGGATGAGTTGATTTCTTTTGCTTGGTCGATGAGTTTTTGTTTGGCTACAACCAAATGCTTGCTTTCTTCACGAATCTTGTCAAAAAACACTTTTTTAGCGTTGAAGAACACGTCACATTCTGCTCGAAATTCTTTCCAGACCTCTTCGTTTTCCTTTTTCGGTCCGAAACCGATTGTTTTCCATTCTTCTTGAAAAGCAAGAATTTCTTTCGTTTTCGCTTCCCATTCTTTAGACGAGGCAAGTTCCGTTGAACCTTCAATCGCGTCTTTTGTTTTTACAATCAAAGCTTTTTTCAAGTCGATATTCGCTGCGAGTTTGGTTCTACGTTCATCGTAAAAAGTGTTGATTTTTGCATAAACGGCTTTCACATTGCTCCAATACGCTTCTTTTATTTTCTCCCATTCCTCTTCCCGAACTGGACCGATTTCGTCCCATTCGTTTTGCAGAGCCTTCATTTGCGTCTCCGTTTCCTTCATGGATTCCAATGGAATAAGCGCCTGGATTTTTTGAATCACCTCCAATTTCAATTGCTCATTACGGTGAATGTCATGCTCTTTCAATTCCTTGTAAATCTTCATGTTGTAGAAGAAACTTTCTAAAAGTTTGGAATATTCTGCTTGTATGTCATCTCGTTTTTCACGAGGAATATCGCCCGTTTCTTTCCATTTTTCGTGAATTTCTTTATGGGCGTTGTAGGCTTTACCTATGTTTTCTTCATTTTGAATAACTTCCGAAAGTTGAGAGATTAAGGCTCGTTTTGCTTTCAAGTTATTTTCTTGCACCTCCTTTTTCAGATCAACGGCATCCTTACGTTTCATTTGAAACACACGATTCAATTCGTAGAATTCTTCTTTGATTGGGTCCACTTCTTTGTTCTCTTCCACTGGTTCTCCGGCTTCAAGCAAAGCGACCTGACGCAAACGTTCTTCCTCAATCAAAAAGTCCTCAAACTTTGATTTTAGTTCATTCACCTCTCTACTCACTTTTAAAACTTCCGGTTTTTCCACCAGTTGTTTTAATTGTTCTAAAAATTCTACTTTTTCCATCTTCTGATTATTGGGCAAGAGCTTCGTTCATAGTGAAACTCGATAGTGCAACAAATTGTTCAATTCTTTTATCTATATCTTCTTGGGTAATGGTCGTTAATCTTTCCGTTCCGAATTTCTCAACGCAGAATGAAGCCAAAGCCGAACCAACGATCACCGCTCTTTTCATACTTTCAAAACTTGTATCTCCAGTACTTGAAAGATACCCCATAAATCCACCGGCGAACGTATCACCAGCTCCAGTTGGATCAAAAACAACCTCTAATGGTAAGGCAGGCGCATAGAAAATTTTGTCTTCGTGGAACAACAAAGCGCCGTGCTCACCTTTTTTGATGATGATGTATTTGCAACCCATGTCACGAATTACGCGTGCCGCTTTTACCAAGCTATATTCTTTCGAAAGTTGACGTGCTTCTTCATCGTTGATGATTAAAATGTCCACTTTTGAGATCGTTTTCTTCAAATCGTCCATGGCAATGTCCATCCAGAAATTCATGGTGTCCATCGCAACTAATTTCGGTCGTGTGTTTAATCGATCAATAACTGTCGTTTGTACCTGAGGCGTCAAATTTCCCAGCATCAAAAACTCCGTTCCTTGATACGATTCCGGGATAATTGGATCAAATGTTTCCAACACATTTAGTTCCGTCACAAGCGTATCTCGCGAATTCATATCATTGTGATACCTTCCCGACCAGAAAAATGATTTTTCACCTTCTTTAATCTGAAGTCCTTCTAAATCTACATTACGAGATTTCAGGGTGTCCAACATTTCTTCCGGAAAATCATCACCTACTACGGCAACGATGCGTTGATTCTTCTCATAAAAAGAAGCGGCAAGTGCAATGTACGTGCCTGCACCACCAATTATTTTATCTGTTTTGCCAAACGGCGTTTCAATGGCATCGAAGGCCACACTTCCAACTGTTAATAAACTCATTCTTTCATTTTTGCCCCGCAAAGTTACGCAAATTGGGCGTATCACAAGAAAAAATGGCACATATATCCATAAGTCATAGGAATAAAAATTGTCATGTCAAATCATTTTGTGGAGAGATTCCACTCGTATTATTTTCCTATTCGAACGCAAGGTGTATTTTTGTTATCAATAAGTATGAATTCGTCAAACCCATTTCGCGCGTTATTTTTTATTTTCGGTGTAGCCTTAATATTAGGTTTAACCGCTTTGGTATTGCCAAAAGATGGGGTTGGAATTGGGGAATATAAACTCAAGTTCATGGACGCGAAAGAAATCGTTCAGACCAACAAAACGGAAAAAAAGGATATCACAGAAATTGTAGCCAAAGTAAACATCGAGGAAGAAAAAGCGCCGAAGAAAATAAAACATAAAAATTCTTCAAAAGGCAATTATGGAGCGCCTCGGGTTGTTAATTATGAAGTCAATAACGCTACAGTTGTTCATTTGAACGCGGCTGGAACAAAATCTCTGCATGCCTTTTTTAGAAAAATAACGAGTGCTTCTAATCAAAAGAAGAAAATTCATATCCTTCATTTTGGGGATTCTCAGATTGAAGGGGATAGAATGACAGGTTTTATTCGTCAAAGGATGCAGGAAAAATTCGGTGGATATGGGCCTGGTTTAGTAGCTGCGAATAACGTGTACAGTACTTTTTCTTTTTATCAAGATTATTCGACAAATTTCACCCGATATACATGTTTTGGTGGCCCGAAGTTGGCAAATAGAATGTATGGTGTTCAAAACAGTGCGGCTCGATTCACCAATCATTCGGTTGATTCAACTGCAGAAGAGGTGGAAGCTTGGATAGATATTGGTCCAAGTTGGAATGCACATGGAAGAGCTCAATCCTACAATCAAGTAAAGATGTTTTATAATGCTTGCACGATGCCGTGTGAGCTAAAGGTTTTTCAAGGTGGAAATCTAATTCATCAAGAATCACTTTTGACCGATGGGCGCGAGCACACCGTGAATTTGAAGTTCAAGAGCAAAGCGGGGAGGTTGAAGTTTGTTTTCCGAAGTAAGTTGAGTCCAAATATCAATGGATTCTCGCTCGAAGGGGATTATGGGATTCAAGTCGACAATATAGCCATGCGTGGATCAAGCGGCACATTCTTTGGTTCTATCAATAAGAATTCCTTTGCGAATCGGTTGAAAGAATTAAACGTAGATATGGTCATAATGCAATTCGGGGGAAATACTTTGCCTTCTTTGAAGAATAAAAAAGAAGCGATTCGTTATGCGAAATATTTCAAGAGTCAATTGCTCACATTGAAACGCATGCGGCCTGACCTTGCGATAATTATGATTGGTCCAAGTGATATGTGTAAACGGATGAATGGAGAGTACAGCACGTTTCCGTTGTTGCCGTTTTGGATTGATCAACTCAAAGAAGTCGCGGTGAGTGTTGGTGCAGGTTACTGGGATTTGTATGAAGCAATGGGAGGTAGAAACTCTATGCCAGCATGGGTAGAAAAAGATTTAGGTCGACCAGACCATATACATTTTAGTTCAAAAGGAGCTACAATTGCGGCACAGCTGTTTTATGAAGCGTTTATGGGAGAATACATTAAATTTAGCGAAAGTGAATAAACTGATAAAATCCATATTATTTTTTGGCTTTGTGCTGCTATTGTTACCTAGTTTTGGACAATTGTCTCCTGTAAGTGATTCACTTTCCGTTTATAAAGCCCCAGATGTATTTCTGTTGGATAGCTCTTATCTAAAACGTTATCCAGTTGTGCATTTTGATCAAAATTATTTCAAATTCTATTCGAAAGAAAGCCCGAATTGGGAGAGGTTGTTTGCCAAAATGAATGCGATGGAGCAAACGATTCAAGGTAAATTGAATTTTTACCACATCGGCGGATCGCATTTGCAAGCAGACATATACACGCATGATGTTCGCGAGAAATTTCAAACCCAACGAGAATTACTGACTGGGGAGCGCGGTTGGATTTTTCCATTTGATTTGGCCCGAACGAATAATCCATGGAATTTTGAATGTTCCTCCACCAACAAATGGGTTCGTTACAGAAGTGTGCTAACGGCACAGGCTAAGGAAGATTATGGTTTGACGGGCATTAAAGTTGTAAGTAACGATTCAATTTCAACGATCAATTTTAGATACGATAAGACGAAGGTAAAAAGTGATATTCAGCGCATAAGGGTATATCACAACAAAGGTAAATTCCCATTTGAATTGAATTGGGGAGCTTATGATTCTTTGATCAAAAGCAAATATACGGACACCATTATTGGGTATACAGAAGTAGATTTCTTACGACCTTTTATTGATTTTCGATTAACCTTAAAAAGAACCGTTCCGGGTAAATTTCCACTTGAAATCTATGGTTTTCAGTTGTTGAACGATTATCCAGGGATATCCTATTCGAACATTGGTATCAATGGATCAGCGTTATATAATTTTCTGGCATGCAATCGTTTTGAAGAGCAGTTGAAAGTATCACCACCTGATTTCTTCGCATTCTCTTTGGGAACGAATGACGGGAACGTTCCTTCGCATTCATTCGATCCAGAAGTTTACAAAAAGAACTTAGATAGTTTAATTCAAATTGTATTAAACACCAATCCAGATTGCGCAATTTTATTGACTGTGCCCAACGATTCGTATTATCACCGTACCCAACTGAATCCAAATATTGCAAAAGAAAGAACGGTTATTGAGGAACTGGCTGCAAAATACGAATGTCCCGTTTGGGATTTATATGGAATCATGGGTGGATTAGGATCCTCTAAAAAATGGAACGCAAAAAGACTTATGCGAAGTGATCTGGTTCATTTTACGGTTGCCGGATACCACCTGAAAGGAGAATTATATTTTGATGCTTTTGAAAAGGCGAAAGCGCAATTTAGCCTAAACAATTCTGAAATAGTCAAAGAGCAATAGTGGAAAGTTGGACACGTTTCATGGATGTATTTTCTTTGAATTTTGACGATTCAACTCCTTTGAACTTCGTTCAACTGAATTTTTGGGTATTCTTCATTGTTCTTTTTGCGGTATACTCCTTTCTAGAACTTTCGAAGCGAGCTCGAACTATACTATTTGCTGTGATTAGTGGGTTGGCGTTGATTCCAGCTGCATGGCTTATCTACAAAATTGCTAAAAGTGATTGGAGCGGATATGTATTCGAAATAGCGGTCATCGATGTTTGGCTCTTTTTTATTGCTTTGGTCTTTTTCTTGTCTAGGTTAAAAGACAAATTTTGGTTGAGGAGTTTTTTCTTAACGGCCATCAGTCTCTTTTTTTACTATAAATCTTCCGGACTTTTTGTTGTCCTGCTGTCGGTTAGTCTACTTGTGAATTACTTCGTCGGCGGCTGGGTTTTCAAAGCGCAAAAGAATAAGAAGCTGATTCTGGCTTTTGGTATTGTTTTTAACCTGTTTATTCTACTTTATTTTAAGTATGCTTATTTCTTCACGGATTCTTTTAATACGACGTTTCACACTGATTTCGAGGTAATCAATCATTTTGCGCACTGGGCAAACGGATTTGCTGGGGAAGGAACATTTGTTGAGCGAATTTTACTTCCGGTTGGAGTTTCCTTCTTTACGTTTCAGAGTATTTCGTATAGTGTAGATATTTACCGAAAGCAAGTTGAACCGGTTCGGAGTTTTTTCGATTACAGTTTCTTTGTGACATTCTTTCCTCAGTTGGTTGCAGGTCCAATTGTTCGGGCGAAAGATTTTATTCCTCAAATCCGAAAACCGTATGAACTAGATAATACCGATTTCAGTTGGGCGATTATTCAAATCGTAAAAGGTTTGATTAAAAAAATTGTACTAGCCGATTACATTGCCATTCATTTTATTGATCATGTTGCTGAGGCACCAGAAACTTTTCCAGGTTTTGTGAGTGTATTAGCCATGTGGGGATATTCGTTACAGATCTACGGTGATTTTTCTGGCTATACAGATATCGCCATTGGAATTTCAAGATTGATGGGTTTCAGACTTCGAGAAAACTTCAATTCGCCGTACAAAGCAGTTAGTGTTGCCGATTTTTGGCGTCGATGGCACAAGTCTTTGGGGAGTTGGTTGAAAGACTACTTATATATTCCGCTTGGTGGAAATCGAAAAGGAGGGATTGGCACATATATCGTTTCGACGGTTATTTTCATTTTTCTGATTTTCATCACGAAATGGTATGCTTTGATATTCGTCTACATCGGCATGTTGATTTTGTACGCATACGGTTGGATGTTTATCAAGAATTTCAATCGGTTGGTGCATCGTGATTTGAATTTACTGATCACTATGGTAGTAGGTGGACTCTGGCACGGAGCAAGCAAGAACTTTGTGATTTGGGGGGCGCTTAATGGTGCCGCTCTCGTTATCTATAAATATTGGAAATCAATTAGTCCGTACGAGAAGAAAACTGGCGGACTAAGTCGTTTCTGGAAGATTTTTATCACGTTTAATTTTATCACATTCACGCGAATCTGGTTTAGATTAGAAGGCGATGGTCAACCCATGCTGATGCTCGATCAAATTATGCATCACTTCGACTTTTCTTGGCCCCTATTCGTAGATGTGGTGTCGAATTATAGCGCCGTATTTGTTATTATTCTTCTCGGGTTTGTATTGCACTGGTTGCCAGGGAAAGTAAAAAAGGCTTGGGAATATCAATTCGAAAAAATGACTTTGCCGCTTAAAATTGTTTCGGTTTCACTCATCTTGTTTTTGGTCTATCAAACGGCAATTGATGGTGGCAAACCTTTCGTTTATTTCCAATTTTAGACTTCAACAAAAAAACCGTCTCTGGTTAGGGAGACGGCTAGTAAACAGTAGTTAGAATAGAAATAAAACGTTATTAAGACAGTGAATCTTTAGTGGTTATTCTCTGTTTACAGTAGTAAATATAAGGCAAGTCAAGGTTGATTTAAGAAGAAAAATGATGAACGGTCAAAAAACCTATTAAACGGTAAAACGGTTCAAAAGATGACGTTTTCTTCGCGAAACGGGAACGTTAACACCAGATTTAAGGACAAGTTTTGCGTTGTTTTTCGCGTCTAATTTTTCAACATTATTCATGTTAACCATATAACTTTTGTGGATACGTAGAAAGGCGCTTTCATCCAAACTTTCTTCAAATTCTTTTAGCGTTTTGGCCATGGTGAATTTTTGATTTTCAGTAAAAATATTGGTGTAATTTCCATTTCCTTCTAGGTACATAATCTCGTCAATATTGATGAAAACTTTTCCGCCGTTTTGAGGAATAGCAAGTGTTGTACTTTGATTAACTTGTGTTAAGAGTTCGCGGATAGAATCTGAATTGTTGGACAGGTTGTTTTCTTTAACCAATCTGCTAACAGTGTCTTCTAATTGTTCCACATGAATGGGTTTAAGTAGATAATCAAAAGCGGAGTATTTAAAAGCTTGGATAGCGTATTGATCGTAAGCGGTGGTGAAAATAATTTTGCCTTTGAATTCTGTAATCTGCTCCAAAAATTCGAAACCCGACATTTTGGGCATATTGATATCAATGAAGAGAATTTGAGGCTGACGTTCTGAAATTTCATCAAGTGCTCTATTTGGGTCTTGTGTGACGAATATTACCTTAACTTCAGGACAGTATTCATCCAACATGGAGTTGAGAACCTGACATGCCGATTTTTCATCGTCAAGAATAAAAGCTGTGTAACGCATTGAGTTTCCTAAGTAAGTTTGTTTTCTTCTGACAGTTTTGGTATGCATAAACGAACGCAATAACCTTTTTCTTTATTGTCTTTTATCTCGTTTAATTCTAAGGTCATCTTTTTATTGAACAGCTCTTCAAACAGGCGCATTCTTTCCTTAACGTTGTTAATGCCGGTTGATTTATGATACGGTTTGTTGACTTTTTTAGAATTAAGTCCCAAACCATTATCCCTAACCTCGCAAATAAGATTGTCATCTAATTTTTTGAATGAAATAGTAATTTCTCCCGGATAATCTAATGCAGCTACTCCGTGCCAAATGGCATTCTCAACAAACGGTTGGAGCATGAGTGTGGGTAAAAACGTTTTTTGCGAAACAATCTTACTATCGACAATAATATCGTAGTTAAAACTATTGTTTAAGCGACGTTGTTCAAGGTTAATATATTGCGTCAAAAAATCAATTTCCTCTTCAAGCGTGATGAGGTTTAGTTTCGCCTGATCCATTATTTTACGCATTAAAGTAGCGAAATCTGCCAAATAGATTTGAGCCGAACGCTTATCGTTGTTAGATAAGTAACTTTGTACTGAATTCAAACTGTTGAACGTGAAATGTGGATTCATTTGAGATTGCAAAGAGAAAAGTTCGTTTGCAAGTGCTCGACGCTTTCTATTCTGCGTTTTATTGATACGCCACTGAACAATTAATCCAACAAAAAGCAACGAGAGTACAAAACATGCTACTATCGCTATTGTAGATTGCCACCATTTCTTTTTGATGGTTATGGATTGATTGAATATATATGCTGTTTTATAAAATGGCGATTCCGCTTTGAAATCGAAAGTATATTTCCCAGGTCCTAAAGAAGAAAATGAAAAATTGTTTGAATTATTAGATATCCATTCACCTTTATTAATCCTGTAGTATGTCTTAGTTGGATGTATCCCGTGATTGACAGCGGTTAATTCGAAAGTAATGTTATTCTCATTTTTTTCTAAATAGAGTTCAGCACCAAATTCTCTATTTTCATTATTCACTTTGACAGATTGTATGAAAAAGCTAAACTTGTTTGGAGCATATTTCTTTTGCAAAGGAATAAAATAGAATGTATTGTTTGTAATCAAGATCAGGGTATCATTTCTTTCATGAAGGTTTACCAATTCATTTACTTTCAGACTTGTCTTTATGTCGTGCCTTTGGGTTTCCTTCCAAGAATTATTCTCAAAAACAAACTTTTGTAATCCCAAATCCGTATGTGCCCAAAAACTCTCGTTTTGCCCCCAATAAATACCCATAACCTTGTCAGAAATGAGCGGGATTGAAATCTTTGTTAATTTCTCAGATTTATCTGTGTACATCCAAATTCCTTTTTCTCCTGTGCCGATAAGTATTTGACCTCGATGATTCAACATACTGTTAATACGAGAATCCTTCAGCTTATCATTGTGAATTTTTTTGAAAAGGGTATCAACAGATTGATCCTGTCGGTAGAGGCCATTTTGCGTGCCGATTAGCAAAGCTGAGGCCGTCTCAATTACACATTTTATTCTTCCAATTTTTTTCGTTACTGTTTTTTGAGCGAAAGGTCTTTGGTCTAAATTGGTTGATAGCAGTCCGACGTGCCCATAGAAGTACAGTCTATTTTTGTGACGTTCGCTAAAATACAATTTGGTTCCTATAAAATTGTTGAAATCTGGAGAAAAGGTATGTGTTTCTTTGTTTTTATCACTTTGAATTTTCCAATGTTCAATACCGTAAGGTAAATAAAAAAGAAGTTTGTTGTGATCATAAAGATTCGCACAATAGGTCCCAACAGAGGCATACTTTACGTCAGGTAAAACCTCAGAATTGGTAAGTTGTGAAACCTTTAATTTGATTCCACCAACAAAAATATTTCCATTCTTTGCAAAACTAAACAGGCATCTCTGATCATTCCTAAGATTGACCTGATTATGCAGTTTTTTAGGTATTTTGTACAGTCCGTTATTTAAAGAGCTTGCCCAGATATTTCCTTTCGAATCAGAGTCAACAGAAACAAATATTATGTCTTTTAAATAATGGTTTTTGAACACCCATTGATTGTGTTTTTTTTCGAATTCAAAAATTCCGTTCGATGTTGCAAAAAACTTTTTATCTCCAATGGTTTTAATGTGGTGAACCTTTTTAAAATTGTACCTTTTGTCTAGCACCAAATCATTTGGTTTAAAATAGGCTATGGATCTATA
Source organism: Crocinitomicaceae bacterium (assembly GCA_965660955.1). Classification (GTDB taxonomy): domain Bacteria; phylum Bacteroidota; class Bacteroidia; order Flavobacteriales_D; family Crocinitomicaceae; genus UBA2040. Next base: position 8,310 of record CBFIBY010000032.1, on the reverse strand, counting down.
ATAAGCACCAAAATCATTCATAAAAAACGAATCACTTTTGAAATCAGAAAACTTTTGAACATAGACTGATTTTTGAGGAGCATGTTTTTTAATGACTCTATTGCCTGGGTCCATGTCAGGCATTAAAAATAAAGTATCGTTAACAATTAAATTTGTGTAAAGAATTCTCTCTTTTATAGGTATAAATTCATGTTTTAAATTGGAATATATTACCAGTAAACCAGCTGTGTCCTCTTTTTTAGCACCAATAAGCAATTTGCCCTTATCGGGTTCCATAATGTGACAGGTGGTTGGAACTCTTATTTCGGAAAAGGATGGATGTAGTTGATGTATGATTCCATTTTCAAAATAGGTAGGCAATGCGCTTAAATGTTGAAACCAAATTCGATGTAATGAGTCTTCGTATAAACGAATGACCGTATTGTCTGTCAAACCGTCAGATGTCGTATACGTTCGAAATGAACTACCGTCAAAACAAGTTACACCATAATCTGAACCAAACCAGATTCTATCAGTGTGATCGATTAAAAGATGATATATGTTATTGGTTGGAAGGCCATGAGAAACGTTATAATTCCAAATAATATGTTCATCATTTTGCGCCTCAACTCGAATGAATGAGAAAAGTAATAATATAGTGGTTAGAAAGTGGCGTGGATTCATCTACATCCTATTGCGTTTGATCATGTTTTTTAACCATGGTTAAAATTGTTGCAAGAGCAACGGTTTCGCCTGTTTCATCATATACATCTACTAAGAATTTCACAATTCCTTTGGCAATGTCATCTTCCGAACGTTTTTCTTGGTCCATTTTTTCTTTTACGGTAAATCGAACACCAATTGTGGCCCCTGGATAAACTGGTTTTACAAATCGAGCTTCGTCTAATCCGTAATTCAATAACACAGGACCTTTCTTCGGGTCAACGAATAATCCTGCAGCTTTGGATAGGATGAAATAGCCATGTGCCACACGTCCTTCAAAGATAGTTTCATCAAGAGATGTCGCATCCATGTGGGCGTAGAAATTGTCGCCTGAAACATTCGCGAAATTCACGATGTCTGCATCCGTTACTGTGTATCTCCAACTTTCAAATCTTCAAAGTGTTGGCGGAATACATGTGGATTGGCTTCCGGTTGTTCTGCACCTACTTGAAATTGTTGTGTGATTTTAGTAATAGTCGTTGGATGACCTTGAATCGCCGTTCTTTGTAAATAATGCATGATGCCGCGTTTCCCACCCATTTCTTCACCACCACCTGCACGACCAGGACCTCCATGCGTTAACAATGGCATTGGAGAACCGTGACCTGTACTTTCTTTCGCACAAGCTTCATTCAAAACAAGGATTCGTCCATGCATACTCGCCGCACCTAAAACAAATTCAGTTGCTTCTTTATCATCCGGTGTGACAATAGATGAAACCAATGAGCCTTTCCCCATTTTGGCCAATTCGATGGCGTCATCAATATTTTTATAGGGCATTATCGTTGAAACGGGGCCAAAAGCTTCTATTTCATGAACGTCCGTTTTAGAGAATGGATCTTCATTTCTGAAAAGGATAGGAGAGAAGAAGGCACCTTTGTTTTTGTCTGCTCCAGTTACCTCGAAATTATCCATATCGCCATACACGATTTCTTGGGATTTCGATAGTGTTTCTACGCTTTCTTTTAACCTGTCCACTTGTGACATGACAGCCAAAGATCCCATGCGAACGCCTTCAACACTTGGATTACCAATTGTAGTGCTCGCTAATCTTTTTGATACAGCCGCTTGTACTTCGTCCAGATAATTTTCTGGTACTATCATACGACGAACTGCCGTACATTTTTGACCCGCTTTGACAGTAATTTCTCTAGTCACTTCTTTTACAAATAAATCAAATTCCACAGTTCCAGGTGCGGCATGTTTACCGAGAATGGAAGCGTTCAACGAGTCGGCTTCCAAGTTAAAAGGAACACTTTTCTCAATAAATTGTGGTAACGCTTTTAGTTTTCTTCCCGTATGCGCACTTCCTGTAAAAGTGACCACATCTTGCGAGTCGACGTGGTCGATAATTCCACGACCCAATCCCACAACCAATTGAAGCGAACCTTCGGGTAATATTTTTGATGCAATGATATCTCGAACCATGACTTCGGTCAAGTAACACGTATGTTCAGATGGTTTCACGATACAAGGAACACCCGCCATTAGGTTAACAGCAATTTTTTCAAGCATTCCCCAAATCGGGAAGTTAAAGGCGTTGATGTGAATAGCAACACCTTCCTTTGGAACCATGATATGATGACCGATAAATGAACCTTCTTTCGAAAGAGGGGCGGCAACACCATCCACATAATACGGTAAATCAGGGAATTGTTTTCGAAGAGAAGCATTTGCAAATAAATTCCCAATTCCACCTTCAATGTCTATCCAAGAATCTACTTTTGTTGCTCCAGTCCAAGAACTTACTTCGTAATATTTGTTTTTGAGATCCATCAAATGTAAAGCCAGAGCTTTGATCATTCGACCTCTTTCTTGGAAAGTCATTTTGCGAAGGGCATGCCCTCCGTTTTTCACAGCGTATTCCATCATGGATTTATAATCCAAGCCGATGCTGGAAACTTCTCCAATTTTTTCTCCTGTGATGGTATTGTACAAAGAAGTTTCTAATCCTTCTCCATCTATCCATTTACCTTGTGCGTAGTTCTGATATCGTTGCATACAATTCTAAAATGAGCCTTAAAGATAGCTAAATTAGAGATTGTAGGAATATCAATTTTGAAGGTGTTTTGGGAATTTGCCAATTTACCAACAAGGTGACGGGAATCTCAATGATATTATACGAGTTGAAACTCCCCAGCATGCTCATCAATATAATCAAGTGTATCATAAATCTCCTGCAAATCGAAGGAAGTAACCAACTTCATTCGAAACTCTTTGAAGTGAGAAATTCCTTTGAAATAATTGGAATAATGTCGTTTCATTTCGGCAACACCTAATGTTTCTCCTTTCCAATCGACACTCATTTTCAAATGTTGACGTGTTATATCCACACGTTCTTTAATTCCCGGAGGAGTGAGGTGTTCACCTGTTTTCATAAAGTGTTTGATCTCATCAAAAACCCAAGGGTAACCAATACTAGCGCGACCTATCATCACACCGTCTACGCCATATTTTTCGCGATATTCAATAACTTTTTCGGGTGAGTCGATATCTCCATTCCCAAAAACAGGAATATTCATTCTTGGATTGTTTTTCACTTCTCCAATCAATTGCCAATCGGCTTCACCTTTGTACATCTGTTTGCGGGTACGACCATGAATGGATATGGCCTCAATTCCAACATCTTGCAATCGTTCCGCAGCGTCAACAATATATTTCGTATTGTCGTCCCAACCCAAACGTGTTTTTACTGTCACCGGCAAATTAGTGGCTTTCACAATGGCTTCCGTCATCCGAACCATTTTCGGAATATCTTGAAGAATTCCCGCTCCAGCACCTTTACACGCTACTTTTTTTACAGGACAACCATAGTTGATGTCAATAATATCAGGATTGGTTTTTTCAATGATTTTCGTGGCTTGTGTCATGCTATCGATGTCATACCCGAATATCTGAATTCCGACTGGGCGTTCATATTCGTAGATATCCATTTTCATTACGGATTTTGCTGCATCACGAATCAAGCCTTCAGAAGAGATAAATTCCGTGTACATCAAGTCGGCACCGTATTTCTTGCAAAGCGCACGAAAAGGCGGATCACTTACATCCTCCATTGGCGCCAACAACAACGGGAACTCTCCCAATTCTATATCTCGAATTTTTACCATCTGCGGTGCAAAAATAGGTCATTTTTCAGGAAAAGGGAAGATTTTGTTTTTGAACTACAAATTGCCTTCCCGTTAAAATCCAAACTGAATTCGGAATAAACTATTATCTGTCTTATTTTTACGACTCTATTTGGAAGACATTTTGTCTAACCGCACAAATTAAAACAACTATGAAATTATTTACGTTTTTATCTTTTTTGTTCGCCTTCACAGTAATGGGTTTGTCCCAAAGTCCTGGCGACACAATTGTTGTTAACACCTTTAACTACTCGCAAACGGCTGGTTCAGGAATACGGGATACCATGATAACTTTCCCCGATTTGCCGGGTGTTTCCTTCGAAAAAATCATCATGAAATACAACATGCGCTGTAAAAATGGTTTGGTTTCGCCTCCAGTATCAGGGCAAACGAACATTGGTTGTGGAGAGTGGGATTACAGTTGCAACACCTATATTCACGACTCTACAAGAATGGATTCTGTGGATTACACCCATCCATCGCATACAATCTCTGGATTTACTGGAACTACTTTCAATTATTCAAACACACCTTTGTATGACTATTATCAATATGATCAACAACAGGTGGTGTTGAACAGTATTGTTAGTGAGAGTCAATATCCAGTTCTAACGGGAACCGCACCTATTTCCGATGCCTTGGCAGCTTCAAATTTTTCTGGAAAATCCCAGTATTTATTTACCGCAGCTGAATTAACCTTAGCTGGCGCAACGGCAGGAAACATTGATGGTTTCTTGGTGAACGCATTGAACGCTGGAGCTGTTAATTTCTTACGCGTGAAAATTAAAGAAACAACATCGACTATTTTAGATTCTACAAATATTGAAACAACTGGATTTACAGAAGTTTATTTCAGTGATTATAATTTTGTTGCAGGTTCTAACAGAGTTCAGTTTTATACACCTTTTGTTTGGAACGGCACAGATAATCTAATCATCGAGCTGTCGTTTACGCACGGAAGTGGGGGCTCTGTTGTTCAGTTAGAAGGGACCGCTTCGAATGCGGATATGGCTTTAACGGCAAACAATGGGTACTACCAAAATATGGCTGGAAATGGACATGTTGATGTTCCGACGGCTGGTTTGTCCTCGATTAACAACGAAATAACAGTTTCATTCTGGGCATTCGGCGAAGCCAATTTGATGCCTGTGAATACTAGTATTATTGAAGCAGGAGGCAGTACAGGTGAAAGAGACGTGAATATTCACCTTCCTTGGAGTAACGGTCAAATTTACTGGGATTGTGGTGGAATTGGTTCAGCTTATGATCGAATCAATAAACCGGCAACTGCGCAAGAATATGCAGGACAATGGAATCATTGGGCATTTGTCAAAAACGCGACAACCGGTGTAATGCAAATTTATTTGAATGGGGCAATTTGGCATACGGGAACAGGTAAAACAAGACCAATTGACATAGCTCAAATGGTGATTGGAAAGAGTAGAACGTACACGAACAATTACAAAGGAAGTATAGATGAGGTTCGAATTTGGGATAAAGCATTAACAGGTTCAAACATTCAAAGTTGGATGAATATTCCCTTAAATGCTACGCATCCGGAATATGCGCACCTAATGGCCTACTACCAGTTTGATGAAGGTACAGGTGTTACTTTATCTGATGCCTCGCTAAATGCCGCTACGGCAACGTCAAATAGCGCCGCAGTTTGGAAGTCGATTCGCGGAAAAGATTTGAATCGATTTTTCACTTCAACAGGTTTCAGACCCAGTTTGATATTGGTTAATGGTACGTACAATACAACTGTCACACCTGTTCAAGTTATGGACTCTGTGCAACTGGTTCCAAACACGGTTCAAGAATTTGTGATAGTGCCACATCCAGGTGTTTTAATGGACGATGAAGTTTTAAGTATCTCAACAAACCAAGTGTGGGAAGCGGTGACACAAAATATTTACGACGCATCTACAGGAGCAGTTATTGGAACAGTTCCATCATCAACGGATGGAAGTATAACACCAACAGTTTTGGATTATGTTCGTCGTTGGCCAATGAAATTTGAAATCATGAGTTTCGTTACCCCATACGGTATTAATCTGGATTTAGGACCAACGGGTAAAACTTGGACATTCGATATGACCGATTATACACCTATTCTAAAAGGATTGAAACGAATGACCATGGAACGAGGTGGTCAGCGACAAGAGGATATGGATATTCAGTTTTTGTTTATTGTTGGAACACCAGAAAGAGACGTACTTGATATTCGTGAAATTTGGCGAACAGAATCTCGCCCATTTGCTAGAATTCTTGATGACACGTATTTCAAACCCATTGGAGTTCCAATGTTAGCGAATGGAGACAAGTTTGTTGTAAAAACCTCAATTACAGGACATGGTCAAGAAGGAGAATTTATTCCTCGAATTCACAGCATGAACGTGAATGGTGGGTCTCAAGAGTTTTCATGGCAAGTGTTGAAAGAGTGTGCCGAAAACCCTGTTTACCCACAAGGTGGAACGTGGATTTATGACAGATGCGGATGGTGTCCAGGAATGGCGACTGACGTGCAATCAAATGATATTACGCAATACGTGACAGCAGGAACTCCAGCAACGTTGGATTATGGACTGAACACTGCATCGGGGACTTCAAATTATATCGTGAGTAACAAATTAGTTACCTATGGACCAATTAATCATACAGTTGATGGTTCGATTGTAGATATTAAACAACCAACGGATCAAGTAGAGTATGCTCGTTTTAATTCAATTTGTAACACACCGATTGTTACCTTAAAGAACATGGGCTCGACTGCTATGACAAGCGCGAAAATCAAATACTGGGTGAACGATGTCTCTAACTCAATGACATATGATTGGACAGGAAATTTAAATAGCAGTGAAACGGTAGATGTGGAATTGCTTTCTCCTGATCAAATGTGGAATAGCCTTTCTCCTGCAGATAATAAATTCCATGCTGAAGTTATTGAAGTCAACGGAGCTACGGATGACTATGCGTTGAACGACCATCACGTGACAGGTTTTACGATTCCAGAGGTTATGCCTTCAAGTATTGTAATTCACTTTAGAACAAATAATTTTGGAGCAGAGTCTAGTTATGACATTCGCGATGACCAAGGAAATGTCTTATTCGCTAAATCAGGAATGGCGAGTAACACATTGTATAGAGATACGGTAATTCTAGGACTCGGATGTTTCAGTTACAACGTGTATGATTCGGATGACGATGGATTGAGTTTTTTCGCGAACAATGACGGAAATGGCTATACAAGATTTTATCAATTAGGTGGGCCAATTGTTAAAATTTTCGAAGCTGACTATGGAGATGGCTTCAAATTTAACTTTACGTCGGACTATCCTTTGTCATATGAGGAGATAAACGGAATTGAGAGATTATCCGTTTTTCCAAATCCGACGAACGATGAGTTGAACATCACCTTGAACCAAATGGGCGGAAGTGTTGAATTGACATTAATCGATCACCTTGGTAAAGTGGTAAGAAGTGAAAATCAAAAAACGGTCAATGGAATATTTGATGGTAAATGGAACATTTCCGAATTGCCAGCGGGTGTTTATATTTTGTCTATCAATGATGGAACATCCCAGCAAAATGTGAAAGTGATTAAGCAATAAAGATGATGAACTAAAGTGAAAGGGCGTTTCGAATATTCGAGACGCCCTTTCGTATTAAATCAAACTAGAAGTTCTTATTTTCCTGGGTCAATATAGATTTCATTCTCTTTTTCCTTATTGGCCTCTTCTTTCCATTTCTTGAATGTCTTACCTAGTTTACCTTCACGTTTCGGCTTCGTGTAAACTTTTGGTTCTTCATCTTTCTCTTTACCAAATTGCATTCTAATTTCTTCTTTCGGTTGTTCTTTAGCTTTATAAGCGACAACGGCAGTATCTTTCTTGAACATTCCGAATTCTGCTTTCAGCATTTGTTTGGCTGTTAATTTTTCTTTCTCAATATTTTCTTTTGCCAGTAATTTCTTCTGTTCCTTATCCCATTTGATTGTTGGGTCGTTCAAATCTCCAAACATGTGTGCAAACAAGCGCAGCCCCGTTCCATCATCAATGACTTGACCAAATTCAGTTTCCGTTTCAATTTTCTTGATATCACGTAAATTAAAATCAAAATGGTAATCGACCATATTGCTGAAACTATGCGTGCCCGAAAGATTAACCGCAAGAGCATTGGAGGCAATGAGCATCTTTGGAATGGTTAATTCACCGTTTTGAATAGTAATTGTATTGCGCAAACTCTCAAATTTTAAGTCCAACAAGTTGTTTTCAAAGGTTGTGATATTGTTTTCTTTCAAGATCATTTTAATCGGCTTTGATTTTTGAAGACTTGCCGTAATACTTTTGAAAGCTTCAACATTTTTTAATCGCCCATTGTCTATTTTTAAGTCGACAGTGGCTAGAATTTTTTTCATATTAATTCCTGACCGAAGATCAAAAGGAGCCTTGAATTTCAAATTTGCATGGGCAACCCCGCT
>CBFIBY010000031.1:0-19604 GCA_965660955.1 Crocinitomicaceae bacterium | reverse complement strand
GAAAGAAATATCTTGAGGGTACATGCTAGATGCATCTGTAAGAACGAATTCTCTTTTTTTGAATTTTTCGGAGATGACCTCTTCGTCTTTGACCACCTTAACGATTCCGCTTAATTTAAACATAGGGTATTTTTATTAATTGTTAAATGCGAGCAAACTCTTCCAAGCTTCCTCAATTTTGTTTTCTGATATCAATTGTTTCGCTCTCTCATGCAAACGCTTTTCCAATACTGGAGCGTCGTCTTCTAAAGTTACGAATAAATCACTTAATTCTATGAGTTTGTACTCATTAACTTCGGTCTCATTCGGCAATTCCTCTACACTTGCCAGCAGACCTAAGTCATTGCCTGTCAAAACACTACTTTTTTTAATATCCTCAGGCATTTGATCAAACCCAATTCCAATGGTTGTCAAGGGTTTTTGTACCTCAAACATTGAATTTTCATCCGCTCTACAGTACCAATTTCCACCCATTCTGGAAACCAAATCAATCTTCTTTTGATCAATTTTACCATCTTCTCCAAGCATGCTCTCGTCAATGTGAAACTTTACCACTTCACATATCACCAAGTTTCCAGCTCCTCCTTCCGTACCCAATTCTTTTACTTCAATGACCTTGCATTCAAATTGAACGGGCGCTTCGGCAACACGTTTTGGCTTTACTAAATCTGAATCAAGAGGAGTGAATCCTGCTTTTACAAATTCATCGACTTCTGGACCGTATGGAGAAGAACTCAAACTCATTTGCTGCACCATGTCGTAATTCACAATGTTAATTACACATTCCGGAACTTTCTTCACATTATTATAGGTATCCTTCGTTGTATTCGTTCGCCCACTTCGTGCAGGAGAAAAAATCATTACTGGAGGATTAGCACTAAACACATTGAAAAAACTGAAAGGCGACAAATTGTGGTTGCCATTTTCATCAACCGTAGATGCAAAACAAATCGGACGAGGCCCCACAGCTCCCAACAAATACTGATGCATTTGAGGAATAGCAAGCTCTTTTGGATCGAATGTGCGCATGTTTTTCATGGAAGACAAAGGTACTTGGATTATCCCTTTGGAGTAGGTTTTTAGATTGGAAGTTTTGCACAAGTTTTTAAATGTCAAAAAAGCGACTAAAATTAATTCAGGCTTTGTTTTCCAATTCGAAAAAAACACATTATCTTTGCACTCCGTTTCGCAAATGGATTGAGCGAAATCCTAGAAACGATTAGTATGCGGATATGGTGGTCCCGATATCCCGATAGCTATCGGGAGGGAGGTATACACGCTAGAGAACTAAACGAAGTTCTTGAAATTGAAATAGAATATGCGGATGTGGTGGAATTGGTAGACACGCTAGACTTAGGATCTAGTGCCGAGAGGTGTGAGAGTTCGAGTCTCTCCATCCGTACTTAATTAACGAAATGGTATGAGTGTCGCTTGTACCATTTTTTGTTGAATAGAATTTTTTAAAATAAAAGAGATGAACGTAGAACGTCATGATATTGATGCGCTAAACGCGCAATTGAAAGTAGTCATTAACCCTGAAGACTACCAAAACAAAGTAAAAGCTTCTTTGGAGAAATACAGAAAAACAGCAAAAATCCCTGGCTTTCGTCCTGGACATGTTCCTGCCGGTTTAATTCAAAAGCAGTACGGTAAATCTGTATTGGCGGATGAATTGAACAATCAGGTGAATGAAGCTTTGAATAAGTTCTTAACGGAAAATAAAGTGGATATTTTAGGAAATCCAATTCCAAACGACAAAGAAGAAGTAAAAGGTGATTTCGAAAATCCGGATACATTTGAGTTTACTTACGATATCGGTCTTGCTCCGAATGTGGAAGTGAAATTGGATGGAAAAAGCAAATTCGATTACGTAAAGATCAAAGTAGATAAAGACCTTGTAGAAAAACAAATGGATGACTTACGTCGCCGTTACGGAAAAATGAATTCTGCAGATGTTGTAGAAGAAAAAGATCTAGTAATGGGGCAATTCGTTGAATTAAACGAAGACAAAAGCATCAAAGAAGGTGGAATTCTTCATTCTTCAACTATCTCAACTGAATTTTTAGAAGATGCAGCAACCCAAAAGTTGTTTATTGGTAAAAAAGTGGGAGACAAAGTAGTCGTTAATCCTATGAAAGTATCAAGAGGTGAGAAAGATACTGCAGCTATGTTGGGTATCAAAGAAGAAGAACTAGCAAATATTAGCGATAAATTCCAAGTGACGATCAATGAAATCAAACGAATGGAGTTGGCTGAACTGAACGAAGAACTATACACGAAACTTTACAATGGTGAAGTGAAAAATGAAGAAGAGATGCGTGCGCGAATTTCGACTGATTTGGAAGGTATGTTCGTCGCAGATTCAGATCGTTTATTGACGAAAGCGGTCTACGAAAACCTTATCGAAAAAACGAAAATTGATTTGCCGGATGAATTCATGAAGCGTTGGATTCAAATGTCGAACGAAAAGCCGATCACAGCAGAAGAAGTTGAAGAACATTACGAAAGTTATGCGAAGAACCTAAAATGGCAATTGATCCAAGGTAATATCTTCAAAACGAATGATATTAAGTTGGACAACCAGGAGGTGATTGATTACACGAAATCTCTTTTAGCAAGTAACTATGCGCAGTACGGTATGCCAGCGCCAGAGGATGCTGAATTAACTAAATCTGCGATGGAAGTGTTGAAAAACAGAGAGGAGTCCAACCGTATTTTTGATATGATGGCGGAGCAGAAATTGATGCACTTCTTTAAGAATACTGTTAAATTGAAAGAAAAAGAAGTTTCTTATGATGAATTTGTCGAAATGGCGAATGCTTAAATAGAAATTGAATCCATTAAAAAAGGTCGTCTTGATATTTCAAGACGACCTTTTTGTTGATATAAACAATAATCAATTTGGAGATTCTTCAGAATAGGGAGAAACGTAACTTTCTTTATATTTTGTAAAAGTAATTGGGTTATTTGGATCGTATTCGTGTAAAAAATTTACAATGGGATGGAATTCCTCTTTCGTTTGATACCCAACTAAACGATGCATAATTTGACGGTTGTTGTTCAGAAATACAACTGTCGGATAAGACATTTTTCCTCCCATTAACTCTGCCGCTAATTCATGATAACCTTTTCGGCCTTGAGAGACAAATTTATATGTTCTTCCCTCAATTACTACATCCTCTTTTTGCTCCGCGTCGAAACTCACTGCGTAATAATTTTCATTAACGAATTCTCCAATCTTTGGATCTGAAAATGTCGTTTTTTCCATTCGTTTGCACCATCCACACCAATCCGTCCACAAATCAATAACCCACATTCTTGGTTCAACTTTGTGTTTTTCAATGGCTTCTTGAAAGGTCATCCATTGGATACCTTCCGAAGTAGATTCCTCGCTCACGACTTTCTCCAATTCTGTTGTTTTGAACGAAGACATAGCTAATCCAATTGTGCCAATTAGGGCAACTACTAGTACGAAAGAGAATTTCTTATTGGATTTCATCTGTTGGTTTTGAAATAAAAGTAAAACATTTGTTCTCGAAAAAGAAAACTTTTCAGGTTTTAGCTTGGAATCTTAAATTGTAAACTGACGCCTCATTTTATCGCGTACTGATGGAAATACTTTGTGGAATTTTGACATTCTCTGCATCTTTACCTAAAATCGTGAAATGAAATTATTCTCAATTGTACTTGTTTTCTTAATTACAATCAGTTGCGCAACAACTGATGTTGTAAGCAAAACCCCGAATTATAAAGTCACTCCAATTGCCTCCTCAGGTGAGAGTCGAGTGATAGGTTCAGTAGCTGACCAAAACGGTGAGTCTTTACCTTTTGCGAAGGTGATGCTCATTCAAAATAATGCAGTGGTCCAAGGTGTAATGACAGATATAGACGGGAATTTTGTAATTAGCAAAGTTAAACCAGGCACATATGACTTAGAAGTGAACCTTATTGGGTATGAACCAATTCGCATAAAAGACGTCGAAGTTGTTGCATCAACACAAGTTGAATTTAAAATGATTGAAGCGGAAGCGCCGCAAGTGATAAGCTTGAAACCCATAATTTATTTGTACCCAGAAGTTGAGATGGATATCAGAGTCCAAATCGATTACAAAGGTGAACTTACTCATACCTATCCGAAATATCATGAAACAGGATGGCAAGTCAAAGCCAAACCTGATGGTACTCTATTTGATGAGAAAGGAATGGAATATTACGCTCTTTTTTGGGAAGGAAAACCGTCCAATCCAATTACTCCCCAAAATGGATTCGTTATTGCTGGCGAAGAAACGGCGAAATTTTTGGAAGAAAAACTGGCTGAATTAGGACTGAATAGGAGAGAAGCGAATGAATTTATTATGTTTTGGTTGCCACAAATGGAGAACAATCCTTTTAATTTGATTCATTTCTCGAGTGCGGCATACAAGGAATTGGCGGCGCTAAGAGTCAATCCAACTCCCGAAACTGTGATTCGTGTGATGATGATTTACAAACCGCTACATGAAAAAATTAATTTCCCGTTGCAAGATATTTCTTCGCTGAGAATTGAAAGAAAAGGATTTACTCTGGTAGAGTGGGGCGGATCGATTTGTCCTAACTTTAGCCTTTAAACCCAATGGCTCAATATCAAGTGCTAAAACATTAATATTAAAATCAATAAAGGAGAAACAAATTTCTTAATTAGATAGAGAATAACTGGATAAGAAATTTCGAATTACGGACTGACCAAATTTATGCTGAAATTGATGAACAACGGATTCGTCAGACTATTCTCCATGACATATTCTTGATCACCAAAAAAACCTCGAAAAAAGTCTTGACCACCTTCAAGTCTATCTACATTATAACTATAGTTGATTCGATATCCCGCCGATGCGGACATCCAGATAAAACCAACTATTTGTCGCTCATATTTCAATCGAAAACGCAATTCACTTCTTCGGATTTCTAAATCATTAAACGGAACGGCCAATTCAGTTTCGTTGCCAATTCTATAACTGGTTCCTTCTAAGTCAAAACCTAAAAACAACATACTTCTTTGGCTAAAATTATAGCGCACATCCCCTCTGGCAGGCAAAAGAGATTCTATTCCCCACTTGCGGTTATCACTGGTCCAATTGTACATAAAAACAGGAAGGTAATTCAATTCTCCTGCTCGGTATGTTTGAGTAACTCCAACAGCCCATTGTTTACTGTCAGTAGGTTTTTTACCCCATAAAAGTGCAACAGAATACCGATTGTAATCTAAAGGTTGAAACTTTCCTAAACTATAGTCTCCATTCATTCCCGCCGCCAGTCTAGCTAATAAAAAACTAGTCTCGTTTAATGGTTTGTAGATTGTAGTCGAAAGGTCAATTGAGTTTAAACCATTATCATGCAAAGTTTGATGCAAGGGGTGAGTAATGTTACCCGGTTGATCAAAATCATACTGCGAATTCCAATATTGCAATCCTGCCTGAACAATAATGCTGTTCTTTGAAATGACAGGAACGTTTGCACTCACTCTTAAGCCATGGGTCGAATTTATCGTTTGATTTGATGAATTGAAAGAGCTGAAACCATCGGCTTCCATGTCATAACTCCCTTGAAAGTCGTAACCAATAGATATTAACTTATCGGGACTTTTCCCACTTACTTTTACGGAAGCGAAGCGTTTGGTTCCTTCATCCATATATTCTAAATCATCATATATGCTATAATCTTCCTCTTCGACAGCATTTGTGTCAATTTGGGCATTCAAAGATGAAACAGAACAGAAGCACAGACTTAATGCTACGACTGCAACTCTATCAATTCTAACCATTTACTTTTTCTTTTTTGACGGCATTTTCAGTCTTTTCCATACATCCGTTCGGCCCAAAGCAGATATACCAATATATCCTCGAATGTCTAGTGTATTGACATCGGTCATTTTAATTGTACAACTGTAGGTACTCCCGTTTTCCGGATCATAAATGGTTCCGTTGCTCCATTCGTTTTTACCTGTGTATGTGAAATCTTTTAATAGTCTAAAACCTTTCAAAGGTGTTTTTCTCAATTTTGGATCCGGATTGTTTTTATCCACTTTCGGCTTTTTCGTTTTGGGGTCGATAGGGGCTTTCAACCATACGATTTTACCGTAAAATTTATCACCAATTTTATCAATTTTCACCTTAACTTTTCCGTTAGAAGGCTCCCAAACTCCAACCAGACGATCACCACCTGTAGCTTTACTTGGTGCAAATGCAACACTGCATAGCATTATCGACATTAGAGAAAATAAAATAATCTTTTTCATAATTTTTTTAATTGTGTTTTACGATAACTTCCATGACAATTACTGTGCCAAATTCTTCTATATATGAATCTTCAACGAAGTCTAAATCCAAAACTACACTGAATTTTTGTCCTTTAAAATAATCGACAATGTCTGCTTCGTTGCTAACCTGTAAAGTGATTTCCTTGCCCTTTGATTTTATCGGGTTCTTTATTGCGATAGTTTGCATATCGGTATCTGGACCAACAAGCTGAAGTGTGGCGTTTGTGAATGAATCAAAATTCATATCTTCTTCGCTATTGAGACCGACCGAAACGGATTTAATTTTGATTTCTTTTATTTGATCCTTACTAACATTTTCTAATCCTTTCAAGTCTGAAACGTTAACAGCGTACTCTGCAATAAGACTGTTTGGACCAGAGAAAAATGGACCAGTGGCCATAGCTTCTACTTCAAATGTTACTGTTGTTTCTTTTTTCGGTCCACAAGCCGTAAAAAGAAAAACGGATAAAACGAGAAGGACATGTCTAAAATGTATTTTTCGAATATTGTTCATGGTATAAAAATAGTGAAATAGTACACTTAACCAAAACAGTTGGACGTGCTTTTCATTCAACTTGATTCTAAACTAATCCAAATGTGGTTGTATCACTACTTTAGGAGATTGGGATTGTCATTTGAAATTCAAGCTTTTTTCTATATTTAACCAAACTTTAACACGAAAAAAACACTGAATGAAAATAACTGACCTGCAAGAAAAAGCTTTTAAATCGAACCGTTATGAGGATGAAAATGGAAAAACGGTGCTTGAAAAAGAGGTGTTTCTTCGAACGAGAAAAGTGAGAACGGTTAGTTCAGGAACAAGGTTTGGCCACTATTTTATCGACATTGTTCTCATTCTAATTGTAACTATTCCGCTTCAATTATATTTCACGACGAAGAATATTGATCCTTATACAGGATTCCCGAAGAGTCAAACGGTGGCTGACTTGGCGAACGTTTTTGGCTTGGCTTTTTATTTTCTTTTTTATTTTCTCTTTGAACTGAAATATCAGAAAACGCCTGGGAAATTTGTGACAAATACATATGTCGTTAATGAATATGGAAATCCACCGAATAAAGAAGAATTATTCAAGAGAACGTTAATTCGTTTCGTTCCCTTCGAACCATTTTCATGTTTGGATAGCGAAAGTTTGGGATGGCACGACAGATGGTCGGATACCTTCGTTGTTGATCAAAAAGAATATGATTTGCTTCAAAAATTAAAGGAAGAACAAAATCTTCAACCTTTAACACTTTCACAAACTGAACCTGTAAAAGAAATTATTGGTGAGGATGACAGAAAGGTAGACGAGGAATAATAGTATTCTATTCCCACTTTATACTGCAACCAATACTTGGTTTTTGATTTTCCATTGGGTCAGCACCGCTTAACAATCCATCAAGCGATTTTCGTATATCCTCGCCCGTAACGGGAATGTCGTTTCCAGGTCTCGAGCTGTCCAACTGACCGTGATAAACGGACTTTAAATCAGCGTCAAAAATATAAAAATCAGGTGTGCAAGCCGCGTCGTAAGCTGTTGCAATTTCCTGTGTTTTATCATACAAATAGGGAAAGGGATAGTTGTTCTGTTTGGCATGCTCCTTCATGAATTCGGGGCCATCTTGCGGATGTGTCTTAACTGAATTACTGCTTATCGCAACAAAAGAAATTCCTTTGCTGGAATAATCATTTGCCAATTTTACCAATTCTTCATTCAAATGAACTACAAACGGACAATGATTACAAATAAATTGGATAACCGTTCCTTTTTCTCCCTTGACCTCCGAAAGACTCAAATATTTATTGGTAACGGTATTTAATAAATTGAAGTCTGGTGCCTTTGTTCCAGTTGGAAAAGGGTTGGATTCGATTAATGCCATATCTGTTTTTTATCAAATTTAACGGGATTCTATATTTTATCGTTCAGAATGCTTGTCAAAAATTCTTAAACTGATTTTGTTTTTGTAACTTTTTCTAAGCTCTTCAGTCTTACTTTCAAACGAACACAAGAACAAAAGTTATGAGAGCAAGAGCATTTATTTTAACCCTAAGTTTAGTATTAATTGGAGGCGTTTCATTTGCCGGAAGCGGAGAATCGGCTTTCAGAAAAAAGATCAACAAACTGATTCATTATCCTTTGAGTTTGAAAAAGAAAGTGGAAACAACTGTTTATGTTGAATTCACAGTGAACGACAAACACGAAATCATCATTGATTCAATTGAATGTCCTGATCCTGAGGTTTGCGCAGCGATTGCGGAACAAATCAAAAAAATAGAAATCGATCGAAACAATATAGATATCGTCAACAAAACATTTTACTACAAATTCAAATTGGAAGTAGAAAAATAATAGTCTAACCGCAATTTACTGTTGAAAAAGCCGCTCTAACGATTGTTGGGCGGCTTTTTTATGTATTCAATTAGATTCATTCTAAACTTTCAAATACCAACTTTGTTGTATTGTCAAAGCCCAAGAAATACTGTAAATTTGTAACAAGTATAGAATTCAACTATGGAACAAAAATTCACACAAGAGGAATTAGAAAAAAGATTCCAAGATAAAATTGATAATGATATCCGCATCGAACCCAATGATTGGATGCCGGATGCATATCGTCAAACTTTGATTCGACAAATTTCGCAACACGCCCATTCAGAAGTAGTGGGGATGTTGCCGGAAGGAAATTGGATCACACGAGCACCCAACTTAAGACGTAAAGCTGTTTTGCTTGCCAAAGTGCAGGATGAAGCAGGTCATGGATTGTACTTGTATTCAGCCGTCGAAACTTTAGGTGCAGACCGAGAGGAAACTATAGATGATTTGCATTCAGGGAAAGCGAAGTATTCTTCCATTTTTAATTATCCAACCCTTTCTTGGGCCGACATGGGCGCAGTAGGATGGTTGGTAGATGGAGCAGCAATTATGAATCAAGTTCCTTTGTGCCGATGCTCTTACGGACCGTACGCGAGAGCAATGGTTCGTGTGTGTAAAGAAGAGTCTTTTCACCAACGACAAGGGTATGAAATCATGACCACTTTAGCGAACGGAACACCTGAACAAAAAGAAATGGCGCAAGATGCATTGAATCGTTTTTGGTGGCCAGCGTTAATGATGTTCGGTCCAAGTGACAATGATTCTCCTCATTCTGCTCAAAGCATGAAATGGAAAATCAAACGAATTTCAAACGACGATTTGCGTCAAATGTTCGTGGATGCAACCGTTCCACAAGCTGAGTTAATTGGCTTAAAAGTTCCAGACCCAGATATGAAGTTTAATGAAGAAACGGGTCATTATGAGTTTGGCGAAATCAATTGGGATGAATTCTGGAGTGTTGTAAAAGGCAATGGTCCTTGCAATGAGGATCGTGTTCGAACACGAAAAGAAGCCAAAGAAAATGGGGAATGGGTTCGAGCTGCAGCAATGGCATACGCAGAAAAAAAGAAAATGAAAATGGCAGTCTAACTGTCGTCAAAATAATAAAATGAAAAAATCAGATTGGCCTCTTTGGGAGGTATTTATTCGAAGCAAACAAGGATTAAATCACAAACACGCAGGCAGTTTGCGTGCCGCTGATGCTGAAATGGCAATAGAAAATGCACGTGATGTTTATACACGTCGTTCCGAAGGTATTAGTATTTGGGTGATTGAATCCAATAATGTACATGCTTCTGATCCTTCGGATATGGATTCGATGTTCGAACCAGCGAATACAAAAGTGTATCGCCACCCAACATTTTATGAAGTTCCTGACGGAATCACACACATGTAATTCGAGAAGATGAAAGAACATTTGTTTGAATATTTACTCCGATTAGGAGATGATAGTTTGATTCTTGGACACAGAGTTTCGGAATGGTGTGGTCACGGACCTATATTGGAAGAAGATATCGCCATGACAAACATATCCTTGGATTTGATTGGTCAAGCTACTTCGATTCTAAAATATGCTGGAGAGGTGGAAGGAAAAGGACGTGATGAAGATAAATTGGCTTTCCTTCGTTTGGAAAAAGAGTATAAAAACAGTTTGCTCGTTGAACAAGAGAACGGTGACTTTGGTGTTACCATGATGCGTCAGTTCTTGTTTGATGCCTATCGATTGCCTTTGTTTGAAGCTTTGCAACATTCGAAAGATGAACAACTGGCAGCAATAGCAGAAAAGTCCTTGAAAGAAACCAAATATCATTACCGACACTCAGCCGAATGGATCATCCGATTAGGTGATGGAACCGAAGAATCGCACGAACGCGTTCAAAAAGCGTTGAATTCTCTTTGGAGGTTTGCAGCTGATTTGTTTCAACCCGATGAAGTTGAGAAAGCGCTTGAAGAAGCAGGCATTTTGCCCAATATGGCTGAAGTGAAAACCAATTGGTTGAAGAATGTTGAAGCTGTCATTAACGAAGCGACTTTGAGTTTTCCAGATAACAATTGGGAGCAACATGGAGGAAGAAATGGAAAACATACTGAACACTTAGGCTTTTTATTAGCGGAAATGCAATACATGCAGCGCGCCTATCCAAATATGGAATGGTAACAGAAGCGCAAATATGGGAATGGTTGGAGGACGTTTTTGATCCCGAGGTTCCTGTTTTGACTGTAGTTGATTTGGGTGTCGTCCGAAAGGTAAATGTATCGCGAGAAGAAATTAAAATTACCATTACACCAACATATAGCGGTTGCCCGGCAATGCAGGTTATTGAAGAAGATATCCGTAGAAAATTATTGGGTGAAGGTTTAATGAACTTAAACATTGAAACCGTTCTCAGTCCGGCTTGGACAACCGACTTGATTTCAGAAAATGGTCGTAAAAAACTCAAAGAATACGGAATTGCTCCGCCAGAAGATGAAGTAGACAAAAGTGTATTGTTCTCAGACCCTTTGGTTGTTCCATGTCCCAACTGCAATTCCAGAGAAACGAAAATGATTTCTGAGTTCGGAAGCACGGCGTGCAAAGCCCATTACAATTGCCTTTCGTGCAAAGAGCCGTTTGATTATTTTAAGTGTTTGAGGTAGTTTAAGTTTTCCTTTTTAAAGGTCTAAATTTGAACTATGAAACGCATGTAGCTCGTGAAGAATAAAAAGTTGTTTCTTTAACCTGGAGGTTGGTGTCGGATAGAAATTGATTGATACATATTTTTTTTCACTTCCTTTAGCCAACAGCCAACAGCCAACAGCCAACAGCCAACAGCCAAAACCTTAAAATAATCCACCTCAACTGTAACTTTTGCCCCCCTTACTTTTTTTAACTACTAGTCACGAGTAAACTTTCTTACGGAGGTTCTATCAAAAAGCGATACATTTGTGACCCAATAAAATCAAAAATGGATAACAACAATAACAATAACGAGAATCAAGTTAATATAGAATTGTCTGAAGATGTAGCTTTAGGCATTTATTCGAATTTGGCGATAATCACGCATTCTCCAGCTGAAATTATCAGTGACTTTGTGCAATTGATGCCAGGGATGCCGAAAGGAAAAGTTCGATCGCGAGTAATTATGACTCCGCAAAATGCGAAACGTTTCATGAGAGCAATGCAAGAGAACATTCAGAAATATGAACAAACTTTTGGTGTCATTGAAGAAAACGAAGGACAGCAAATGCCTCCGATGAATTTTGGACCACCAACAACACAAGCATAATTAACAATACCCATTACGTAAATAATAAGAATATGAAAAAAATAGTTTTTTTACTGTTTGTTTTTGGAGCAGTACTAGCCTGTAAGAAAAACTCCTCTCCACGTAAAATAGATCGATTAATCGTTGGTGAGAACTGGAAATTAGAGAAGTTTATTGACGCAAACGTTAATCAATCGGAAGTTTTTGAAGATTACGTTTATACCTTAAATAAGGAGAAAGAGTTTGTCTCAGCGGGACCGGATTCAACAGTTCGTGGATCATGGGATACACAAGAGAGAAAGAATCCTGCTGTATTGATAATTAGCTTGCCTGATAATGTTGCTGACACAGCGCTTGGTGATGATTGGAACGTCGTTTTTCTTTCTAAGGATGAATTCCGTTTGGAACGCTTGAATGAGCAAAAACATCCAAACGATGAATGTATCTTCAAAAGATTGTAAGAAATAGAATTGTTTATACGAAGACGCTCTTTCGAAAGAAAGGGCGTTTTTTTATACAACAAATTGTACAATTAGCAGATAAAAGACGAGGGTTGATAGGAGTAGAATATCAAAGCGAACAATGCTTTGGAAAGAGTAATTTTTTCTCAAAAGTAAAACTACAGCTCCTCTTGTTAGAAACAAAACGAAGAACGCTAAAAAGTAATAGATGGATTTAGGATTGATTAAATCAGCGAAATCAAACTTCAGTATCGACTTGAAATCCCTTGTAATACCGCACGTCGAGCAGAGGTAATTATAATGCTCTTCGTAATAACAGCGCATCGGGTCTTCCCGAAAAAAGAAATAGATAAAGGCAATAAAGAATGCCGCTAAAAGTGAAATGTTAACTATAAGATAGGACCGACTAGTCGACGATGTTTCCATCCAAAGAGTCTTGTTCGTTTTGCATTTCCTCCATTTCACGATCAAGTCGTTCTTGGTTTTCTTTGTTGATCTCTTCTAATCGTTCAATGAGAGTTCCACTTTCTTTATCCGCTTGACTGATTGCGGCTCCTGCAACCGTCCATTGAAATAGAGCAATCATTGTCGCCAAGATGGAAATAACCAAACCAGCAATGACTAAACCTTTTTCAAACTTGCCTTTGTTTGCCATATACAAGCCAATCCCGCTCAAAACAATTCCAAGAATCCCGATGAACAAGGCAAATAATCCAAAACAAGGAATGAAAGAAACTAAAAGACCTATAATTCCAACTACTAAACCAGCAATTCCAAGACCATTGACTGTGGAACGATCACCGCTGTTCCCGACAGGTTGTTGAATGTTTGGGTTGTTTTCATCTGATTCGTTGAAGAAATTATCGTCTTGTGCCATACGTATGTGTTTTCAAAAATGTATAATCAAATATAACAGATATTCTTTACAGAATAGTAACGGTAAAAACTTTCACTGTTTTATTTCCGCAAAAATCTTTCGCGATAATTTTCATTTCGTGTTTGCCCGGGGTTGTGTATTTCAATTCAAAAAAAGCATAATCTCCTTTGGATTCATAATCCAAAACTTGCCATTCACCATCGACCCACAGTCCATAGTTCATTAAGCCAGATCCATAGTCGCCCATTTTCCATACCAATCGAGATGTTCTCTTAGAGTTTACCGTACCTTTTACATTGACTGAATTGATGTACGGCCCTTTTTGATCTACTTTCACCTTGATCTCGCCAAAATATTTTGAATTCGCCTCTAACTGGTCACCAACGATAGTAGTTTTCAATGTCGACCAACGATTGCCTCTATTCACCGCCAAATACTGTTGCTTTTTCGGAATGGAATCAATTGCATTCATACGAACAGTAAACGCTTCCTGAACGGGCCACTTGTCCGCTGAAACGAATAAGGATGTACCATTCCAAGTTGCCTTTTTCGGAAACGGTTCGAATGCACAACCTTTGGGAAGTTCAATTGAAGCGCCAGCCCAATCTTTGCTCCAACCTTTCATCGGATCAACATAAGATGGATCTAGCGTTGCACTTTTTTGTTTGCTGACTTCGCCATCTTCGATTGAAAGTGTGAATTTCACAACTGACTTATTTCCTACATAGTCAAAAGCGATGTATTCTATTTGATAGCTCTTACCTGGTTCAACTTTCAATATTCCCTTCGTCGGCGTTTTGTATATCTCAAGTGGATTTATAATTGAATGAAAAGCCTTGTGGTATTGCCGCCCACCTCGGAAAGCTGTATAATCTGTATATGCATTCAAAAATCGAGTGTGATCAAAGGAAACTCTATCTATGGTTTGGTGCATCAGCGTGTCTCCATTCACTAACAAAGTAGTTCCAAAAAGTCCACAAGGGTTATTCGCAGCATCGTATCGGTCGACTCCATTTAAGGCAAAACCTATTCCACCTGTTGTATTCGAAAAATGAGAAGGTAAAGTAACCGTTCCATTTCCAATTGTAAAGTTGGATTTTTTCCCAACAAGCTTAAACTGTTTCGCTTTGTTTGGAAAAAGGTAACCCAATTCGTCCAATCCATATATTTTAACCGTGTATAAATTCGGTGCCCGGTGATCTTGTATATCAAAGCCAAATTCCAATGGATTTAGTGCTTCTTCGGTATAGGTGTCCCGTATCTCAAAATGTAAATGTGGACCGTGAGAGGCTCCCGTATTTCCAGAAAGGGCGAAAACTTCACCTCTTTTAACAGGTAGTTCACCTGGTTGGAAGAAAATATCAGCTTCGGAACTTTTCGCTTTCTTTTGGAAAGCCTTTACCCGTTCTTCCAATTTTCCCGTCAAACTTTTACAGTGTGCGTAAACGCTTGTGATTCCACCGGGGTGGTTGATGTAAACAACTCTACCATATCCATATGGTGAAACATTTACACGAGAAACATATCCTTCTTCAATGGAATGTAATGTCAGTCCTTCTCGACCATTTGTTTTAAAATCCAAACCCATATGAAAGTGATTGGAGCGTAACTCTCCAAAATTGGCTGCCAAAACTAAAGGGATGTTTAGAGGGGGGTGATAATTCTTATTTGGCGCATTTGTCCCAATATAAAAGGGTTGCCAGTGGAGAATGAAAATGAGCGCCAAGTTTATCATAGAAATCATTTTTCAAAAATAGCCTTTTGATAAATAAAGGAATGTTATTTCAGTAATAAATCTTGATTTTATTCGTTGACAATGCTACTTTTGTACAAAGTCAACAAACCAAATGACCGAAAGCATTCAAAGCATTCTTACTCAAATTTCAGAAAAAGCAAAGGGCTTACACCGTCTATTGCTGAAAGAGAGACAAAGAACAGCAGATTTGGCAACTAAAAACGATCAACTTCAAGCAGAAATCGATGAAAAATCGGCAGCCTTGAAAGAGATGGAAGCCAAATTAATGGAGCAAGAAGAACGTTTGGCAAATGTGACTCAACAAAAATCAGATTCTGTGGTAGCCCCAAGTTTGGGACGAACACAAGAAATTGATGAATTGGTAAAGGAAATTGAATACTGCATAGGTCAGTTAAGAAAATAAAAAATGGAAAAGAAGTCCTTATCATTGGTGGTTGCGGGTAGAACTTACCCACTTACCGTTGCAGCCAACGAACAAGAGAAAGTGCTTAGCGCTGCTGAGGACATCAACAAAGCCATTCAAATTTTAAAGGAAAACTACGCAGTAAAAGATATGCAAGACTTGTTAGCAATGGCAGCTCTGCAAATGGCAACTAAAGCGAAATCAGGAAGCACGTCAAGTGAACCTAATGTTGCTCCAGTAGCCGATTATTCAAATATTGAAGCATCCCTCAACGAGTTAAACGCTGAGTTGGACAAGCTAAAATAATTCCCCCTTTTCATTTCTGATTTATTGTTCGAACGAATAAAAATTTGAAATATGAATTTAATGATTGGTATAGGTATCGGGCTAGCAGCGGGTGTTGTTGTAGCTTTGATTATTCAGAATGTACTGTTGAAAAAGAAACAAGAGCAAATTCTTAAAATAGCGAAGTCTGAGGGTGAAGCACTGAAAAAAGAGAAAATCGTTCAAGCAAAGGAGCGATTTCTTAAATTAAAAGAAGAGCACGAATCTTCAACGAAAGACCGAAATAGAAAGATTCAGTCAATTGAAGATAGAGCTAAAGCCAAGGAAAAAACACTTTCTCAAAAAATCGAAGAAGCTTCCAGAAAGGAAAAAGATTTCAAGAAAAAACAAGACTTATACGATAACAAACTTCAAATCGTTGAAACGAAGCAGCAAGAATTAGATAAAATCCAACAAAAGAGAGTTTTGGAGTTGTCTAAGTTGAGCGGAATGAGTCAAGATGAAGCCAAGAATATGATGATGGATGCGATGAAGGACGAAGCCCGAACAGGAGCAATGTCACACATCAAAGAAATCATGGAGGAAGCAAATATGAACGCCTCAAAAGAAGCGAAGAAAATCGTTATTCAAACCATTCAAAGAGTTGCACAAGAGCAGACGATAGAGAATGCAGTTTCAATTTTCAATATTGAAAACGATGATGTCAAAGGAAGAATTATTGGTCGTGAAGGGCGTAATATTCGTGCAATTGAGGCAGCAACAGGTGTTGAAATCGTTGTAGATGATACTCCTGAAGCAATTATCCTTTCCTGTTTTGATCCTATCCGCCGAGAAATAGCGAGATTGTCATTACACCAGCTCGTTTCGGATGGACGTATTCATCCAGCTCGTGTTGAAGAAGTTGTTGCTAAGACGAGAAAACAATTAGAAGAAGAAATTGCCGAAACAGGCAAGCGAACATGTATCGATCTTGGTATCCACGGTTTGCATCCAGAATTGATGCGTATGGTAGGGAGAATGAAATATCGTTCTTCATATGGTCAAAACCTATTGCAACACTCACGGGAAGTGTCAAACATGTGTGCAATAATGGCGGCTGAATTAGGCTTGAATGTGAAAATCGCAAAACGAGCAGGATTGTTACACGATATTGGAAAAGTTCCGGACGAAGAACCTGAATTACCGCATGCCATTTTAGGTATGAAAATCGCAGAAAAGTACGGTGAAAAGCCAGATGTATTAAACGCGATTGGAGCGCACCACGACGAAATCGAAATGACAACCATGATTGCACCAATTGTTCAGGTGTGTGATTCAATTTCAGGAGCGCGTCCAGGAGCACGTCGAGAAATCGTTGAGTCGTATATCAAGCGAATCAAAGAATTGGAGAATCTGGCATTAGCATATGACGGTGTGAGCAGTGCCTTCGCTTTGCAGGCGGGAAGAGAATTGCGCGTGATGGTGGAAAGTGAAAAAGTAACCGATCTGAAAGCGGATGAATTATCGTTTGCCATTTCGCAACAAATTCAAACGGAAATGACCTACCCGGGACAAGTAAAAGTTACCGTTATTCGCGAGAAAAGAGCCGTAAATTACGCCAAGTAAAATTTCATTGTTGATAGATTAAGGTCTGATCGGCTTTTGTGACAATGATTTTATATAATTTCGACTTAACGATATTGTAATATTTATTTAATAGAAATTTGGCAATGGTTCAGATGCTAAAACGTAGCAGAGCTTTTGAGTTCGTTTTTCTTGCCTGGCTTTTAACCTTGCCTTTTGGCTCGAAAATAGGCGGAATTTCTCTTGGGTATTTGACGATTTATCCAAATCTATTGTTGTCTTTCGTACTAATTATCCCAGTAGTTTTTACGTTTATGAACTGGCGAAAGCTTCAAAAAGTTATCGCCTTTTTTCTATTGCTTTGGGTTCTAGCGGCACTAGTTTATGGATCTCAAATTGGCTTTGAGAAAGAGGTTGTTTTTGACCTGCGCTCGCTGTCCATGCAGTTAATTTACTGTGTAGTCTTGTTTTCAATTCACTCGCTTTTGGGGCATGAAAAATTTACCCGAATCCTCGTTTTAGGATTGAGATGTTTTTTAGTTGTGTTACTTCTTTTCGGCTTGTATGAGTTTTATACTGGGAATCATTTGGAAGGAACAACAACCGCTAAATTCGCTCAAATGGCGGTTGGAATGGTGTTTTACGCACCAACGTTCGTTTACGACAATCCAAACGACTATATGCTCTATGGTATGTTCGTGCTACTTGCATTAACCACGTTTGATATTGAATTACGGAAACGTCCTTTTTCAATTATTACAGGAGCATTGATTTTAATCTTGTTCAATGTTTGCTCAAATTCTCGACTTGCCTTTATAGGTTTGACGATTATTATTCTTTTCCAAGCGTTTATTATTCTTGTGCAAAATCGCGATCGTTTTAATTGGAATAAAACTATTCCGCTGTTGATTTCTTTGGGAATGATGGGACTTCTTTTTGTGATGAACCCAATTTTTTTAGGGCCGAAGTATATTAAAAATGGTAATCCATATCAATACAATGATATGAGAATTCTTAGTATGAAAGGTGACACCATTAAAGAGATACGAGCATTTCAATATTTATCTGAAGAAGAAAAAAAGAAGGTTAGAGAATTTAAAGAAACAAGTTCTGTTCAATATGTGAGGGCGGAAGATGTGGTGCGAATAGTATCCAATGAGGATAACTTCACAGATGAGGAGAGGGTGAAGATTGAGGAGGCCATTCCAGCCGATCAAGTTCGAGTGAATTTAATTAAAAACGGTATCGGAATTATTCGTGAAAACCCAATTTTAGGAATTGGTCCAGGTCAATTTAGGAAGGTACATGCATTGAATGAAACAGAAAATCCAACAGGAACTGTTATTGCACCGCACAACTTCATTATTGAACTAGTCTCTCAATATGGAGTATTTGGATGGGGGTATCTCGGTTTTATTCTGTATCTGTTCATTCGTTTATTGCGAAATTGGCAAACACTAACATGGGCGAAGAATCTTAATTTATTGCTATTCTTCATTCTGTTGCCACTATTCTGGTTAATGCCATCCTCCTATCTATATCAAGATATCAACTGGTTACTTTTGCCGCTTTTGGCAATATTGCTTTTAAACATTCAGATTGAGCCGGATGGAAAGTAAAATTGACAATAAAAAATACCTAAAGAATTTCTTAACCTTACTTTCAGGTAATACGCTTAGTCAATTTTTTCCCTTTCTTTTTGCTCCGTTTCTAGCCCGAATTTTTAGTCCTACTGATTTTGCCATTTTCGCCAATTTCATGGCAATCGTGGGCATGTTGGGAATTATTTCTAGTGGAAGATTGGAGCTGGCCATTCCTCTGCCAAAAGAAAAAGAAAAAGCGCAGAATATTGCTTACACGGGATTACTCATCACGATTTCTATCGGTGTACTGAGTATTCTGATTCCACTTTTTTCGGGACAAATATCAGAGTTTTACGGTGATCAGGAGCTGGAGAAATACCTATGGTTGGTGCCACTTTCGGTAGTCAGTTACGGAATTTTAGGGGTTGCGAACAATTGGAATTTGCGAATCGAACGATTCCGGACAATTTCTATTGGGAAGGTACTTCAATCGATATTGAACAATGGTGTTGCACTGTTACTCGGTTATCTGGCATTCGGAGTGATTGGTTTAATTCTCGGTTGGTTGTTGTCGCAATATGCGAATATTTTTGTGCTTGTTCTTAAATTGAAAAGAAAACACCAACGTACAGATTTAGGAAAGAAAACGGTAAAGGCAACGCTGATTGAGTTCAAGGATTTTCCGATGATCAATTCCTTGCATGCTTTTACGGATATTTTCGTTTCACAATTTCTCTTGTTTTGGGTAATCTCTTCTTATT